>JBOEHD010000059.1:0-8389 GCA_050633745.1 Acidimicrobiales bacterium
TGCACACCGCCGCGCCCTGCCCGCGCTGGGCCAAGGAGGCCATGATCGAGTGGTTTGGCCCGACCATCGTAGAGCTGTACGGGTCGTCGGAGGGCAGCGGGCCGGTGGTGTGTACGAGCCAGGAGTGGCTGGCGCATCCGGGCACGGTCGGCAAGGCATCGCCGATGTTGACCCTGTCGATCGTCGGCGAAGACGGCCATGATCTTCCAGCAGGCGAAATCGGCACTGTGTACGTCAAGCGTCACGACGGCACGCCGGAGTATCACGGCGATGCAAAGAAGACCCGCTCGATCCAACTACCCGACGGACGATTCACTGTCGGCGACATCGGTTGGCTCGACGACGACGGGTTCCTGTATCTCGCCGACCGGCGGACCGACCTGATTCTGCGCGGTGGCGTCAACATTTATCCGGCCGAAATCGAAGCGACGCTCTCTCAGCATCCATCCGTGGCAGACATCGCCGTGTTCGGAATTCCTGACGCCGAGCTGGGCCAATCGGTGAAGGCCGTGGTGGAACCGGCCGCAGGCGCCCGCCTCGACGTCGACGAGCTGATGGCGTATGCAAGCGAACACCTCGCCAGATTCAAGTTGCCGCAATCCATAGATGTAATCGATGCGCTGCCACGTGAGGAGAGTGGCAAGCTGAAGAAGCGGTTGCTGCGCGACCCTTACTGGCCAACGGTGTGACAGCGCTCGGTCGGCCGTGAGCGAAACCGGCGACTGAGTTATGTTTGACCCATGACCACTCACAACTATCAAGAACAGCTTGGCTCGAAACTGGTTTCAGTCGAGACCGCCGTGGGCCAGATCGAATCAGGCAGTACCGTCGCTGCTGCTCCGTACTCCTGTTCTCCGATGACACTTTGCCGTGGGTTGGCCGAGCGTGGCGCCCGGGGCGAGGTCGAGGGAATCCGAATGGACCATCTGGCGGCCTTCTTCCCCTGGAGCGACCCGAAGTGGGCACACGCCTTTCACCTCGTCGACACCTACGCCACGCCAGCGAATCGGTCCGCCTGTATCGCCGGGGAGATCAGCCATATGCCCGTCGGTCCGTGGCGCCAATACGAGATGCCAGCCGGCTTTAGTAACGCGCCAGACACGTACCTGGTGCCCGTTTCTCCTCCGGACGCCCTTGGCTACTGCAGCTTCGGTCTCGGTGTCTGGTTCTCGGGCACGATGGTCCGCAATGCCAAACGTGTGATCGCCGAAATCCATCCTGACTTCATCCATACCGGCGGCGAGAACTACGTACACATCGACCAGATCGATCTCTTCGTCGAAGCCGAAGCTCAGGCCGGAGGCGCCGCGCCCCCGGGGCCGACCGCGGAAGAGGTCGACTCGACCGAAACCATCTGCAACCTGGTCGCCGCCACNNGTCAACGACGGCGACACACTTCAAATGGGTGTTGGCACCGTGGCGTCCCAGGTTGGGCAATACCTGGGATTCAAGAACGATCTTGGCATCCAGACCGAGCTGATCACCGGCGGTATCGCCGAGTTGGTGCAGCAGGGTGTGGTCACCGGCAACAACAAGTCCATTCACAGAGGCAAGGTAGTAGGGAGCGCGTTCGTCGCTCTCGACGCGGCCGAGATGCAGTTGATCGACGGCAACCCAACCTTCGAGCTCTACGACTTCGGCTACACCGACGACCTGCGGCGCCTGATTCAAATCGACAACTTCGTCACGATCAACAACGCCATGGCCGTCGATCTCACCGGGCAGGTCGCAGCCGAGAGCTTCGATAGCCGGCCATACACCGGCGTGGGCGGTCAACAGGTGTTCATGATGGCCGGGTCGTACTCACCGGGCGGGAAGAGCGTGAGCGTTGTGCCATCGAGTTCGGTTCTCTCGACAACGGGCGAACGGGTGAGTCGCATCGTGGCCGGACTTCCTGCTGGCACACCGGTGACCGTTCCCCGAACCTTCGTGGACTTTGTTGTGACCGAGTACGGCGTCGCCGAACTCCGTGGTCGGAGCGTGAACGAGCGAATCGGGGCGCTGATCGAGATCGCCCATCCAGACTTTCGCGACGAACTCCGCTCAGAAGCTCGACGCCTCTACAACGCCAGCTGACGCAGCACCGCCTGTCGGGCAGTGCCGCCCCACTAGTTGGGCGGCGTGTGCACCTCAGAATCAGAAATGAAGTCAGAACCCCCGTTGCAGTAGCCTCCTTTGGTAACCGAGGGAGACTCGATGTTGGCTACAGACACAGAACGCACACGCCTCGCACCCGAGATCGTAGAGCTAGGACTTGAGAAGTACGTCCTGCAGCTGGAGGTCGACGGGCTCGCGGTGGTTCCGCCAGAGGTGCACGGTGTCACCGAGGAGCGGATTGACGAGCTTGCACAGCTCCTCCTCGCACGGGCCGAGGAGATCGTGGGCTGCCCGTTCGATCTCGATGAGGGGCCGCAGGGTGAGATCGAATTCCCGGTGCCGGACCACGTTCTCGCCGAACTCGCAGGCGAGGAAGACCCAGAAGTTCCTTCACAATTCCTGCTCCAACGGTTGTGCCACCTCGACCGCAGCTTTCGCGATCTTGCGGTCAATCCAGTGGCGGTGGCCCTCATTCGCCATATGGTCGGATCCAGCGCCACTCGTTTCAGCAGCCACAACGCGTTCATCAAGTGGCAGGGAGACTACGGCTACGGCCCGAACCTCGGAATGCACTGCGATCAGCTAGCGGTTCCTCTTCCGTGGGGTCGAAACGCTCTCACCGCCAACACCAACTGGTGTCTGACCGACTTCACCCACGAGGGGGGAGCGCTGGCTTATGTGCCCGGTTCGCACCGGCGCATGACACCGCCGACTTTCCCTGACGCCGTCCGGCGGGCGGTGCCGTGCGAGGCGCCGAAAGGGTCGTTGCTCGTGTTCCACGGCGCGACCTGGCATGGGGCGTTTCCGAAGCAGACTCCAGGCATGCGGTTGTCGATAGCCAACTATTACCGGCACCTGATGGTTCTGCCTCAGGAGGAGTTCCGAAACAACTTCGACCGTTCGCTCGCGGAGGACTGCGTGGACCCAGCGTTGTTCCATACGCTCTGCGGCTTCGACGACGTGTTTCCTTACGTCGAACAGAACGACCGGGTTCCCCGCGCCGTCGGCAGGTGAAACTGCAGATGATGGCGCACCTGGCGGGGCAGGCCGTTGCGATAAACAAGGAGACGTCATGTCAGCCGTGATTCCCGAGTGCCGTGCCGATGCCGATCCCGATGTCATGTATGAGGCGCTCGACGAAGCCGGATGTCTTGTTGTGCACGGCATGGCGGACGACGACGCCTGCGCGAGCGTGAAGGCCGAGCTAGCTGAGTACGTCGAGGCAGCCCCGGCAGCAGAGGACGATCCGACGGACTTTTATCCGGGAAAGACCCACCGTGTCATCGCGCTGATGCACCGATCGCCGACCATGCGCGAGTTGATGATGCATCCGGTTGTCGAACAACTCGGAGACAAACACTTGCTCACCAACTGCAAGAAGTGGCAGCTTAACGTGAGTGCCGCGCTCGAGATCGGTCCGGGGGCGCGTGATCAGATCCTGCACCGGGAGGAGGATCTGTTTCGGTACTTTCCGGTGCCCCGACCAAACCTGATCCTCGCGTCGATGTGGGCGATCTCAGACTTCAGCGTGGAAAACGGAGGCACACAGCTCGTTCCGGGGAGCCATCGATGGACCGCCGATCGAGTTGCTAAGCCCGGCGAGATCGTGCGGGCCGAGATGCCAGCCGGGTCGGTGCTTTTCTGGCTCGGTGGCACCTTGCACGGCGGCGGGGCAAACGTGACCGAGGATGACTGGCGCTACGGAATCGTGCTGACCTACACACTCGACTGGCTTCGACAAGAAGAGAACCAACACCTTTCGATGCCCTACGCCGATGCGCGTTTACTGCCAGAAGCGGTTCGCAGCCGTCTCGGTTTCTCCATGGACTATGGCGACGGGGGACTCGGCTTCTATGACTCCTCCGTGCTGGCCGCAGCCACGAACGAAAAAGCGGGTTGACTGTGTTCTTCTGGCGCAGGTCGAAACCGGTGAGGTCTTAGGTTTCGGCCAGGCTCAGGTCGCCGACCGTGCCATTGGCCCATGTCTCGGATCGAGCGATCCGCCAGATCGTGGCCCCGACCTCGGCTGGGTCGGCAAGATGACCGTCGTCGTGCAGACCCTGGAAACGCTCGACGTTGGGAAAGGCATCGCTGTCGCTGCTTCTGATCTCGGCCTGCATGGCGGTGGCTACCACACCGGGGCTGATGGACAGCGCACGGACGAGGTCATCGCGGTCGGCCTGCTCGACGCCGACCGAGCGAACCCACATGTCGACTGCGGCTTTTGACGCGCAGTAGCTGGTCCACCCGGGGTACGGGCTCTTCCCGGCACCTGAAGACAGTTGCACCAACACCGTCGGTGTTGCCGCTCGCACCGCGGTGCGAATAATGGCGTCGCCCACCACCTGTGGCGCCGCACTGTTCAGCAATACATTGCTGGCGTAACTCTCGGCGTCGACTTCGCCGGCGAATCCGATCGGGGTCAGCGTGGCGGCGTTGTGAACTGCCACGATCCGACCGGGGGCGACGTCGTCGACGAGCGTGTCGAACCACTTGGCGAACTCAGCCCACGACTCTGGATGGGAGAGGTCGATTGTCAGTTGGCGTTCGAAGTCGGAGGCGGAGCGATTGCATACTGCAACCACAGCCCCGTCGGCGGCCGCGGCAGCAGCGATGGCGGCCCCAATCCCACGGGATGCTCCGGTGACTACCGCCAGGACGGGACCTTGATCTTCAGGTGAGTCAGACACACCGCAGACAGTATCTAAACCTGATCTATGACCGCTACCAGCACGGCCCGATCAATGCGCTGATGACTCAAGCGCTGGGGTCGCAGCGTCGATATCAAGGGGATGGCGTTTCCATCTCCGACGTCCGGGCCTTCTTCGGCATACCGCACACAGACTGCGATCGACTTGACCCCACCCGGCACATTGGCGACGGTTTGCTTTGTGCTCTTGTCTGCCTGCATCGCGGTAGCAGCATTGGACGTTCCGCTAGAGATCTACCTGATCGCAGCATTTGATCCATCAGGATCACTCGCAGATATCACTGACACGACCGACAACATATATCTCGCCAGCGGTTTGCTTGCCCTACTCCAGTTCCTCCTGCTGGTCGCCACCGGTATCACATCCATCGCGCTGATCCGAAGAATGACGAAGAACGGCGCCAAACTCCAACCAGGGCGGGCCAAACACAAGACCCATTGGGCGATCACCGGCTGGTTCGTGCCGTTCCTGAATCTGGTCCGTCCCTATGACATGGTCAAGCAGATCTGGGTGACAAGTCCACCACCTCCACCCGGCCCGATAAACGCTACACCGCCCAGCTATTTCAAACTCTGGTGGGGTCTTTTCATCGCCAGCAGCGCTGCAGACCGAATCGTTGGCAGGCTGACCCGCAATGGTGTCTTCACCATGAGACAACTCTCAACCGAGGCGATCTGGACTCTTGTGGCACAAGTTCTCACCGTCGCCGCCGGGCTCGCCTTCCTCTACGTGCTGCGAGCTGTCGTCAAACGTCAAGACATCGCCATTCAAGCTTCCTGGGCGGCAACGCCTCCGCCTGTCCCGACCGCTCTGCAGAGCAACCCAGAAGCCCGAAACCCTTACCTCCCGCCTCTACCGCCAACCCACTAGCGCTTTCGCCCGTGTGAGTTTCGATCTAGACGCACCGGAATCCCGTTTGGCTGGTTCTTCACCGTGCGCTCGTTAGATGGGGGCGAAGGACCAGCGGCTTGGACCTCTGCAGTAGGGGACGAGTAGCGTTTCAGGCAGGTCAAACAGGGGGTTTGTCATGGAAGTCGGCATGCAGATGATCTTCACGTCGCACGGGTTCGACGGCGTGAGCGACGGGCAGGTCTACGACGAAGAGATCAAGCTGGCGCTGCTGGCCGACGAGTTCGGCTTCGGCTCGCTTTGGCCGGTCGAACATCACTTCTACGATTACAGCTTCTGTCCTGACAACATGCAGCTGCTGTCCTATCTGGCGGCGAAGACCGAGCAGATAGACCTGGCGACCGGGGCCGTGATCCTGCCCTGGAACGAGCCGCTCCGGGTGGCTGAGAAGATTTCCATGCTCGACCATCTTTCGGGTGGTCGGGTCCGGTTCGGTGTCGGCCGCGGTCTGAGCCGACGTGAATACAGCCACTTCCGTGGCATCGAGATGGACGAGGCCCGGGGTCGGTTCGACGAGGCGTCGATCATGATTCAGGACGCCTTGGAAACCGGTTTTATGGAGGGCGACGGCGAGTACTACAAGCAGCCGCGAACCGAGATCCGACCACGCCCGACAAAGACGTTCAAGGACAGAACCTACGCCATCGCCGGCTCGCGAGACTCGGTTGAGGCCTGCGCCCGTCTCGGCGCCCACCTGGTCATGTTCGCCGAAAACCGCTGGGAGAAACGCATCGATCACATCGAGGGCTGGCGAAGCCTTCACCGTGAGATCCACGGCACTGACGCACCGGCCCCGATGACGTCTGACTTCACGTTCTGCCACGCAAACGCCGACTACGCCCGCGAGATGGCCGAGCGCCATATGAGCGTCTACCTCATGAGCATCCTCGAACACTACGAGCTGTTTAGCGACCACTTCTCGGAGATCAACGGCTATCGGGGCTACGCCAAACAGGCGGAGTTTCTTGAGAAGATCGGGGTCGACGGCTACATCAAAGGCTTCCTGGCGGCCAACGCCTGGGGCACCCCGGACCAGCTGCTAGAGACCTTCGCCAGCCGCCGTGAAACGATCGGTGACTTCGAGCTCGCGACCTGCTTCCGCTATGGCGGCATGCCGCCGCAGGAGGCTGAGGCCAGCATGCGCCTGTTCACCAAAGAGGTTCTGCCAGAACTGCAGAGCTGGTGATCGTCCACGAAACGCTCGTTCTCGACCACCTGCCGGCGAGCCCACCAGTCCGGCGGGCAGAGGAGATAGAACATGAGTGAGTCGCAGCTCGGTGACGTGCTGATCGAGGCCGAGGAGTTCGAGAACTACGGCGGTTGGGTGCTCGACTCCCAGTTCGACATGGAGATGGGGTCGCCATACCTGCTCGCCCACGGCAATGGTCGACCCGTTGGTGACGCACACACCGTCATCGACCTCGCACAAGGCGGCGCCTACTCGGTGTGGGTACGGGCCAAGGATTGGGTTCCGGCCCATCACCCTGGACGCTTCGAGGTCTCATTGGGAAACGTGAGGCTGAGTACCGAGTTTGGCGCAAACGGGCAGGACTGGGTCTGGCAGCCTGCCGGGGTCGTCAACCTCGACGCTGGCCCGCTCGATGTCACGCTGCACGATCTGACGGGGTTCGATGGCCGCTGCGATGCCATCTTCCTGAGCCTCGACGGCAACGAGCCGGTTGAAGGCGCCGGTCCCGAGGCCCGAGCCTGGCGACGCGTTCTTCGCGGCCTACCCGAGGAGCCCTCACCTGAAGGGCCCTTCGACCTGGTCGTTGTCGGGGGTGGTGTGACGGGTTCGGTTGGCGCGCTCGTTGCGGCGCGTCTCGGGTTGCGGGTTGCGGTTGTGCAGAACCGGCCGGTGCTCGGCGGCAACGCCAGCGTTGAGATCGGGATCGGCCCGCGGGGTGAGAAGGGCTCGACGGTGGCCGAAGCCATCGCCCGCACACCGGATGGTGACCTCCAAGTCGGTCGGCTCCTCGAGGCGGAGCCCGAAGTGACGGTCTTCCTTCATCAGCAGGTCTTCGACGTTGTAATGCACGGCGACGCCATCGAGTCCATCGACGCCCGCGAGGCGGTTTCCGGTCGCGAGATCAGGATCGCCGGGTCGCAGTTCATCGACTGCACCGGCACGGCAATCCTGGGGATCCTCGCCGGGGCACCCACGATGTTCGGCATCGAGGCCGCTTCCGAGTACGGCGAGAGCCACGCTCCACCGGAACGCCTCGATCAACACCATGGCCACACGATCTTCTTCCGCACCGGGATGGCCGACGAGCCTGTCGAGTTCCCAGACGTTCCATGGGCAACCGAGGTGGCAAAGGACTTCGCAGACCTCGGCGGTCAGGCGAGAGAACCAGGCAAGGACAACGGCGATGGTCCCGTGGTCGAGGCGTTCCGGCCACCCGAGGACGACGAACGGGCAAACCTCACCCGCAGGCTCACCCACTACTGGGAGTACGGCCAGTGGTGTGATCCCTACACCGAGGGNNCGAACCTGGAGTTCGACTGGGTTGGACACGTTGCCGGTCAGGGAGAGTTTCGTCGTTACATCGGTGACCACGTGCTTACCGAGAACGACATCAACGACCACGTCGAGTTCCCTGATGCCGTTGTTAAGAACTCCGGCGCCTTCTGCCTGCACCACCCCATACACGAGGACTACGACTTCCGGC
>JBOEHD010000059.1:8410-13194 GCA_050633745.1 Acidimicrobiales bacterium
AAGTTCATGGGCAACGGCGCCCAGCATGCAATCGCAACCGCCGCCGCAGCTGCGGTTGCGATCAAGCACGGCGTCACCCCTCGCCAGGTCCACGACAACCACCTTGAGGAACTCAAGGGTCTTGTCGCCGAGGCCCGAGGCGCCGACTGAGGCTGTCACCCAAGTTTGACCCCAGCTCGACAGTGGCTGGGTTTGGTGTCGCAGCGCGACTATCGAAGGCGTTCGAGCGTTTCGCGTACCGTCGCGGCGATGAGGTCGACCTTGTACCCGGTGTCCCGCAGCGGCACGGTTCCTTCGGTACACGACACAGATGCCTGTTCGATGATCTCGTCGCTCAGCTGCGCACCGGTCAGGATCGCTTCAGCGGCCTCCATACGAAGCGGTACGGTTGCCACACCGCCGATGGCGACCCGGCAGTCGGCGATCTGTTTCCCGCTAAACCGAGCGCGAACCACACACTCGACAAGCGGCCACTCGGCCTCGAAACGACTGATCGACCGGAAGTAGGCGGCTCGTTCATCACCCCACGGGGCGGGCAGGTCGATCGACGCAATGACCGCACCCTCCGGGAGCTGATTGTCCCGAGTTGCGTCTGTGCCGTCGCCCAGGAGTTCATCGACCGAGAGGGCGGTCCCATCGGTCAGGAAAATGCCCGTATCGTAGGTAAGCAACGCCATCGCCATCGAGGACGGGTGGGGATGCACACAAGCGGCGTTGTCGAACACCACGCCGTAGAGGTGCTCGCCGTCGCGTGCGGGGCACGAGTCGCCACCGGACTTGAAACAGGAGATCTCCGGATGGCGGTAGTACCAGCATCGGGTGTGCTGCACGAGGTTGCCGCCGATCGTGGCGCGGGCCCGTACCTGAGGCGTGGCGAGCCCGCCCGCCGTCAGGGCAAGAGCCGGATACATCGCCCCCGTCTGCTCGGCAACAGCAGCGATCGTCGCTCCGGCACCGAGCCGCCAACCTTCGTCGGCTTTGGAAATGGCGGAGAACCCATCGATCCCGCCAAGGTCGACCAGGGTCGGCTGCGAATTGCGGGCCCGAAGACGCTCCTGCAGATCGGTCCCTCCCGCTCGTATGACAGCGCCGTCGGTGTCGAGACTGGCGAGTTCGGAAGTGGTGTTTGGTAGATGGATCATCGGAGAGCCTCCAGAACCCGGTCCGGGCGAATAGGTAGGTGAGTTGGTCGCCAACCGGTGGCGTTGAAGATGGCATTGCCAACAGAAGCGGCCTGGCTGATGGTGGAAACCTCGCCAATGCCAACACCTCCGCCTGGCACGTGATCCCATCCCTGTTCGTTGAAGTGGATATGCATCTCCGGTGTGTCACCGAGTTGCGGAAGGCGATAGTCCTCCAGGTTCGAGGTAAGCGTCAGGCCGGTGTGGGGGTCGAGCACCTGCTGTTCGTAGAGAGCCAGTCCAATGCCTTGGATGATGGACCCCTCAACCTGATTCTTAGCGGTCATGGGGGAGTGGATGCGCCCCACGGCTATACCTGCGTGCACGGAGAGTACCCTCGTCTTGCCGGTCAGAGTGTCGACCTCGACCTCGCTCAGATGCAGCGCCCCAGAGAGCCCACGGCCCATCTTGAGGCTGGTGGGCAGCGTTCCGGGCAGGCCCCGTCGGCTGTCCTTCGCTCGTTCGCGGCGGACCGACAGCCCATCGTGTTCGACCGACGGTGTTGCTCCGGTCAGCTCCTTCAATCTTTCGGCGGCATCGACTGCGGTCGACCAAATCGACGGCGTGGTTCGTGAACCGGCCGAGACCGGACCGTGCGGCGCGACCCCATCGGCGAAGCCCATGCGGACCTCGACATCACCGGGTTCGACATCGAACACCTCAGCGACCGCTCGGGCGAGCACGGTCTTGGAACCAGTGCCCATGTCCTGGGTCGCACAGGTCACGACGAGGCGACCCTGTTCGACAGCGACCTCGACCTCGGCTGCCGGGTCCATGATGTACAGCCAGTTCGACGCTGCAACACCGACACCACGCCGGAACCGGCCCGCTGCTGATCCCATCGTTGGGCGCGTCTTCCAGATGTCGAGGTCCTTGGCCCACGAATAGAGCTCCTGGCGCTTGGTGTTGCCGTCGATACGCAGCCGCACCTCGAGCGGGTCGAGGCCACGTTGGTGAGCTGCCTGGTCAAGCGCGCTTTCGAGGGCCCAGGCAGCGGTTGGGCCACCAGGGGCACGGAACGCCGCCCCGGGTGGGGCGTTGGTGATGATGTCGCGATCCCTGGTCAGCTTCGGCGACCGCTGGTACATCAACGCGGCCAGCATGGCGAATGGGCCGTTTCGTGCTGAGCCGGTGTGCGACTCACCCTCGAAGACCAATGCCTGAGGCGCCCCGTCATCGTCGACGAGCATACGAATCACCGACGAACTCCCCGGCCGATTGCCCGTCGCGGTGAGTTCCTCTCGCCGGTCCAGGATGACACGAACCGGTCGCCGAGCTTTGCGAGAAAGCTCGATGGCGGCGACGATGTCTGCGGTAAGGCCGACCTTTGCACCGAAGCCACCGCCGACAAAGTCGGCATGTACCTCGATTGCGCCGGGAGCGAGCCCGTACTTCTCGACGAGTTCTTCATGGACGAAGTTCACCGATTGTGTGCTGGCCCAAAGGATCAGTCGCTCGGGGTTTGACCAGTCGGCGACGGCGCAATGTGGTTCGAGCGCGCTGTGCAGCTGAATGCCCGTTCCCATTTTTAGCTCGACCAGGCCGGCGTCATCGTTGGCCTGGGCAGATTCGATACGTCGCCTTGCGGCGCGGCCCCGGAACGGCACGGACATCGGTCCGCGGACGTTGCCAGACCAGCGAGCCGGGAAGGGAGCGCCTTCGGCGGCATTCGGGGCGTTCTGTCGTGCGGCCTTGCCGGCGTGCACGATCGGCGACGTCGACAGTTTGGCTTGTTCCGGGTCGATAACGAACGGCTTGGCCGTCAGTTCGATCGGCAGGTCGGATGCTAGGCGACGTGCCTCGGCCAAGGTCTCAGCGGCAACGGCGGCAATTGGCTGGCCTGCATAGGACACCGACCGTTGTTCGCCGAGCATGTCGACCACCCAGGGCGCTGCATCGGTGGGGGTTGGGCCAACGTCTGCTGCAGCGAGTGAAGACCGAACGATGACACCGTGAAGCGTGTTCTCGGGGTAGACGTCCGTGGTGTACACGGCAGCGCCGGTGACCTTGGCCTCACCGTCAACCCGTGCGGCGGTAGTTGGCTCGTCGTGCTCTCCGCGGCATGCAGCGGCTACGGCGCGGTAGATGCCGGCGTACGCACCGCACCGACAAAGGTTGCCGGCCAAGGCATCGGCGATGGTGTGGCGGGACGGTTCTGAATCGCCATGCTCACTTCGCCAGCGGTCGACGAACGCGCTTGCTGCGGTAACAAAGCCGGGCGTGCAGTAGCCACACTGTAAGCCGTCGTGGGCAATGAATGCCCGTTGTACCGGGTGTAGATCTTGGCCTGAAGCCAGCCCTTCGACGGTGGTTACGTCGGCATCTTGTAATGCGGTCGCCGGTGTCAGACAGCCCGCCACCGGTTCGCCGTCAATCTGGATGGTGCAGGCGCCGCAGACACCCCCGCCACAGACGAGCTTGGTGCCGGTCAGGCCGAGCTGCTCTCGGATCACATCCACGGCAGCCTCGGGTCCGTTGACGTTGATTTTGACGGCGGCGCCGTTAACGGTTGTAGGGATCGAAACCATGTGCGCTCCTCTCGCTATGACCGACACTAGCCGACAGCGGAAGAAATCCTCCGGAGAAACGGAATATTTCTTCCGATTTGGCCGATGTGGTGGGCCCGATACCGTGGAGGTGTGACTGTCGACGACGTTTCCGAGCGCATCAAGCGAGCGGCCCTGAACCGATTTGTGGCCGTTGGGTTCGGTTCGAGCACGGTCGACGAGATCGCAGCGAGCGCTTGCGTTGGCGTTGCCAGCCTCTACAGGCGTTGGCCAGACAAGGCTGCCCTCGCCAACGAACTCCTGGTCGACCACCTCACTGCGCTCGAATCCGCCCTCGAACCAGTCGAAGGCGACAGCGAGAGTGACAAAGACCGCTTCCTGGTTCTTTGGCAGCGCCTTTGGGAACAGGCCAAGGCGGACCGCGAGCTGCTGCTCTTTGTCGAGGGGCAGGTGCATGCCGGTTTCATGACCGAGGAAGTTGCTGAGCAGAAGCAGGCAACGGCGGACCGCTGGATGCAAGCCATGACCGAGTTCGGCATGAGCGCCGACCCGGCGACCGCGACATCGCTCTTGGTCGGGACCCTCACCGCCGCATGGCAACACGAACTTGAACTCGATGGAGACGAACTCGGTACCCGTCTGTGGGCCGCGTTGACCGCCGCGTAATCCTTGTCCGAGGTCTGGCCATGAAGCGGCCCTGCGAGCTGACGGAGTAGGAAACCGGTTTGGCCTGGAAGCTCTGATTTTCACGCAGCGGGTCGGACGGCCTCGGCTGGATCGAGGCGGCTGGCGCGCCAGGCGGGATAGAGCCCGGCGAGCGCTCCGAGCACAAACGCCGCGCCGACGCCGACCGACAACCAATACCACGGGACAATGGCATCGAAGTCCTTGTATCGGGCGTAACCCAAGACAATCCCGACGCCAATAGCGACTCCTAGCACTCCGCCGAGAAGCGACAGCATCGTCGACTCGACGACAAACTGCGACGCAATGTGCTTGCGAGTGGCCCCGAGCGAGCGCCGTAGGCCGATCTCTCCGCGGCGCTCAATGACCGAGATGACCATGATGTTGGCGATGCCGATTCCGCCGACCGCCA
>JBOEHD010000059.1:13214-26298 GCA_050633745.1 Acidimicrobiales bacterium
GGGTTTGCCTGGGCCGGGATGAGGTCTCGGACGTCGTCGAGTTGTTCTGGTGGCACCTGGGCGTAGATGGCGCTCGGTATGTCGGCGGTATCGAACAGTTCTTCCGCGACGGTAAGGCCCACTATGGCCGTGCGGTTCAGGTCGGTGTTGATCGTCTCGAATTCGTTCAACACGCCGATGACCGCGAACCGGTTCCCAGAGATGTTGATCGTTGGATGACCCACCAGATGGTGAATGCCGAGCCGTTCTGCTGCGAGCGAACCAAGCACAACACTCGGCACCTCGACGGACGTTGCGTCATGGAATCGTCCAAAGTCGACCGAACCGTTTACCGGCTCGAGTAAGTCGAGGTCTGACGACGTAACGGCACTCACCGTGACCCCACCGGTTTGCACCTCGGGGATCAGCTCATTACGACGAGCACGGGCATCGACGGGGTAGAGCGCGGCGACGTATTCGAGAGCGTCGAGGTGTGTATCGAGCATGTCCGGGGCATAGGGGAGGAGTTCAGCCTCTTCGGTGATTCCGGTTCCGGCGGTGATGAACAGAAAGTCCGATCCAAGCGCGTCGATCTCGGCCCTGGCTTCGGCCTGATTCGCTTCGGTGATGCCTTGGATGCTGATGAGCGACGCGATGCCGATCGAGATGCCGAGTGCGGTGAGGGCAGTCCGGAGTTTTCGGCTCGTCAGGCCCCGCAGCGCTTCGAGGACGGTGTCGATGATACGTAGCCGACTTCGCAGCTTCCGGGGCCGTGCCGGGTGGTTTTCTCCGAGTTCGGTCATGGTGTGTTCGTTTCCCGGAGCCGGATCTCGCCGTCCAAGATCTCGACCACTCTCGGCATGGACTGCGCAAGGTCACGGTCATGGGTGATCATCACGATCGTTGAACCCTGTCTGTTCAAGTCGAGGAAGAGCTGAACGATTTCCTCGGTGGTCTGTGAGTCGAGGTTCCCGGTCGGCTCGTCTGCCAGCACGATTGCCGGGTCACCCAGTAGCGCCCGAGCGATAGCAACCCGCTGTCGCTCGCCCCCGGACAGCTTCCCGGGCTTCTGGTCCAGACGATGTCCAAGACCAACGCGTTCGAGCGCTTGGCGCGCTTGACGCTTACGGTCCCGCCTGCTGGTGCCGTGATAGAGCAGACCCGTTGCCACGTTCTCCGTTGCGCTGAGGCCGGCAAGCAGATGGAATTGTTGGAAGACAAAGCCGAGTCGACGTCCCCGCACACCGGACAGCGCGACATCGCCGAGTCCGTTAACGACCGTATCGTCGATGAGTACCTGGCCCGAGGAAGGCCGGTCGAGCGCTCCCATCATGTTGAGCAGAGTGCTCTTACCCGAACCCGATGGTCCGACGATAGCGACGAGCTCACCTTCGGTGATGGTGAGGTCGATCTCCTTGAGTACCTCGATCGGTGGCGAACCAGGGTACGACTTGGTGACCTGTCGGAGTTCCAGAACGGCGGTCATCTCAGCTCCCCGCCATCACAACACGGTCGCCCGCTTGCAGGTCGCCTCGGATCTCGACGTGGTCATCGACGAAGTCGCCGAGTTCGACCCCGATGAGTTGTGTGCCTCCGTTGACGATCAGCTCAACAGCATGACCACCTCCAGACAGCGCGATCAGCGCTGGAACGGGGACGGTGAGAACGTCGAGGTTCACCTCCTCGGTCGCAATGATGTCGACGGGAGCAGCGTCGAACACCTCGTTGGGTTCTCCATCGGCGAAGACGATTGTGATTTCGATCGTCGGATCGCCGGCGGTCCCCTGCTGGTCAACCGTTCGGGTCGCTACCGCGGCGACGTCGGACACCCGCCCGGCTACGACCGTTCCGTCTGGCAGTTCGATGTCGACCTCGGTGTCTGCTGGCAAGAGGGAGAGGTCTTCTGCGTCGAGGTCGAGGGTGATTCGCTGGCTGCTCTCGGTCACACTCACAAGGTTGACCTGCGGGGTGACCGACTGACCGAGTTGCACGTTGACCGCTCCAACCCGGATCGGGTTTGGAGAGAACACGATGCGCCCAAGGTTGAGCTCGCCGGTGTCATCTATGCCGAGCTGGATCTGCATTTCCTCGATCACGTCGGCGGTGACGTACGAGAAGTCCGTATCGACCGAGAGGTCGAAGTCGTCTGCGTATCCGAGGTCGACAAGGTTGCGCTCGAGTTGCTCGACGTCGGGGCCGTCGGTCATATCGACATCGAACGAGCGGTGCTGGGGGATATCGCCCTCGAAGAGCAGGACGGGTTGACCGTCGACTGCGAAGAGGACCTCGCCAAAGCCAATGATGTCACCCTCGTCCGGCAGTTCGGTGACGACACCGCTAGTGTTCGTCGGAAACGGCCGTAGCTCTCCGTAGCCAAGGGTGGCAGCGAAGGTTTTTGTCTGAATAAGGTCGCGACGGGCAACTTCGGCAACGTTGAGGTCGCTCGTGTCGCCCTCGATCAGCGGGCTGATCGGGGCTCGGTCGATCGCTTCGGCGGTGTCCGGCTCACCTGCGTCACCGTTCGCTGACCGGCCGTCAAGGTCCTCACCGTCCACGGTCTCACTGCCAACGTCGATCGCCGCGCTGTTCGATGCTTGGCAGGTGGCGATTGCCGACTGGACTTCATCGGACTGGATGTCGAAGTCCTGCAGGAGCTCCGGTCCGTAACCGTTGCCTCCGTTGGCGGCAAAGTCAGGGTCTGGCCAGTTGCTCAGCCCTTCGCTTCTCATGCACGCAGCAAACTCCAACACCGCTGCTTCCTGTTCGGCGAGTTCATCATCGCTTGGCTCCGGAGCAAAGGTTTGAAGATCCGAGAGGTTTTCGCCGCACATCTGGATGGTCGGAACGCCATCGGGGAGGGAGACACCACGTTCGGTCATTAGGGCAATGAACCTGCCCTGGCCAGCGCCGCTGCCCTCGGTGAGGTCCTCAAGCGAGACGTCGGTGAAGTCGGGGTACCCGTTCTGGCGCATGCAATCGGAGAAGTCGAGTAACACCGATTGGGCGTAGGCCGATATCTCCTCATCGCTCATCTCACCGTCACCATCGGTGTCGACCTTTTCTTCGAGATTTGAGTCTTCGAGACTTCGGTCCTCAGGGCTTCGGTCATCGCCCTCGGTTTGCGCTGCCAGGCCGGCGACCGTGTCCGGTTCGGCGGTCTGCGAGATTCCGCAGGCCGCCGCGGCGAGTGAAAGTAGAAGTGCGAAGCCGATCGCTCCTATGTTGCTCATCCCTAGGACAGTAGGGAGGAAAGGTCTGGCCCACTTGATGGAATCCTGCGGGTTTCCTGAAGGTCGACGATCGGGGTGCTCTTGAATATGCCCCTTGAGCATGCCTTTCGACCAGATCCTCAGGAAATCCTCAGCAACTGCCGAGCCAAACTTCAGGCAAGTGCACGATACTTGAGTGGTGGCTGCTCCGAAGGCACTCGTCGTCGACGACGAGGAGAACATCTCCTTCCTCGTGGCCTCTGCACTGCGTGCTGCTGGCATGGAGGTCGAGATCGCCGCAACCGGGCACTCTGGATTGCATAAAGCGGAGCGATTCCGGCCCGATGTGCTCGTGCTCGATGTGATGCTTCCCGACCTGGACGGTTTCGAGGTCCTCCAAACGCTTCGTCAGCGGGGTCAGCTCATGCCCGTGCTGTTTCTGAGCGCAAAGACCGAGACGGCCGATCGAGTGCGGGGGCTGACGACCGGTGGCGACGACTACATCACGAAACCCTTTGCGCTCGAAGAGTTGGTGGCCAGGGTTCAACTTTCGTTGCGACGCTCCGGTTGGGATGCACCGCACGCCCAGATCATGGTTGCGGACCTACTCCTCGACGACGATGCTCACCTGGTTATGCGAGCGGGGGAACCGGTGCAGCTGACGCCCACCGAGTACAAACTGTGCCGCCTGCTTATGACGAACGCAGGTCGGGTCCTGTCACGAGAGCAGATCCTCGATCACGTCTGGAACTATGACTTTGATGGTGAGTCCGCCATCGTCGAAACGTTCATCTCCTCGCTCCGCAAGAAAATCGATTGCGTCGAGCCGCGTTTGATAGAGACCGTTCGAGGTGTCGGTTACACGGTCCGACCTCCGCGATGAGAGCCCGATTATGGGACGCTTTCGGCCATGAATCCCCGAAGTCGGCCATGAACCTCCGAAGTCGGCCATGAACCTCCGAAGTCGGCTGCTGGCCGTTGCCGTCGCCATCACCGCGCTGATCGTTGTGCTGCTCATCGGGATCGTGATGAGGCAGCGTGTCATCTTGACCGACCAGATCGACGATCAACTCGAACTTGTCACTAATGCGTTGGTTCGCCGCGTCGACAATCAAGCCGACCCGCCAACGCCATCACCGAGCGGGGAGGCCATCGAGGCGACGACCAGCGATATGTACATCGCTGCTATCAGCCAGGGGGGTGTCCTGGTCGTACTCGCGGAACCTGTGCCTGGGCCGTCGATTACACCAGATGTCGATCAGGCCCTGGCGCTCGCCCGACCACTCGAGCGTGATGGTTCGGTGGTGCTTGAGCCAGCGACGGTCCAATGGGCGGTTGGTGGGGGAGATGTGCGTGCGGTCACGGTGGATGTCGGGCTCGGCCGAACCCTCATCGCTGCTCGTTCGATGGCGCCCATCGACGACGCACAGAACCAGATCATCGTCGCTTCAGGGCTTGCCGTCCTGGCGATCGTCGCCGCGCTCGGCTTGGCGATGTGGTGGGTGGACCGCCTCGGTCTACAACCGATCAGCCGGTTGACGTCTGCGGCAGAGGAAGTGGCCGCCGGCCGGTCGGAGCGGAGGGTCGTCGTCTCGACCAGCGACAACGAGACCGGCCGCCTTGGCGCAGCATTTAATGCCATGCTCGACGCACGACAAGAGTCGGAAAACCGTCAACGCCAGTTCGTGGCCGATGCTTCACATGAGCTCCGAACGCCTCTGACAGCGTTGCGGGGGTACGCCGACCTGTATTTCGCCGGCGACCTGCCAACGCCAGATGCCGTCGACGATGCGATGCGAAGAATCCGGGTCGAAGGGGCGCGGATGGCGGCGCTCACCGAAGATCTCTTGACCCTTGCGTCGCTCGACGAAGGTCGTCCGCTCGACTTCACCGACGTCGACCTCAGCCGGTTGCTCGTCGACATCGCTGCCGATGCTGCGGCCATCCAGCCCGACCGTCGTGTCAACAGCGAGGGGGTTTGTGAAGGTCTGGTGGTCCGCGCCGACCGGGACCTGCTCACCCAGGCGATTACGGCCGCTACGGTGAATGCGCTTCGCCACACGCCGGCGGATGCCGGGCTGGTGGTCGGCGCGTCGCTCGGTGGGGGCCGCGACGGCGGCCTCGATGGGGACATGGTGCAGATCAACGTTTCGGACCAGGGGCCCGGCATACCGAAACCCCAGCGCGAGCACCTCTTCGACCGTTTCTATCGAGGAGATGCCGGGCGTGACAGCGCGAAGGGAGGCCGCGGTTTGGGCCTCTCGATTGCAAAGACCGTGCTCGAAGCTCACGGCGGCACGATCGCTGTCAGGTCGAATCCTGGCGAAGGCACAACCATTCTGCTGACGCTTCCCGTTGGTCGAGACGAGGAATAGCTCAGGCCGATCGGATCCACCGAAGGTCTCACGCAGGTCACGCCGTGGACCCTGTATCGTCATGCCGAGTCAGCGCTGCGGTGTGTCGAGCAGCGACCAGAACGCGTTGACCAGCGGGTTCTTCAGATGACGTTGCAAGGTGAAGAGCCCCAGGTCGTATGGGGCCAGCGCAGGTTCCACGTCGAGCACTCGCACGCTGGCCGCATGTGGGCTGTTGTCCAGCACGATCTTTGGCACCACTCCGACCCCTAATCCCAAGCTGACCATGCTTACGATGGCCTCGTTACCGGCGACTTGTGCGTAGATCTGCGGGGTGACACCAAGCGAACCGAACCAGGCATCCACCCGCCTGCGGGCGATTCCGCCAGCGGCGAGGATCATCGGTATGTCCTGCCAGTCGGCGGTCTTGCCCGGCGTGAACTGAGCGTTTGGCGTCTCCGTAGATTCCTTCGGAGCGACGAACACGAGTGGCGACTTGGCGATCGGTTTGAAGAGCAGCCCGGGCTGGAGAATCTCTGGACGAGCGGCGATCGCCAACTCTTCCTCCAGCGCCACGATGCGCTCGATGGCATGTTCGGGATCGCCGGTCTGCAGCATGATCTCCACCCCCGGGTGGGCGGGCCGGAAGCGGTTCAACAGCTCGACAAGAATGCTGTGGCTCGCAGTGACTGAACAGTAAAGGCGTATCTGGCCGGAAAGCTGTTCTACCGGATCGGTTAGGTCGTAGCGGATCTGGTCCCACTGCTGCACAGCGTCACGCGCATACCGTTGAAAAGTGTGACCTTCGGGCGTGAGTGCCACCGTCCGGTTGTCGCGGTTGAACAAAACGGCGTCGAGCTCAGTCTCCAACCGGCGAATGTTCCGCGACAGCGCCGAGGTGCTGATGTTCGCCTTTGCGCTGGCGCGCCCGAAATGCAGGGTTTCGCTTAGCACGATGAAATGTTTGAGCGTTCGGATATCCACATGTCGAGTATGGTCCCAGCGTTGCAAAATATGGGACACCACGTTGCAAATATCTCAATTTGCGAAACACGTGGCCGCAGCTAGAGTTCCACTGTTCAAACTCCGCTGTTCGCTCATCAAAAACTGAAAGCCGGACCATGGCCAATTACTTCAATACCCTTCCGCTGCGCCTGCAACTCGCCGAGCTTGGCAAATGTCGCTTCATGCACCTCGATGAGTTCACCGAGGGTGTCGACGCCCTCAAGGGTAAAAAGATGGTCGTGATAGGTTGCGGCGCTCAGGGCCTGAACCAGGGGCTGAACCTTCGAGACAGCGGCCTCGACGTGTCCTATGCCTTGCGTGACGCTGCCATTTCCGAGCAGCGCCAGTCCTGGAAGAACGCCACGGAGAACGGGTTTACCGTCGGCACGTACGAAGAACTACTTCCGACCGCTGATGTGGTCTTGAACCTCACGCCAGACAAGCAGCACACGTCGGTCGTGCAGACCATCATGCCAATGATGAAGCAGGGCGCCTGCCTCTCGTACTCCCACGGCTTCAACATCGTTGAAGAGGGCATGCAGGTACGTGACGACATCACCGTCATTATGGTCGCCCCGAAGTGCCCGGGCTCGGAGGTTCGTGCCGAATACGTGCGCGGGTTCGGCGTGCCGACACTGATCGCCGTACACGAAGATAACGACCCGAACGGCGAAGGCTTGGCGCTGGCCAAGGCGTACGCCGTCGGCACCGGCGGCCACAAGGCCGGCGTGCTCATGTCCTCGTTCATCGCCGAGGTCAAGTCCGATCTCATGGGCGAACAGACCATCCTGTGCGGCATGCTGCAGACCGGTTCGCTACTGTGCTTCGACAAGATGATCGAAGAGGGCATCGAGCCTGGCTACGCCTCCAAACTCATCCAGTACGGCTGGGAGACAACTACCGAAGCCCTCAAGTACGGCGGCGTGACCAACATGATGGACCGCCTGTCGAACCCGGCCAAGATCCGCGCCTTCGATCTCGCAGAAGAGATGAAGGACATCATGCGTCCGCTCTACCAGAAGCACCAAGACGACATCATGACGGGAACGTTCTCGTCGGGAATGATGGACGACTGGGCCAACGACGACGCCAAGCTGCTCGGTTGGCGGGCAGACACCGCCGAGACAGCGTTTGAAAAGACCGAGGCGGGCGACGTCGAGATTTCCGAACAGGAGTACTTCGACAACGGCATCCTCATGGTCGCCATGGTCAAGGCCGGCGTGGAGCTTGCGTTCGAGACCATGACTGCAGCAGGCATTATTGCCGACTCGGCATACTACGAGTCCCTCCATGAGACGCCGCTCATCGCCAACACCATTGCTCGCAAGAAGCTCTACGAGATGAACGCAACCATCTCCGACACCGCCGAATATGGCTGCTACCTGTATAACCACGCGTGTGTCCCGCTGCTGGGTGACTTCATGAAGGGCATCAAGAGCGATGTCATCGGCAAGGGTCTCGAGCTCGACGACACCGGCGTCGACAACGCACGTCTCATCGAAGTGAACGCAGCCATTCGCAGCCATCCGGTCGAAGAAATCGGTGGCATCTTGCGCGGCCACATGGCCGACATGAAGCGCATCGTTTAAGCGTCCATCCGCGCCGTTCGCTTCGCTCACTAACCAAGTTGCTCGCCTGCGGCTCACAACTTGCGGCGCCATGGGGGCCTGGGGGTAACCAATGATCGCTCTCAATGACCTGTCGGTTGATTTTGATGGGCGGTTTCAGCTTCACAACATCGATTGGGTCATCGAGCCCGGACAGCAATGGCTGATCGCCGGAGCGAACGGCTCGGGTAAGTCCGCGCTTGCTGCAGTACTTGCGGGGGAAGGCGACCACCTGTCAGGAACGCTTTCCGGCCTGCCAGGCAGTGATTCGCTGCGTGGCAGTGTGGCACTTGTGTCCTATGAGCGTCAGGCCGAGCTCATCGCCGCCGAGCTGCGCAAGGACGATGCCGACATTCTCGATGTGATCTCCGAGGGCACGCCAGTCTCGGAGATCATCGCCGAGGTCTGCCTCGACGATGAGCTGGCGAAAACGCTGGTTGCTACGTTGGGCCTCGAGCCGTTGATGGATCGGGCGTTCCGCAAGCTGTCGACGGGGGAGACCCGAAAGGTCATGCTTATCCGGGCACTGACGAGCCGTCCCGAACTTCTGGTACTGGATGAGCCGTTTGATGGGCTCGATCATGGCTCGGTGAATTGGCTTCAAGCCCACCTCGCAACGCTGGCCGGGACCGTACCCATGGTGCTTGTTCTCAACAGGTTCGACGAATGCCCGGACTTCATCACCCACGTTGCCTACGTTGACGACGGACACCTCTTGCATCGGGTGGACCGTGCCGATGAGCGTGCCTATGGCGAACTGCATCAACTCCTCCACCTGAAGACGAGCGAGCTTGAGGTGCCGATGGCCGATCCGGCGATCGCGCTCCCGCCGCTGAACGCTGACGAACCATTGGTTCGGCTGACCGGCGCGACCGTTCGATACACCGACAATACGGTCTTCGAGAACCTCGACTGGACCATCGAAGCGAACCAACACTGGCAGGTAAGCGGGCCGAACGGCAGTGGCAAGACCTGCTTGCTTTCGCTGATCACCGGTGATCACCCGCAGTGCTACGTGAACGACATCAGCGTCTTCGGCTTCCAACGCGGTACCGGCGAGAGCATCTGGCAGATCAAGCAGTACATCGGCTACGTCTCGACCGCGCTTCAGTGGGAGTACCGAGTCGGCACGGGCGTGAGAAACGTCATCATCTCGGGCTTCTTTGACAGCATCGGCCTGTACACCAAGAGTACCGACACCCAGAAAGCAATCGCCGACGACTGGCTCGAAGTGCTGGGCATGGCCGACCGGGCAGACGAGCCGTTCAACCGACTGTCATACGGAGAGCAGCGCTTGGTGTTGATTGCCCGTGCGATGGTGAAACACCCACCGCTGCTGATTCTCGATGAACCGTGTTTGGGCCTCGATGACATGAACCGCCAACTGGTGTTGGCGCTGATCGAGCGCATCTGTCTGTCGGGCGAGACGACGGTCCTCTACGTGAACCATCGCTTGGAAGACAGCATCCAGGGGATAGAGAACCACCTCGCCCTCGGCTAAAGCGCCAAACAGGGTCTGGTTCGCGACGGTCTATGCCGTATCGGCGATGCGTCGATCGAGGTGACGGACCTCGGCGGGGTTGCGGGCTAGCCGAAGCGCTTCAGTGAACGCTGCCCTCGCATCTTCGACATTGCCAGCCATGAGGTGGAGCTCGGCTTGGGCTGCGTGGAAGAGGTGATAGTCAGCCAGGTCGTCGCTTTGGGGCAGCGCGGCCAGGCCCGCTTGAGGACTCTCGGCCATGCCGATCGCCACGGCCCGGTTAAGCGCAACGATCGGTGACGGATCGATCGTGATCAGCCGGTCATAGAGCGCTGCGATGCGTGCCCAATTGGTGCTGCCAGCGTCGCTGGCGTTGGTGTGATAGCCGGCGATCATGGCCTGCATTTGGTAGCGGCCAGGATCTTTCAACGACATGGCCTTGCGTAGTGCAGCGTTGCCCTTCTCGATGTCGGGCCGATGCCATTTGGTGCGGTCTTGGTCGGGCAACAGAACAAGGTCGGCGTTTGCGTCGAGGCGAGCGCCGCGGCGGGCGTGGTGGAACAGCTCGAGTGCGTGCAAGCCGTGGATCTCGGCGTGGTCGGGGAGGAGCTCGACAAGTGAGCGGGTCAGTCGCAATGTCTCTTCGCAGAGGTCGACTCGCATCGGCTCGGGATCTTCGCCTCGGCCGAGGTACCCCTCGTTGAAGACGAGGTAGAGCACGCTGAGGACCGCGTCGAGGCGGTGCTCGAGGTGTGATGGCATGTGAAGCGGAATGGCTGCGTCGCGAATTTTCGTCTTCGCTCGGGAGATGCGTTGGGCGAGCGTGGGGGTGGGGATCAGGTAGGCGGCGGCGATCTCGTCGGTAGTGAGGCCGGCAATGAGTCGCAGCGTCAACGCCACTTGGGCGTCGGTGCCAAGTGCTGGGTGACAGCACAGGAACATCAGGCGGAGCTGATCTTCCGGCAGGTTCGGATCGCTGATCGGGTCGTCTATAAGAAAGGTGTCGTGCATAGTGGTGGTCTCGTTCGGATCGGCATGTAGTTCGGGGGCGGCTGCCCGTGTCCGGCGTCGCTCGACATCGAGGCGCCGGACTCGATCGATTGCCCTGCGGCTCGCTACCCGGTTCAGCCAAGCGCCCGGGTTGTCTGGAACCCCTTGTTCGGGCCAGCGTTTCGCCGCTTCGGCCAGGGCATCAGCAACCGCGTCGTCGGCGAGATGCAGATCGCTGAATCGTCCAGCCAGTAGCGCCAGCACACGTGGTGCGTCCTGACGTACCAGCTGGGCGAGTGCAGCTTCGATGTTGTCCATCTCGAAAATGTTCGATCAGGCCTCGGGGCGGAAGGCGATAGGTCGAACTTCGAACGAGCCATAGGGGATTGGAACCTTGGCAGCGATGGCCAGTGCCTCGTCAAGGTCGGCAGCTTCGATGACGTAGTAGCCGCCGAGCTGTTCCTTGGTTTCGGCGTATGGGCCGTCGGTGGTCGTGTTGCCCTCAGGGGACTTGTGAAGTGTCGTTGCCGTGACGGTGGGGGCAAGGCTAGCTCCACCGATCATGTGGCCGCCCTCGGCGAGCTCGGCATTGAATGCCATCCACTCGCCCATCATCTCGTCGAACTCTGGCGTTCCCGGAGCAAAGTCTGGAGCAGCGCTCTCGTCTGAGTGAAGGAGGATCATGTATTCCATTGGTTTGGTTCTTTCTGTTTGGGTGACGACGTTAGTCGTTTGTTGCTTATGGGTAGAGGATTCGGAAAGTTGGGTTGCCAGCGCTCACGCAGTGGCGAGGCGCTCAAGGTTGTTGAGGGTGATCTCCATGCCGTTGGTGATGTTGGCGGCTCGGTCGGTGACGCCGGCCTTTACCTGTGCTCGGCGGATGAACCATGGCGATGGCTTGTCCTGGCGCATCGACTCGACGACTCGCGTTCCGCCTTCGACTGCGTGGAACTCATAACGCCATGTCGGACCGAAGCCCATAGGCACCTTGAACTCGAAGACCTGGCCTCGCTCGGCGGCGGTGACGGTTGGCTTGGTGGTCCACTTGCTCTTGCCGAGCTCGTTCTCGCCCTTGAACCTGGCGCCGACCTGAGGGCCTTCGGTCTTTCCGACCCATTCGGCTCCTCGGCACTCTGGGCTGAGTTCGCCGATCCGGCTGACGTCGGTGACGATGTCGTAGAGGGTTTCGGGCGAGGCGGGGATGGTGCGCTCGACGGTTGCGGCGATTGGCTGATGCTTGCTCATGATGTGCTCCTAGTGGGGTTGTGCTGACCGGCTGTTCCGGTCCCTTTGCCCACTTGTCGCAGCACTCATGCGAATTCGACACAGAAATCTAGATTTTCTTTCGAATTATTTTTGGGCTCGTGGCCACGCCCCTCAAATGAACGGTTTTTGCGCTGAAATAGCGATGTCCCTACCGGTCTGGAGGCGCCGGAACACGCTTGACCGGCAACACTTCACGGTCGTGCGCTCAACCCTCGGTGATCTCAGACTTTTGCCCTGAATGGGCGCCGTTCGCGTGCGACTGCGTACGAGGGCTACGTGTGGGGCCCAGGCGCATTGAGCCGCCGTAGCCGGCTGGTGTAGGGGCCCCAACGCCAGATCATCTCGTCGCCATCGAGATAGCGGGTAACCACTACAACACCTCGGTCGCCGGGATAGAGGTTTAGGCGGCCGTCTTCGAATCGGGCTGCGACTGAAATCTGTGCTCCGCCTTCTCCTACGTCGTTCACGCCGCCATCAAGTGTTCCGTCGGCGCACATGTCGTGAATGACGCCGCCCGCGGTGATCACTACCCGTTCACCGGCCTGTTCGACTCTCTCGATATGTCCTTTCATCGGCCCGCTGTGTGCTTTCCATGCTCCACGAAGGTCGACAGCCCCCTCCGCTATTGGTTCGTCACAACCTGCCAATACTGGCGGCGGCCAGTCCCGCCAACCACCGGGCGGGGTCTTCGCAACCACAACGTCACGAGCCAGCTTGGTGGCCGACGAACGGTCGGCGGCAAACGGCGTCGGCTCATAATGCTGCGCCCCGAACGGTGGCGTCGGCGGCTTGCGGCGAATTCGTATTGGTGCGAACACCATCGCTCCGAGCACCTTGGCAACGTCGAGAACGTTCATCGGCGTTACTGACCGAACTTGGTTTGGACCGTCTCGATGTTGAGCTGTCCAGCGAGGCCAGCGGCGCGGTGCACCGAGAGTTCCTGCCACTCGGCTGAAGTCGACATCTGCCAAAGTTCAACCCGAGACGGGTATTGGGCGATGGCAACTTCGTCCCAAAGATCATCCACTTGGCCAAGGGCAAGGAAAGTGACGTCGCCAGCGAAGGTGACTTTGCCGCCGTACTCGGTGATCAGCTTACTGACGCCGCGTCCGTAGATTTGGTAGGCCTCGCGCCCGGTCAATGTCGTCTCACGGCCATCTTCATACTCGGCGTGCTCTTTGAACTTGAGCAGGT
>JBOEHD010000060.1:0-6754 GCA_050633745.1 Acidimicrobiales bacterium
TGTGGGGGATCTCGTCGATGAACACCACCGACTGCGGGACTTTGAATCGGGCCAGGTTGGCTCGGCAGTGGTTGATCACCGTGGCCTCGTCGAGCTCGGCGCCTTCGGCTAGCACCACGATGGCCCGGCCGACTTCGACCCACCTCTCGTCGGGTACACCGATGACCGCTACCTCGCCGACACCGTCGAGTCCGAAGATGACCGACTCGACTTCGGCCGGGTAGACGTTCTCTCCGCCGGAGATATACATGTCCTTCCAGCGGTCGACCACGTAGTAAAAGCCGTCTTCATCCTGCCGGGCCGCGTCGCCGGTCTTGAGGAAGCCGTCTTCGAACGAGTCGGCGGTGGCCTCGGGTCGGTTCCAGTAGCCCGGGGTGATGTTCGGACCCCGGCACCACAGCTCACCGGTCTCGCCCACCGCTACATCGTTGCCTTCATCATCGACGATACGGACCTCGTTATGGAGCGCCGGTAGTCCGGCCGAGCCGATCTTGACCGAGCAGTCTTCAGGCTTGAGGGCCAACACCAGCGGGCTGGTTTCGGTCATGCCGTAGGCCTGCTGCAGCGGGAGACCCTTCGCTTCCCAGGTTTTGATGAGCGGCAGCGGCGTGGGCGACCCTCCGACGCAGGCTGCGGTGATGGTGGGGAAGGTGGCGGTCTCGAATGCCGGTACCTGACTCATGAACAGATAATTGGCCGGCACGCCGATGAAGTGGGTGACGCCGACCTCGGGATCGCTGAGCAGCCGCAGGGCCTCGGCCGGGTCGAAAGTCTTCATGACCAGAGTTGTGGCGCCGTAGTGGAAGCCGGGATTGGCGAACACGTTGAGACCGCCGGTGTGGAACAGAGGTAAGAACGCCAGGTTGATCATGTTGGAGTGCAGCCCATAGAACTCGGTGCAGTTCACTGCGTTGAAGAAGGTCATGCCCTGGGTGATGATGGCGCCCTTCGGGCGACCGGTTGTTCCCGAGGTGTACATGATGGTGAGGGCGGTGTCGTGGGTCGACGGGTACACCTCGACCGCTTCGGGATTAGCTGAGGTCAACAGCTCTTCGTAATCGGCGGTGTCGCCGCTGGTGACGCCGTCGCCCGCGCTGTCCCAGTTGATCTTGTGTTCGATTTCGCACAACTTGGCGACCTGGTTCGCCGCTTCGGACATCTCGTTGTCGAACACGATGACGCTGGGGCTGCAGTCGCCGACGATGAACTCCAGCTCGGGAACCGCCAGGCGCCAGTTGAGCGGCACGAAGATTGCGCCCAGCTTCCAGCAGGCGAACTGCACTTCGAAGAAGTTGGTGTTGTTGTTGGCTAGCACCGCAACCCGGTCTTCGTAGCCGATACCGAATTCGGTCGACAGTGCGTTAGCCAGACGGTTGGTGCGCTCGTTCATCTGAACCCAGGTGAAGGTCCGGTCGGTCGCCAAATCCACCTGGGCGATCTGAGTCGGTCGATTCCGCGCGTGGTGGGCGATCCAATCAAAAGAACGAGTTGTCATCGTCATCTCCTAGCCGATGTCGGGGGAGCACGATTATCTCGCGTCCATCCGCTCGGGGCCAGACTGTGGTGCCGGACTGTGGCGCCAGCGAGTCCCGAACAAGACTTATGGCTGGCGGAGCTACAGATCCCAGGAGTAGACGATCTGGCCTTCGTCGTCTCTTCTGGTGGCGCCCGCCGTTTTGTACAACCCGTTCGCCGTATCGGTGACGAGCCAGAGACGGTCACTCCCGCCGCTGCGAGCAAGGGCCAGCGTCGCATCGACCAATAACCGAGCGACACCCCGCCGGCGATGCTCAGCGACTACGTCCACTTCGTGCACGTAGGTCATCAACCGCCCGGTTGGCCGACGAACATGGATACCCCAAAGCCAACCGGCGGGAGCGTTGTCGACGTACGCTCCGAACACGAAGGTGCGTGGCTCAGCGATGAACGCCAGCGGACCAGACGCCCCGGGTGCCAGCGCATTGCGCCAGCCAGGAGTGACGGCATCGAGCAGCTCTTCGAGCATCAGCGTGTCGCCGATGCTCAGCTCTCTGATGGCGATAGTCACGCCGCTGATCTAGCGCAGCAGAAAGGAAAGATGAGCACGAGCCTACTCACCGCGGCTCCGGCCGTAGACGAATTGTGCAGCCCAGACGCTCGCGTCGGTACCCCGAACCACGCTTGGCGGTCGGATTCGGGACGGTGTGAGCTTTGTAGCCACCCGTTGGCCTAGGGCGATTTCACGTTGATGGTGCCGTCGGGTGCTCTTGTGAGTTGCCAGCCTCGATCGTGCACACAGCCGTGGTGGAACCTGCAGAGCAAGGTGAGGTTTTGGGCGGTGGTTGGTCCGCCGCGGTTTCGTGGTGTGATGTGGTGTAGGTCGCACCACCACGAGGGTCGGTCGCAGCCTGTGAATGTGCAGTGTCGGTCGCGAACCCGGACCGCTCGGCGCAGGCCGAGCGGTATCGCAGGTGTGGCTCGGTTGTAGGCGAGGACGGTTCGTGGCCCGTCGGTGATGAGCGCCCGGAATGATGCGTCACAAAGTAGGCGATCGAGCCCTGGTCCGGTGATTGGTCCGCCATGGGCTAGTTCGGCTCGCATGCGGTCGATATCGATCGGGTTGGCTTCGCCGGTCTGAGCGTTGGCGGCGAGGGTTTCGATGTCGATGACCACGTCGACTGTTGTCCTTGTCCCGCCGCTTCCCTGGTCGGGGTTGCTCTCGGTCGACAGCGTGCAGACGCCGACGAGTTTGTCGGCTCGGCGTTGCGCCGCGGTGCGAGGCTCGGGGAGTTGTGTGACGGGATCGGGTGGGGTTTCCAGGGCGGCCCAGACCGCTTCGGCGCCGGTGGCATCGAGGGAGAATCGCCCGTGCCCGGCTCCGTCGAAGGCGAACTGCATCCACAGGCCCCTCTGATTGAACGCACGCTCAGCGTCCGCGGCGTTGGCATCGCTGTCGGCTCGGGCTCGCCACAACCGGCAGAGCCGTTCCAGCTCGTCGACCTCGTTTGAAGCGGCAGCGTTGAGCAACTGGTCTTCGTGTTGGAGGTAAGCATTGGCAAGATCTCTGGCAGCGCCGGCGAGGACTTCTGCTGCGGCGAACGAAACTCGCCCGGCTCGCACTGCTGCGGCAGTAGCTGAAAATCTGGCCAAATGTCTAGCGACTCGCATCAGGTCGCGCGCAGCACTATTTCCCCGTGATGAACGGTGAGCTACCAATCGGTCGAGCGATACATAGCCAAGCCACTCGGCCAGGCCGGTGCCATCCAGCTCGCCCAACAGGGCAGCGGCGTCGGCTCGAAGCTGATCGGCTTCGGCTAGTTGTTGTAGAGCTCGGTCTAGATCCGTTGCCACCACTCGGCCATCCAGACGAGCATCAAGACTCGTCAAGGACATACACCAACATTAGCTACGGCCTGTGACAGCCAAGACCCGCCAAGATCGATGCCTTAGCGTTCGCCTCGGCTGCGGTTGCGGGATGGTCCGCCGCCTGTGCGTTCAACTGCGCCTTTTGTGCGGGTGGCGGCTCGGCGGCCCGCTCGGTTTCCTGACGCGTTGTTGTCGCTTCGGTCGAGGTCATCGTGGGGAGCGATGCCTTCCTCGTCGACCTCGGAGTCTTTCTTGCAGGGTTTCAACGTCGGCGCGACCCGGCCGATCACGTCGTCCCAGACCTTCTGCTGAGCCTCGAGTTCGGTGACCGACGGCCCGAAGCGCAGGATGTCGACAACCCGAAGCCCGCCGTCTGTGCTGACCAACGCCGTCGGTCCATCACTGCCGTGCTGATCTAGAAGCCAGAACTTACGCATGGTCAACGTCCTTAGCTAGAGAGTGAGGCTTACAGGCACTCTAGGTCTCAAAGGCCACTTGAGGTCGACTAATAGTGTCGACCACCAAATATGTAGCCGATTGACCCATTTCTGGTCTCTGCTGGAGTTCGGTACCATCGGACCCATGGCCAATACCGATACCTCTAGCGCCGCGCCCGCCGCCATCCCATCCGAAGCGGATGTCGATCGTATGGTCGGCGAGTGGGTCGATGAGACCTGGGACCCAAATATGACACTTGGCGATTGGTGGCAGGCGATGGCCGACTCCGGCTACGCCCACCCCAGTTTGCCTGAGCACGCCGGCGGAAAGGGTTGGCCGGTGCCGCTGGCGATCCGGGCCATGCGGATGTTCGCAGAGAAGAAGGTGGTCGGTCCGGCCCCTGGCCTCGGCTACATGCTGGCCGCCCCAACGATCGCCGACCACGGCACCCCGGAACAGATCGCCCGCTACATCCCGCAGATCCTGAACGGGCGTGAAGCTTGGTGTCAGCTGTTCTCCGAGCCGAATGCCGGCTCCGACCTGGCCGGTCTGCAAACCAGGGGTGAACTCGACGGCGAGGAGTGGAGCTTTACCGGCCAGAAGGTTTGGACCTCGCAGGGCCATTACGCCGATCTCGGCATGTTGGTAGCCAGAACCGATCCGGAGTTGCCAAAGCATCAGGGCATGTCCTACTTCGCCCTGCCGATGGATCAGGACGGCGTCGACGTTCGACCGTTGAAGGAGATGACCGGCCGCACCTTCTTCTCCGAAGTGTTTATGGACAATGCCAAGGTCCACACCGATGCGATGCTTGGCACAAGGGGAGAGGGCTGGCGGGTCGCTAACACCACGCTGGGCTACGAACGATCCAGCATCGGTGTTGGATCGGCAGGCAACATCTTGGCCGCACCCGGCAGCCTGGCCAACAACTTCGATCGCAAAGTCGGCGACATCGTCGAGGCATCGATGAAGCCAAAGGCCGGCGGGCACGCCCCCGGTGTTGGCATGAAGCTCTACGACCGCTGGACCGAGCTTGCTCGCAGCCTTGGCCGTACCGAAGACCCGGTACTGCGCCAGGAGATCATGGAGCTCTACACGCTGCTCCGGCTGAACCGAATGAACCTGCAGCGGGCCCGAGACAAGAACCAGCGCACCGGGGGCGAGGCCAACATCGGCAAGCTGTACGACGCAGAGCTGCACCGCCGCTTCCGCGACGTGAGCCTTCGTATCGTGGGAGCTGACGGCATGCTGGCCGGCATCTCGTCCAGCACCGACCCCGGTATCGCCGAACTTGCCCTGCACGCTTCGGCACCGAGCATCTACGGCGGCAGCGACGAGATCCAACACAACATCCTGGCTGAGCGCACCCTCGGTCTTCCAAAGGAGCCGGGCCCGGATCGCAATATGCCATTCCAAGACTTGCCGAAGAATCAGTAGCAAACCTGGCACGAAGCGACGTATGCGGTAGCCGAATCGGTATCCATTTAGTACTGAACCTGCAGCTGTCGATCTGATGTGAGAAGTCGACGTTGAGAAAAGGTTGAACCTGGGCAAATTTGCCCTTTAGGTCAAAACCTTGATCATCATAGTTTTGCAACTATGTCACAAGTGAGGGAACCGGGCCGAGGCCCTAGAGCGGTTGTATTAGTCGCGGTCTTCAGCATGATCGTCAGCCTTATGAGCGTGCTCGGAGGGGCTTCGCCAGTCTCCGCCGACCCTGACCCGGGCACGGTGACGGTGGTGATCGGCACTGCGTCGCGACCTAGTAGGCCCGATCAAGCGATTCTCGATCGGCTCGACGCCACCGGCCATCCGTATGTGGTGGTCGACGATAGCGACCTGACCGCGGCCATGGCCGACGCCGCCGACTTCGTTCTGCTCACCGACTCGGTGCTGCGAGGTCGCGTGCGAGGAGACATCGAGGCCACCTCAACGCCGGTTGCCTCGATGAAATGGGGACTCTTCCGAGACCTCGGCTTCCTTGAGCGCGGTGGCCGGGCCGGTCGTGTTGGCGGCGGGAAATCCATCACCATCAACGACCCGTCGCATCCCTTAGCCGCTGGCCTCAGCGGTGAGGTTGATGTGCTGACCCGCAACATTGCCATCGGCTACGCCAACATCGGCACCGAAGGCACCATGGTTGCCGAGCGCGGTATGGCCCGCCGGATGCGGTCAACCGTCTTCGCCTACGAAGAGGGTGAGACTCTTAGCAGCGGTGCCGTCGCCCCCGGCCGTCGCATCGGCACATTCATCGCCAACGCCGTTGTGACCAGGCTCAACAGCAACGGCTGGGCTCTGTTCGATGCCATGATCGACTACGGCCTCGACGGTGCTGTCGTCAACCCGAATCAGCCGCCGACTGTCGAGGACCAGTCGTTCACTATTGAAGAGGATGTGTTGGCTGGCGACTTCGTTGGCAAGGTTGATGCCTTTGACCCCGATACCGGCGACGTACTGACGTTCTCGTTGGATGATGAGTCCGACGTAGAGATCGATGCCTCGACCGGTGACTTGACGGTCGCTCCGACCGGGTCGTTGGTTCCGGGCGAGGACATCGTGGTCACCGTGACGGTTGCTGATCCGGATGGCCTGACCGACAACGCGACGATCACGATCATGGTGCTCAACGTCAACGATCCACCGGACGTTGAGGATCAGAGCTTCAATGTCGATGAGACTGCACTTGCCTTCGACATAATCGGCACGGTTGTTGCGTCTGACCCTGATGTTGGCGACACGTTGTCCTACGCGCTCAGCGATGAGTCCGATATTGCGATCGATGCAGCGACCGGTGAGTTGACGGTCGCTACCACGGCGAATCTGGTTGGCGCCACCGAGATCGTGCTGACCGTGACGGTCACTGATACGTCCGGTTCTTCGACCGATGCGACGGTCACGGTCACGGTCAACGATGTGAACGATCCGCCGGTGGTGACGATCACCGCTCCTAGTGATGGTGACAGCTTCACCG
>JBOEHD010000060.1:6778-7036 GCA_050633745.1 Acidimicrobiales bacterium
GTACGGCGAATGATGCTGAGGATGGTGCGCTGGTTAATCAGATCGACTGGGCTTCGGATTTGGATGGTGGCTTGGCGCCTGGAATTGATTCGTTCAGCACCACCGGTTTGAGTGTCGGGACGCACGTGATCACCGCCGAGGTGGGCGATAGTGGTGGGGCAACCGGTTCCGATTCGATCACGATCACTATCGACCCGGTGTCGAATACGCCGCCGGTGGTGACGATCACCGCTCCGAGTGATGGTGACAGCTTCACCG
>JBOEHD010000060.1:7071-46750 GCA_050633745.1 Acidimicrobiales bacterium
CCGCCTTCATCGATTGGGAATCGAATATCGACGGTTTGTTGGCCACTACGACCGGCTCGTTCAGCACCGCAAGCCTGAGCGTTGGTATCCATATGATCACCGCATCGGTGGTCGATACCAGTGGGGACGTCGGTGCCGACGGCATTCAGATCACCATCGTGGCCAATGCGGCACCGGTGGTGACAATCGCCTCGCCGGCCGATGGAGCCACCTTCACCGAAGGTTTCCCTGTCCTGTTTGCCGGTTCGGCCACTGATGCCGAGGATGGCGATCTGTCCAGTCAGCTTGATTGGTCGTCGGATCTTGATGGTTCGTTGGGAACTGACGATGATTCGTTCATCACTAGTGGTCTGAGCATCGGTACTCACGTGATCACCGCATCGGTGACCGATAGCGGTGGGGTCATGGGCGACGCCAGCATCACCGTTACCATCGCCGCCAACGCCGCGCCGGTGGTGACCATCACCTCGCCGAGTGATGGCGACACCTTCCTTGACACTGACACCGTGCCTTTCTCTGGTACGGCAAACGATGCCGAAGACGGTGACATTTCAAGTCAGATCGATTGGTCGTCGGATCTTGATGGTTCGTTGGCCACCAACACCGCTTCATTCACTGGCAGCGAGTTGAGCCTGGGGACCCATACGATCACCGCATCGGTGACCGACAGCCAGGGCGAGACGTCAACCGACACGATTCAGATCACCATCGCCGTCAATACGCCGCCGGTGGTGACGATCACCGACCCGATCGACGGTGTCACCTTTATCGAGTTCCAGCCTGTGCCGTTTGGCGGTACGGCTACCGATGCTGAGGATGGTGATCTTTCCGATCAGCTTGATTGGGAGTCGGATCTCGATGGTTCGTTGGAAACCGACACCGATGGGTTCCTCATTAGCAGTCTGAGCGTCGGTACTCACACGATCACCGCGTCGGTAACCGATAGCGGAGGGGCCACCGGCGAGGACAGCATCACCGTCATCATCGCCGCCAACGCTGCGCCGGTGGTAACCATCACCGACCCGAACGATGGCGACAGCTTCACGCTTGGTGAGAGCGTGTCATTCTCCGGTACGGCCATCGACGAGGATGGCGACCTGACCAGCAATCTCGCTTGGGCGTCGGATATCGACGGTGATTTGGTCTTCAACACCGGCTCGTTCAGCACCAGCAGTCTGAGCCTCGGTACCCACACGATTACCGCCATGGTGCCTGACTTTGCCGGTGCGGTAGGCACGGACACGATCCAGATCAACATCGTGGCCAACGCGCCTCCGGTGGTGACCATCACCCAACCGACCGACGGTGACAGCTTCACGGTTGGCGACAATGTGTCGTTTGCCGGTACGGCCAACGATGCCGAGGAGGGCGATCTCTCCGCCAGCCTGACCTGGACGTCGGGCCTGGATGGCCCGCTGCCCGGTGGGGCCTCGTTCAGCATCACGACCCTGAGTCTCGGCACCCATGTGATCACCGCCGAGGTGACCGACGGCGGTGGCCTAACCGCCACCGATACCGTGATCATCATCATCGGCCTGCCAAACCAGACTCCGGTGATCAACGACCAGGGCTTCAACGTGGCTGAGGAGTCGGCAGCAGGCACGGTGATCGGCACGGTTGCGGCCACCGACCCCGATCTCGACACCCTGACGTTCTCGATCGACGACGACACGGAGATCGACATCGACCCCTCCAGCGGCGAGCTGACAGTGGTCGACGTGAGTGCTCGGAGCGTTGGTGACGACATCACCGTGACGGTCACTGTGACCGACCCGGGTGGTCTGACCGACGACGCCACGATCACCGTGAGCGTCGGTGCGGTGTCCATAGGGCTCGACGAGGTGGTAGACGGCGAGATCAACCCCGTCGGCGACACCGACACGTATCAGTTCACCGCCTCGGCCGGCACGACGATTTTCTTCGATGTGCTGGACGAGGTGGACAACAACTGCGACACCCAGCTGGTCATCACCATCACCGATCCGTCAGATGCGCAACTGAGCAGCATCACGGTCTTCAGCTGTAGCAGCGATGCAGGGCCGTTCGACCTGACCGAAACCGGCGACTATCTGGTCGAGGTGGCGGGATTCAATGGTGACACCGGCGCCTACCAGTTCGAGGTGGTCACCGTTCCGGCCGATGTGCCGACGGCGGTGGCGTATGACACGCCGACCACCGGCAGCGTTGCAACCCGCGGTGCTACCGACAGTTTCACCTTTGTTGGTGCGGTTGGTGACGAGCTGTTCTTTGATTTGTTGGCCGAAGCTGCGACCAACGGTTCGAATAGCATCTTCAACTGGACTGCTACGTCGCCGACTGGTGCGGTGCTGTTTGATCTGGACATCTTTGGTACTGGGAGTGATGGTGGTTTGGTCACGTTGACTGAGGCGGGTACGTACACCATCGTGTTTGATGATCCGGGTGATGACACGTTCGATTTCGAGTTTGAGATTGTGACGGTGCCGGCCGATGTGCCGACGGCGGTGGCTTATGACACGCCGACGATGGGGGCGGTGACCAAGCCGGGCGAGACGGACAGTTTCACCTTTGTTGGCGCGGTTGGTGACGAGCTGTTCTTCGATCTGCAGTCGGTGGCAGCCACCAACGGGTCGAACGGCATCTTCAACTGGAGCGCCACCTCACCGACCGGTGCGACGTTGTTCAACGTGACCATCTTCGGCACCGGGAGCGACGGGGGGACACACACGTTGACCGAGGCGGGTACGTACACCATCGTGTTCGACGACCCTGGCGACGACACGTTCGACTTCGAGTTCGAGATCGTCGACCAGACGGCGCCCTAGGAGCCAAGCGGTCGACCGGAACCCCGGTTCGACAGCCCGCCTCGCCTCCGGCATCCGCTAGGGGAGGGGCGGGCTCAGCCCAAAACCGCAACCGCCCACCCCGGACCCGGGGTGGGCGGTCTGCTTGGGGGATGGGTCGACTATCGATGATGACTAGGCGGAGGCACCCTCGAGCGCTTCAACCTCGGTGCCGTGCTCGTCGTCGTAGTCCTCGTCATAGTCATAGTCCTCGTCCTCGTCATAGTCATAGTCCTCGCAGTCTTCGAAGTCGAAGATGAACTCGGCGTCCTCGCTGAGGTCGTCGAGGATGACTTCGCAGGCCTCGAACTGGGACTCCAACTGTTCGAACTGCTCGTCGGTCCAGGACTCCTCATCTTCGGGGAGCTGCGACTCGACGTCGACCAGGCACTCATCGAACCGATCGAGCACGGCCTGATCCTCGGGTGACAGCTCCTCGTACAGCTCTTCCCAGTCGTCGCCTTCCTCGAGCCATTCGTCGGCGTCGAAGCTGAGGCCGTCGAGAATCGGCTCACACTGCTCGAAGAGGGCGTCGATCTTGTCGTAGTCGGCATCGGTCCAGGCGTCGTCGTCCTCCGGTAGCTGCGACTCGAGATCGCCGATGCATTCCTCGAACTCGACTATGACCGCCTGGTCTTCGGTCGAGAACTCGTCGAACCCGTCCACCTCCATGCCATCGTCGTGCTCGTAGTCGCCGTCATACTCTTCGAGTTCGATCGGTCGGTCGGTGTCACCGTCTACGGTGCTGGTATCGCTATCGGCGTCGCTGCTCACTGCGGCCGACGGGGTGCTGGTGTCGGAAGTCGAGGCTGAAGCCAGCGAGCTCAGCCCCAACACGCCGCCGACGAGCACCGCTCCGGTCATGCCGACGATGGCCAATCTCTTTCGTAGTTCACTTGCCATGGTTTGATCCTTTTCCATACTTCAGGGGGTTGACGCTCCGTTCTGTGGAGCTACCTGCACCATGACGGAACGAATATGAAGGAACGATTGGAGCGGCGGTCTGTGCGTCTGACCGCTCTCATCTGTTTCCAATCTTGGCCCGGCACACTTGAGAGCATGAGAGTGCTTTTGGTCGAGGATGAAGAGCGCCTGGCCGCCATTGTCCAGGAAGGGCTTGGCGACGAGGGCATCGATGTCGACGTGGAGCACGACGGGCGCTCCGGGCTGTGGCGGGCCACCGAGGGCAGCTACGACGCCATCATCCTCGACATCATGTTGCCGGGAATGAACGGCTACGAGATCTGCCGGGAGATCCGAGCGGCCGAGGTGTGGACCCCGATCCTGATGCTCACCGCCAAAGACGGCGAGTTCGACGAGGCCGAAGCGCTGGATATCGGGGCCGACGACTTTCTCCGCAAACCGTTCTCGTTTGTGGTGTTGTTGGCCCGAATCCGGGCCCTGGTTCGGCGGGGAGCGCCGCCCCGTCCGGCCATTTTGGCCTGCGGCGACCTGACCCTCGACCCGACAACCTCGACGGTGACCCGGGCCCGCGACGGCGAGCCAGTCGAGATCGAACTGACCCGCCGAGAGTACGCGGTGCTCGAGATGTTGATGCGGGCCGACGGCAATGCGGTGTCCCGCCAATCGGTGCTGGACCGGGTGTGGGGGATGGACGACGAACCGGCATCCAACGTGGTCGAGGTCTACATTCGTTACCTCCGGCAAAAGATCGACGAACCGTTCGACCATCCAATCATCAACACCGTGCGAGGGGTCGGCTACCGGCTGATACCGGCCGGGGATTCGTGAGGCAGCCCTTCTCGAGCCTGCGATTGGTCTTGCGATCGATCCGGGGTCGGATCACGCTGGCCGCCACCGCGCTAGTGGCCATCACGCTGTTCGTTGCCTCCTGGTTGTTGCTGCAATGGGTGGAGGCCGATCTGCTCGATTCGGCCCAGGCCACGTTGGACGAGGCGTTGGAGGCCCAGGCCGAACAGTTCGGTCTGCAAGAGGAATTCCTCCTCCCCGACGAGGCGTTCGGGGAGGAGTCTTTCGGCGAAGAGTCGTTCGGTCAGGAAGGGTTCGAGCCGGAGCCGGTTGAGGCTCAGGCGTTCGAGGGTTTCATCGATGGCCAGAACGTCTTCATTGGGCTGTTCACCGTCCACGATGAGGGACTGGCCTTCGGTGAAATGTTCATCGAAGACGAGCCGGTGGCCAACCTGGTGATCGAGGTCGACACCGGCGAGATAGTAGAGATCTGGGACATTGAGTTCGACGAGCCGCTCACGGATCCCGTACTGGTGGAGGAGATCGAATCGCTGGCCTTCGAGGTCTTCGAGGTCGGCGACGGCGATCAATTCCTGGTCGGCGCCGCTTCCCTTGACGAGATCGCCGAGTCGGTGGCTGCGGTCCGCAGCGCACTGTGGGTCATCGGCCCGGGCTTAGTCGTGGCGTTCGCCCTCTTGACCTGGTGGTTGGTCGGCCGCGCGCTGCGCCCGGTGATGTCGATCACATCGCAGGTCGACGCCATCTCCAGTTCAAGCCTCGATCGCCGGGTGCCGGTGCCAGACACCGACGATGAGCTGGCCAACCTGGCCACGGTTATGAACCGCATGCTCGACCGGCTCCAGCGGGGAGGGGAACGGCAGCGCCAGTTCTCGGCCGATGCCTCTCACGAGCTGCGAAGCCCGCTGTCGACCATCAGAGCGGCGGGGGAGATGATCAACACCAACCCCAAGGCCGAGCGGACCCAGCGGTTGGCAGGCGACATCGTGGCCGAGTCGATCAGGATGGACGAACTGATCGGTGACCTGCTCGATTTGGCTCGGCTCGACGAAGACCGCCGCCTACCCGACCGTGAGCCGATGGATCTTGCCACTTTGCTGCGAGCCGAATTGGCGGCCGAGCTCGATCGTGGTCAGCTCACGATCGTGGTTCCGCCAACGCTCCCGCTGACCGGATCTCCTCGGCAGCTGCGGCGGCTGGTACGCAACCTGGTCGACAATGCCATCCGGCACGCCGAAAGCACGGTGGCCGTCACCGCCGTGTCGTTGCCGGATGCCGTATCCGGGCACGCATCGGACGAGCGCGTTGTTCAGTTGATGGTCGAAGACGACGGTGCCGGGGTGGCGACCGAAGACCGGCTCACCATCTTCGAGCGATTCAGCCGACTGGACGAAGCTCGGACCCGCGACGCCGGTGGCTCAGGCCTCGGCCTTGCCCTGGTCAAAGCCATCGCCGAGAGTCACGGCGGCTCCGTCTCGATCACCGACTCCGAACTCGGTGGCGCCAAGTTCGTGGTGACCCTCGGCGGTTAGTTGACCGGGGCGCCCAGCCCTCGGGCGATGAAGTCGACCGCGAGTTCGGTCTCGTGGGCCTCTACCGGTTCGCCGCTCATGAACATCCTGGCCACGAATGGGCCCTCGATCAGGATCGACGCGTGTTCGAGGTCGATGTCGGGGATTTCGCCTCGCTCGATTGCCCGGCGAAGAATCTCGCGAATCGGTCTGGTCCGCTCGGCCAACATCGCCAGCTTGACCGTTTCCAGCTCGCTGTCCCGTGCCGAGGCACTAGCCATATCGAGAAACATCTGCCTAGTGCCAGGGGTGTTGAGGATGCCACGGACGACGGTGTACATCTCAAGAAGGTCGCCCCGCAGCGTGCCGGTGTCAGGCGTCTGGATCCGCTCGATCTGGCAATCGAGGGTGTGAACCAGTAACTCGTTCGCCGAGTTCCAGTGCCGGTAAATGGTGGTTTTGGCCACGCCGGAGCGTCTGGCAACCTCGTCTATGGTGAAGCCGTCGATACCATCTTCGGCGAGCAACTTCTGAGCGGCCTCGGTCGCCTTTTGGCGGGCCTCTTCACTCAGTGGTCGGGGCATCGGCTGTTTCCTTTCGCTACCACATAGTAGCGATATGAATTGACTATCTCAGCTAGATCTAGAGACCCGACTGTAATGTCTGTGTGATTTGCGGCACATTTCATTGCCAGCAGCGCCGCACCGCGTCTATAACGCTACTTGGACGTAGCGTTATGTCCGGATTTTCTAGGAGGGTACGACGATGTATCGAGCACTTGGCCAATGGTGTTTTAGTAACTGGGGCAAGGTGCTCGCAGTGTGGGTGGTGATCTTCATTGGGGTCGGCGCCGCGTCGGGTGCGGTCGGCGCAGCCTTTGACAGCTCTTTCGAGATCCCCGAGTCGGAAAGCCGTGACGGCTTCGACGATCTAGAGGAGCACTTCGGCGGGTTCGGCTCCGGCCAGCCCGGTTCGATCGTGTTCCGCACCGATCGGGGCGTCGACGACCCCGAGGTTGTGGCGGTGATGAACGAACTCTTCGAGTACACCGCCGGCCTTGACGAGGGCATGCAGCTGACCAGCCCCTATGAGAGCAACCAGCCGCAGATCGCGTTCGCAGGCGAGCAGGCGGGCAAGATCGCATACGCCGACATCTCCATTGCCCTGGAGATCGACCAGGTCGAAGCCGGCGTGTACGGCGAAGAGATCCGTGAGAAGGCCGCCGAGCTGCTGGAAGAGTCCGGCCTCGAAGGTGAACTGCAGATCGAAACCGGCGGCGCCATGCTCGGAGGCTTCGAGCCTCCAGAGACCGAGCTGATCGGCCTAGCGTTTGCGGTTATCGTTCTCATCCTGGCCTTCGGCTCGGTTATGGCCATGGGCCTTCCTATCGGTGTTGCGGTCGCTGGTGTCGGTACCGGAATCGGCATCATCACCCTGCTGACAAACGTGCTCTCGATCCCCGATTTCGCCATCCAGATCGGCGCCATGATCGGGCTCGGCGTCGGCATCGACTACGCCCTGTTCATCGTCACCCGCTATCGCAACTCGCTGGCCGCCGGCCATTCACAGATCGACGCCGTCGGCATCGCCATCGACACCGCTGGCCGGTCGGTGATCTTCGCCGGTCTTACCGTCGTGGTTTCGCTGCTTGGCATGTTGCTCATCGGCTTGGCTTTCATTTCCGGTCTCGGCATCGGCGCCGCTTCGACGGTCGCCATCACCATGATCGCCTCGGTCACCCTGTTGCCAGCACTGCTCGGCATGGTTGGCGAACGGGTTGAAGTCTCCCGAGTCCGGGGTGTCGTCGCCGCCGGCCTGGTTTCGGTCTCACTGTTCTCGTTGGGTATCGGAGCCCCGCCAGTCGCTGCAATCGCCTTCGCTGCCGCTGCGGTCGTGCTGATCGTCGGTCGCTTCATTCCTCCGCTCAATCGCATCCTGCCTCACCGGGTTGAGAAGCCGATTCGTGAGACGCTGGCCTACCGCTGGAGTCGTGTCATTCAGCATCACCCGTGGAAGGCAATGATCGTCGGTGCCGGTCTGCTGCTACTGCTTGCTGCTCCGTTGCTCGGCCTGCGGATGGGCTTCTCCGATGAGGGGAACTTCCCGGAGAACACCAGCACCCGTAAGGCCTATGACCTGATCGGCGAGGGCTTTGGCCCTGGCTTCAACGGCCCAATCTTGATCACCGCAGTCGGTGACGGCGCTATGGGTGCGGTGCAGCCGCTGCTCGGCGCTCTCCAGTCGACCCCGGGCGTGGTTGCGGCAACTCCCATCCCCAGCGACTTCCAAGATCCGGCCGCTTCCGAGGCCGTGCTGGTGCGGGTGATTCCTACAACCTCACCTCAGGATGAAGCAACCGATGACCTGGTCAAAACGTTGCGCGAAGACGTCATCCCCGGCGCCGCGACCGGCCTCGACGTCAACGTCACCGGCGCAGTGCCAGCCAACATCGACTTCACCTCATTCCTCGGTGCACGCATCCTGCTCTTCTTTGGTGTGGTGCTAGCGGTCAGCTTCCTGCTGCTGATGGCGGTCTTCCGTTCGGTAGTTGTGCCGATCAAGGCGGTCGTCATGAACGTGCTATCGATCGCCGCTTCCTACGGCATCGTCGTGGCCATCTTCCAGTGGGGCTGGGGCGGTGATCTGCTCGGCATCGCCGGAGCACCGATCGAACCGTTCATCCCCATGATGTTGTTCGCCATCGTGTTCGGCCTGTCGATGGACTACGAAGTCTTCCTGCTCTCCCGAGTGAAGGAAGAGTTCGAAAAGACCGGCGACCCGAAAGAGTCTGTCGCCGACGGACTGGCCGCAACCGCTCGAGTGATCACCGCAGCCGCAGCGATCATGATCGTGGTCTTCGGTTCGTTCATGTTCGAAGACAACCGCATCATCAAGTTGTTCGGCCTTGGTCTCGCTATGGCGGTCTTCCTCGACGCCAGCCTGGTCCGCATGCTGCTGGTACCCGCCACCATGGAGCTGCTCGGAGCAAAGAACTGGTGGCTCCCCAAGTGGTTGGACCGCATCATCCCCAACCTCAACATCGAAGGTACCGAGCCTCCGCCTCCCTCATTGGCCCAGGACACAGTTGCATCGGTTTCTGGCGAGTCGGTTTCCGGCGATGAATCCGACTCAGAACCGGCACTTACCTAACAGCACTGACCTAACAGACTTGACTAGGTACGCCCGGAGAAATGCCGACCGGAAGGCCCGGGGCGAACCCCTTAGTGCGTAGGGGTTCGCTCAGGGTCATTCCTGATTGTTGGTGGACCGTTCGACGACGAAGCTCGTGGTATGAATCAAGTCATGCCGCTCCTCGTTGCCCAAGAGGTCTCAAAGACCTACCAGACCGGGTCCATCGCCGTCGACGCTCTCAAGGGGGTCAGCCTGGAGGTTGACCCTGGCGAGCTGGTGATGATCATGGGCCCCTCTGGCAACGGCAAGACCACGTTGCTGAACTGTCTGTCGGGACTCGACGACATCGACGGCGGCTCGGTGATGGTCGACGGCGTCGACATCCATCGACTGTCAGACGCCAAGCGCACCAGCCACCGGGCTGAATGGATGGGCTTCATCTTCCAGAGCTTCAACTTGATCCCGGTGTTGACTGCGGCGGAAAACGTCGAGATCCCGCTCAGCATTCAGGGTACAAAACCGGCTGAGGCCCGGGCGAAGGCCATGGCCATCCTCGACCGTGTCGGACTGGCCGACCGGGCCGGTCACCGCCCGGCTGAACTTTCGGGCGGCGAGCAACAGCGCGTGGCGGTAGCTCGGGCATTGGTAAGCGAACCGGCCATCGTCTGGGCCGACGAGCCGACCGGCAACCTCGACTCCGAAACCGCAGCCTCGGTTGTCGAGCTGCTGCTGGAGATCAACGCCGGAGGCCAGACGCTGGTCGTGGTGACCCACGATCGAAGCATCGGGGCCATGGGCCACCGTCTGGTGCAGATCAGGGATGGGCTCGTGACCTACGACGGCATGCCCTCGGGACTGCTAGGTGTCAGCGCATGATCGTCTTCGCCGCAATCGCCGCCCTGCTTTCGCTGGTGGCGTTGCACGATGCCATCCGTCAACCGAGCATCCGCCGAGTAGCGCTGCGAAACCTGAGCCGCCGAATCGGCGAAGCCTCGCTTGTGGTCTTCGGCTCAGCGCTCGGCACCGCCATCATCGCCGGAGCATTCATCGTCGGCGACACCTTCGATAACAGCATCCGCGACATCGCCAGGACCGACCTGGGGCCGATCGACAACGTGGTCAGCTTTGATGATCCGACCGACCTGCAAACCGGGCTGATGGCGCTGGCCACTCCACCGATCGACGGCGTCGACGGAGTGGCAGCCATCACCGGCATCCGCGCCGCGGTCGCCACACCGGAAGAAGCCGGCCAATCGAGAAAAGCAGTGCCGACGGCGAGGGTCAACACCGCCGACTTCGATGCACTGCGAAAGCTCGGGCTAGAGAGTTCGGGCTTGGCCGAGGCCGGTCCGACTCCCACGGGAGACCAACTGGTAATCGACACCACCACCGCCGACGAACTGGGAGTGTCGCCAGGCGACGCAGTCGAGGTGTACGCATACGGTGATGCCAGGCGGTTTGTCGTTCGTAGGATCGTCGACCACATCGGCATCGCCGGCTACGGCGAGGTCTTCATCGCCGATGAAGCATTCTTTGGTTTGGTCGACCTGGAGAGCGAGGTTGCCGAACCCCCGGTCGCTCGGGTGCTGGTGTCCCAGGACGGCGGGGTATTCGACAGCACCGATGACCCGGCGCTGAACCGCCAAATCGAAAACACCATCACCACCCGGCTCGACGAGGTCGGACTGTCCTACAACCAGTTCGATCAGAAGGCCGACCTGCTGGCCGACGCCGAGGAAGAAGGGGCGGAGATCACCGAGATCTTCACCGCCGTCGGTGGGTTCAGCGTGCTGGCCGGCGTGTTGCTGCTGGTCAACCTGTTCGTCATGTTGGCCGAAGAACGCAAGACGTCACTTGGCGTGCTGCGGGCCATCGGTTGGCGCCGCGGCCACCTGGTCCGCAGCTTTGTGCTGGAGGGAGCGGCCTACGGTTTAGCTGCCGCGGTAGTCGGCGCTCTGGTCGGCATCCCGGTTGGTTGGGTCATCGTCCGAGCATCGGAGCGGCTGTTCGCCGGAACCGACTCCGGGTTGGACCTGCAGCTGGCCATCGAGCCACGCAGCCTGCTGCTAGCCGGCTTGGTCGGGCTAGTGATCTCGCTGATGGTCAGCTGGGTCACCTCGGCTCGTATCAGTCGGCTCAACATCATCCGAGCCATCCGCGACATCCCGGAGCCGAACAATGGTCAGCGCCGCCGCCTGGCATTGATCGCAGGCGCCGTCGGGGTTGCAGTCGGGGCGTTCCTAACCATCGTTCCCGGCATCGGAGGCGCGTCGCCAGCGCTCCTCATTCTCGGCGCCCCGTTGGCCCTGGCCAGCGCGGTGCCCCTACTCAGCCGTCTGCTCCCCGGACGGGCTGCTCCGGTGCTGGTCGGCATCGCCATCATCGCCTGGGCCGTTGGCGTGTTCAGCATGTTCCCCGATGTCATGCAGGATCCTCCGATCTCGGTCTTCCTGTTCCAGGGTGTGCTTATGGTCGGCGGAGCCGTCGCTGTGAGCTCATCGCTCGGAGCCTGGTGGGCCCGAATGGTCGGTCGGGTGCCCGGTGGCGCCGGACCGTCGACCCAGCTTGGGTTGGCTTACCCGACGGCACGTCGTTTCCGGACCGGTGTCTCGCTGGCGATGTTCTCGCTGATCGTGTTCAGCCTTACCTTCATCGCCGTGCTCAGCACCGCCTTCGACTCACAGATCGACGTCTTCACCGGTGAGGCGTCCAACGGCTACGACGCTCTGGTGCTTTCGAACCCGGCCAACCCGGTGGCCGCCGACGCACTGTTGGCTGCCGCTGAGGTTGATGAAGTGGCAACGATCTTGCAGGGCGGGGCTCGGTTCTCATCACCCTTTGACCCCCAGTCGGTGGCCGATCCTCGAGGGTGGAGGGTTTCAGGCATCAACGCCGACTTCACGGCGCTCGGGGGTTCCCCCGACCTGATCGAGTTCGATCCGAGCTATGCAGACCCGGCCGCGGTGTTCGCCGCGGTGGCTACCGATCCAACCTTGATCGTTGTGCCCACCTGGTTCCTCGACGGTGACGGCCCGAGCATCGGCGACAGCGTGACGCTTTGGAACCAGTCGGAAGAAGCGGCCGACGTCACCATCGTTGGCCTCATCGAGAACGACTGGATTGGCAGCGGCGTATTCCTCTCCTCGGACCTGGTGAGCAGCCATCTGCCCGGTGAGTTCTCGCCTCGTCGTCACTACATCTCATTCGCCGACGATTCGTTCAGCGGGGCTGCAGAGCTAGCCGCAGGGGCCGCGGCCATGAACGGCCGGTTCGTAGAAAACGGTGTCGAGACCGAAACGTTCATCGAAATCGTCGGCACCGAGGTCCGCGAGCAGCAGGGCTTCTTCAACCTACTGTCCGGCTACCTCTCGCTTGGCCTGCTGATCGGCGTGGCCGGGCTCGGCGTTGTCATGATCCGGGCGGTCCGCGAACGACGAGCCCAGGTCGGCATGCTGCGGGCCATGGGCATGGCCACCAGGAACATCCGCTCGATGTTCCTCACCGAAGGAGGCTTCGTAGCGCTGCAGGGCGTGTTGTCCGGCGTGCTGCTCGGGTTGTTGTCGAGCTATCAGCTACTGGTCCGGTCCAACACCTTCGAAATCAAGCTGGACTTCGTTGTGCCCTGGCTAGCGTTGGCCATCATCGCACTGCTACCGCTGAGCGCGGCGGCGCTGGCCTCAGCCATCCCGGCCAGGCGAGCGGCCCGCATCCCGGTCGCCGCAGCACTAAGACTTTCGGATTGATGCGAGTCGCGAGCGGCTGTTAATGGGAGTCGCGAGCGGCAGTTAATGGGAGTCGCGAGCGACTTTGCTTGTGCTGTTGCCGACCAGGAAATCGAAATCGCAGCCCTGGTCGGCCTGCAGTACCGAGTTGATGTAGAGCTTGTAGTAGCCACGGCTATATTCCGACTCGGGAACGGTCCACAGCTTAAGGCGCTTCTCCAACTCGGCGTCTTCGATCTCCAAGGTCAGCGAACGGTTTGGCACATCGAGACTGATCATGTCGCCATCGCGCACGACGGCCAGCGGGCCACCGGCGGCAGACTCTGGGGCGGTGTGTAGCACCACCGTGCCGTAGGCGGTGCCGCTCATCCTGGCATCGGAGATCCGGACCATGTCACGAATGCCCTTCTTCAACACTCGCTGGGGTAGGCCGAAGTTGCCGACCTCGGGCATGCCCGGGTAACCCTTGGGGCCGCAGCCCTTCAACACCAGCACGCAATGTTCGTCGACGTCGAGGTCGGGGTCGTCGATTCTGGCGTGATAGTCCTCGATCGATTCGAACACCACGGCCCGGCCCCGATGAGTCATCAACTCGGGGGTTGCGGCATTGGGTTTGATCACCGCACCGCCGGGGCACAGGTTGCCCCGCAGCACGGCGATACCGGAATCGGCAAGCACCGGATCGGCAACGGTCTTGATCACGTTGGGATCCGCCGCTTCGGCTGCCGCCGGGTTGGCGTAGGTTGAGAACGGCTCACCGGTCACCGTTGGTGCATCGCCGTCGATCACGTCGCTGATGTTGGCCAGCACCGCAGGCAGTCCACCGGAGTAGAAGAAGTCTTCCATGAGGTACTCGCCCGATGGTTTGAGGTTGACCAGTAGGGGAGAGTCGTGGCTGAAACGATCGAAGTCGTCGATCGATAGCTCGATCCCCAGCCGACCGGCGATGGCCAACAGGTGTACCACCGCGTTCGTCGAGCCGCCGATGGCCGCCAGGGCCCGGATGGCGTTCTCGAAGTTCGTCCGGGTCAGCACCTTGGAGATCGTGAGGTCTTCGCGGACCATGTCGACGATGCGGCGGCCGGAGAGATGGGCCAGTCGAAGTCGTCGTGAGTCTGCGGCGGGAATGGCGCCGTTCGATGGCAGAGCGATACCTAACGCCTCTGACATGCAGGCCATCGTCGACGCCGTGCCCATGGTGTTGCAGGTGCCCCAGCTGCGGGTCATGCAGCTTTCCAGGTCGGTGAAGTCGTCCATAGGCATGACCCCGGCCCGAACATCGGCGGTGAAACGGATCAGGTCGGTACCCGAGCCCAGCTCCTGGCCCCGATAGTGACCGTTCAGCATCGGGCCGCCGGAAACCATGATCGTCGGCAGGTCGACCGACGATGCACCCATCAGCTGGGCCGGCGTCGTCTTGTCGCAACCGCCGAGCAGCACAACCCCATCGATCGGGTTGCCACGGATCGACTCCTCGACGTCCATCGACATCAGGTTCCGCAACAGCATGGCGGTCGGCCGGATCTGGGTTTCGCCGAGCGACGTCGTTGGGAACACCAAGGGTATGCCGCCTGCTTCCCACACGCCGCGCTTCACGTGTTCGGCTACGTCGGTCAGGTGACCGTTGCACGGAGTTAGGTCGGACCAGGAGGAGGCAATGCCGATCATCGGCCGCCCATCAAAAGCGTCGTCTGGCAGCCCTCGCTTCATCCAGCTGCGGTGACCAAATCCTGCTAGCGGGCGTCCGTACCAGTCCTGAGATCGCATGGCCAGAGCCTAGACCCCGGTCAACGACGTCTGGGAATTTCGCGGTCGCAGGAGTCGCCGGCAACTGTCACTGGATGCACCCTCAGGCCTACCCCCACCATCTTGCGGCAACAACTACACTGCTGGCCATCGAGCACGGCGGACTCACAGGGCGGTTGGGCTTTGGCCACGGTTAGAGACGGGATCTATCTAGAGGACAACCCTCCTCGACGCGACCAATTCAGGGTCGGCAGACGTGATCCGGTGAAGTCGGTGATCGTGGTCCACACCGCCGAGGGAGGTACCTATACCGTCGGGGCCGATCCGAAAGCCGAGAACGTGGCCAACTTCATCAGAAACCGCAGCGACGCCGGTTCGTACCACGTCTTGGGCGACTCCGATTCGATCATCCAACTGGTCCGCTTCGAAAACGAGGCCTACCAGGACGGCACCGGAAGCAACCGCTGGGCCATCGGCATCTCGTTGTCTATGAACTCCGCCGACTGGCCAAACCTGACCGCGGCCCGCCGCAGTGCTTTCACCACCACCGCAGCGGAGATGGCGGTGATCGCCGCCCGTTGGCTCGGCGATCGTGGTCTGGCATTCCCCGAAGCTCGGTTGCTGACCAAATCCCAAAGCGACGCGCCAAACGCGTCGGGGTTCATCTCCCACGCTCGGCGTGACCCGGCCAGGCGATCGGATCCCGGCGCCCAATTTCCTTGGACCGAGTTCTTTCGTATGTACCGACAGCTGCTTTCCAACGGCAGCCTCGAACCCACACCCGAAGAGCTGACAAGAGAGCTACAGGCATTGGTCGGCGCCACACCCGATGGCATCATCGGGCCGCAGACCATGGCCGCCCTGAATCGCAATTGGCTCGGCAACGACGACTCGTTCGACGAGTCGGTAGCCGATACGTTCGTCAACAATCCCCGGGTTGTCGAGTGGGTGCAGGCCAGGATCAACGCCAAGGACAACTTCTCGGTAGTGGTCGACGGGATCTTCGGGCCGGGCACCGAAAGAGCGGTCACGACCTGCCTCGACCGGGGCGGCGTAGTAACCGCTGAATCGTTCATAGCGCTGACCGGCCAATAGAGGAACGACCTGAACCATGGCTATCGGCATAACCACCCCAAGTGCAGGCGCAACCCTCCGAGGATCGATACAGGTATTCACCTGGGATCTCGAAGGGCTCTCCATCGAGAGCTCCTTCCTCTACATCGGATCGTCGCGAGGTCGCACCCAATACGGCTCCCGCTACACCGGCAACACAAGCCAACCCTCCTTTGGCGAAACCTCCTTCGGTGGACTGCCCACCGATGGTTCGACGGTGTTTGTGAGGCTCTGGTACAAGACCGACGGCATCTGGCGGTTCTTCGATGAGCAATACACCGCCGCCACCTCGGCCAATCTTCCCACCATCATCGAACCAGCTCCCGGCCAGCCACTGACCGGAGCGACGCAAACTTTCAGCTGGAGCTTCGACGACCTGGCGGTTGTCGACTCCTGGCTGTACGTCGGAGCAACCATCGGCGGCTCCGACTACGCAGCCATGCCGACCGGAACCGAGACCTCGGCCCTGGTCTCCGGCCTACCGACTGACCAGAGCACAGTGAACCTGCGGCTCTACTTCAAGGCCGCCGGGATCTGGTACAACATCGACGCGGCGTTTGACGCCGCGACGGTGATACCACCGACCCGTGACGAGCTGACAAGAGAGCTGCAGCGACTGGCAGGCACTACCCCAGATGGCATCGTCGGTCCGCAAACCAGGGCAGCGCTCAACCGCAACTGGCTCGGTCGGCCGGAGAGCTTCGACCTGTCATTTTCCCTCAGGTTCGTGAACGACGAAGATCTCGTGCGCTGGGTTCAGCGGCGGATCAACACCAGGTCCCGAGGCCAGCTTGAGATCGACGGGAACTTCGATGAAACAACCGAAGCCGCGGTGGTCTCCCACCTTCAGAGGGCAGGCATTGTCGCCGCCGAGTCGTACCTGACTCTGCTCGACCCCTAAGCCGCCATCCCAATCCACCTTTGCCAACCACCGATCTAGGCCGCTGGGCCGGTCGAAATGTGAGGAAGTAGACGGCGACTGGTAGTAATTGTGTATGACCAGCGGCGCAGACAGCGAAACACAGAGCGAACAGCTCAGCCACCAGTCCGAGGGGCCGGAGTTCGATCAGGCGTGGCTAGACCCGACCTGGTTCATCGACAGCGACCATCCCGACGTCGTCGCGTTCGCTCAAGATGCGGTTGGCGATAAAACCGACGAGACCGATCGGGCGGTAGCTCTGTTCCTGAAGGTGCGCGACGGATTCCGTTACGACCCTTACGCCTTCCATAATCAGCCCGAGAACTACAAGGCCAGCTCGGTTGCCGCGTCGACAGCAAACTGGTGCACACCAAAGTCGGTGCTGTTGGCCGCCGCGGCCCGCAGCCAGGGCATCCCGGCGCGCCTCGGTTTCGCCGACGTGCGTAATCACCTGACCAGCGAGAAGCTGACCGAAAGAATGGGAACAGACCTGTTCGCCTGGCACGGCTACGTCGAGATGCTGCTCGGCGGTCGCTGGTTCAAGGTCAGCTCGGCATTCAATATCGAACTGTGCCAACGGTTTGGTGTGAAGGTGCTCGACTTCGACGGCACCGCCGACGCTCTGTTCCACCCGTTCGACGAGGCCGGCAACCGGCACATGGAGTACGTGCGTCAACGGGGCAGCTTCAACGACCTGCCGCTCGATCAGATCAACGCAGACTTCGCCGAACTCTACGGCGAGTGGGGCGGCGAGCCGGATGGAACCTCGGCCAGCACCGATAACGCATTTAACTAACGGCTAGCAGCTGAGCTGGTCTTTCAGCTTCAGCTCGCTTCGTTGATAGCGATCAGCGCGGCGTTGACGATGCTGCCAGAGTCGATGCCGGTGATTTGATGTAGGTCGGCGATGGTGCCTGACTCGCCGAACCGGTCGACCCCCAGGGTGTACTGCCGGGTGCCCAGCGCGGAACCCAACCAGGCCAGGCTGTGGCTGGCGGCATCGTGCACGCTGACGATCGGGCGACGCCGCTCATTACCGGGGATCAGACGGTGCAGATGACTGGGGGCCCGGATCACCCTGGCGGCGGCCGTCGACCGGGCGAAGCCTTCTCGCCAGCTCTGGTAGACCCGATTGGGGCTGGTGAGGTGTACCACGGTGGCCTGTACCCCTTCGCCATCGAGCTCGGCGGCGGCGGCGAGCGCCTCGGGAGCCATGGCTCCGGTGGTGACCAGGGTGATGCCCGGCCGCTCGTCGGGCGGGGCATCGATCAGTCGGTAGCCGCCGGCCAACACCTGGGCTCGTAGCCGCTCTTCACCGTGGCTTTCCAAGGACGCGGCGAACGGTGCCTGGTCGATGGGGCGGGTCGACAGGCGCATGTATGCGCTCATCCCGTCGGGCGCTGACAGCTGTTCGAGGGCATCGCACAGCAGCCAATCGACCTCGGTGGCATACGCCGGTTCGGAGTAGTTGAGGTTCGGTAGCTCGGCTCCGACCGAGGCGGTGATGGTCGACTGATGGGCACCACCCTCCGGTGCCAGGGTCACGCCAGCAGGGGTGCCTGCAACGATAAACCGGGCGTCGTTGTAGACCCCATAGATCAGAGCGTCGAGCCCCCGGAGCACGAACGGGTCGTAGACCGTGCCGACCGGAAGCAGGTGTTGGCCGTGGTGTTCGTGGCTCAAACCGAGCTGGCCGAGCAGCATGAACAGATTCATCTCGCTGATGCCAAGCTCGATATGTTGGCCGGTCGGGCCCGGCGCCCACTTCAGCAGCCGCTCGGCGCCGCCGTGGTCGTCGCGTTCGTTGTGCGAGTACACCGCACGTTTGTTTATCCAGCCGCCGAGGTTGGTGGAGATCGACACATCGGGAGCGGTGGTCACGATGCGGTCGCCGACCCCGTCGACGTCGGCCAGGCTGGCCAGCACTCGCCCGAAGGCATCCTGGGTCGACTGGGCGCCGTTGGTGACGATCGGACGGGCGATCGTCGGAACCGGTGGTGTCGGACGGGGGACCGGCGGGGCGTTGTTGATGTCGCCGCCCACTTCGCGGCACAGTCTCCCGGCGTTTGAGTCGGGATCGAACCGATCCCACTCGGTGGTGTCGGTCAGCCCAACTTCGCCGCGCAGCACGTCGATCTGCTCTGGCGTAAGCAGCGCGGCATGATTCATCGGGTCGCCGGCCATCGGCAACCCGTGGCCCTTGACCGTGTAGGCGAACAGCACCGACGGCTGGTCGGTTACCCGATCGCACTCTTTGAATGTGTCGAGCAGTAGCGAGAGGTCGTGTCCGCCGAGGTCGGTTACCAGCGTTGCCAGTTCGGCGTCGTCGAGATCACTGGCCAGCTGTTTCACCGCGCTGTCGGCCCCGGCCAGAAACTTGTCTCGCAGCGACGAGGGGGTGAGGGTGAACAGCTCCTGGTATGCCTCGTTTGAAAGCGAATCGATATGCGCTTCTAACGCCTCACCGCCCGGCTGGGTGAAGGCCGCACTCAGTTTGGCGCCGTACTTGGCCTCGGCCACATGCCAGCCGGCGTCGGCGAAGAAGCTTTTCAAACGCACGGCGGCGATGTCGGGGATGACCCGGTCGAGGCTCTGCCGATTGAGGTCGACCACCATGGTGAAGTTGCCGAGCTCCTGGGTTGCGGGGTCGGCGATGGCCTCCCAAACGTTTCCCTCGTCGAGCTCGGCGTCGCCAACCAGGGCGATGAATCGGGCCGGATCGGTGGCCCCAAAGTGGGAGTCGGTGTAGCGACGGGTTAGGGCCGAGAACAACGGAGCCACCGCTCCCAGGCCAACCGAACCGGTTGAGAAATCGGAGACATCGGGATCTTTGGTCCGTGATGGGTAGGCCTGCAGCCCGCCCCGTTGCCGCAGCGTCGTGAGGTAGGAACGATCGAGCTCACCGGTTAGGTATTTGATGGCGTGATAGACCGGCGAGGCGTGCGGCTTGACCGCAACCTTGTCTTCGCCGCCGATGTGGCCGAACCACAGCGCGGTCATGATCGACACCATCGACGCAGACGAAGCTTGGTGTCCGCCGACCTTGATGTCGGTGTCGGAGCGACGGTTGGCATGATCGACGATTCGAGTCGCCAGCCACAGCACCCGCTTTTCGATCTCCCGCAGCGTTTGAATATCGACCGCGTTGCTGTCGGCGGCGGTCACGGCGTTTCTGCCTTAGCGTCTGTTGGAATTTCTAGAGCTAGATCCTCGACCACTTCGGCGCCGGGGTGGCCAGCCAGGGTGGCCGGTGGCACCAGCAGTTTGCGGTCTCTGCTACCGCCGCCGATGATCACCTGCCCTCGATCCATGATCCGGGAATCGATCCACAGGTCGAGCGGCGAAGTCGATCCAAACGGCGTGACGCCGCCGATCTCCATGCCGGTCAGTTCCTTGGTCTGGTCGGCCGAGGCAAATGAACACTTTCGCACGCCGAGCTTCTTTCGCACCGCCTTGTTCACGTCGAGGCGGGTGTTGGCCAGCACCAAACACATGACGAAGACGGTCGGATCGGCCTTGCCCGCCACCACGATGGCGTTTGCCGAGTCTTCCTCGGCGTAGCCGTAGGCCTCACAAAACTGGGCGGTGTCGGCCAGCTCGGGATCGCAAGCGACGATCTCGTAGGCCAGGTTAAGGCTTTCCAACTGAGCGATAACGGAGTCGGTCACAGCATCAGGCTAGTGACCGGATCACGCTGGCGGGACGGAGCGCGCTAGGCGTTTTGTTTTGCGTTCCACTCGGCGATGGCCGGGATGAGCTCGGGGTCGTAGTCGAGCACCGAGTCGGCGGCACGGCGATCGTGTACCACCATGTCGGTGAAGCCAAGGTTGATCGCTCGGCCGGCCAGATCGGCGAACGTGTCGAAACCGCTCATGGGTAGAGGGAAGGCCGATGAGACAAAGCAGATCCTTCCCAGTTCTTCTGGGTTCCGACCGTTTTTTTCACAGGTCTCAACCAGCAGTTTGGTCTGCGTGGTCAACACCGCTTCCAACTCGTCGAGATCCTCTGGGGTTTTTAGCGGGTCGCCGATGGTGATCCAGGCGTCGGCGTGGGTCGCGGCCAGTTTGATGGTGCGGGTTCCGCCTCCGGCCAGAGCGATCGGTAGCCGAGGCCGCTGCACACAGCCGGGGATAACTCGACCTTCGTCGACGGTGTACCACTTGCCGCTGTGGTTGGTCAGCTCGCCGGAAAGTAGACCGGCGGTCACCTGCAGGTATTCGTCGAGTCGATCGGCCCGTTGGCCCGGGGTCAGCGCTTTGTCGCCGAATACCGTGGCGTCGAAGCCCGAGGTGCCTGCGCCCAAACCGAAGATGAACCGACCGTTGGAAATGTGGTCGAGCGACATGGCATCTTTCGCTGCGGTCAACGGATGACGCAGGTTTGGCGAGGCCACCATCGTGCCGAGCCGGATACGTTCCGTCGCCGCTGCGATACCAGCCAGCCATGGCATGGTGGCGTGCCAGTCGAGCTCGCGGTAGCGCTGCCACGACAGATGGTCGTAGAGCCACAGGTGCTCGAAACCCATACGTTCCAACTCTTGTGCACGGTCGACCGTGGTCTGCCACGAGTCGACCGGCATTTGCACGATGCCAATTCTCATATACCCACCCGACGCCCCTCTAGGAGCGTTGCTCAGCGAAGCGAGATGCCCGCGGTCTTGATTTCAAGGTACTCATCGAGCCCCTGATGGCCACCTTCGCGGCCGACCCCCGAGTCCTTCATGCCACCAAAGGGAACCGACGCCGAGGTCGGATTGACGTCGTTGATGCCAATGATCCCGAACCGCAGCGCCTCGAAGGCCTTCAACGCCGTCTTCATGCTTTCGGTGTAAACGTAAGCGGCCAGCCCGTAGTGGGTGTCGTTCGCCAACTCGATCACCTCGTCGACATCGTCGTAGATCACCACCGGGGCGACCGGGCCGAACGTTTCCTCTCGGTAGACCGTCATTTCCGGGGTGACGCCGGTCAGCACGGTCGGGGCGTAGAAGAACCCTTCGTCGAGGCCGTTCTCGGTTAGTCGATGGCCACCGACCGGCACTGCGGCACCCTTGTCCCTGGCGTCTTCGACCTGGGCCGACACCTTCGCAACAGCCGCGTCGTTTACCAGCGGGCCGACGCCGACACCATCATCCATGCCGTTGCCGGTGGTGAGGCCGCTCACACGTTTTGTTAGCGTTTCGACGAATACGTCGGCCGCGCTGCGGTGTACATAGAGCCGGTTTGGGCTGATGCAGGCCTGGCCTGCGTTGAGGAATTTCAGCGCAGCCGCACCCTTCGCCGCGTTCAGCGGATCGGCATCGGGGTAGACGATGAACGGAGCGTGGCCACCAAGCTCGACCGAAACCCGCTGCAGCGACGCGCCAGCCTTCGATGCCAGCAGGCGGCCGACCGCGGTCGACCCGGTGAAGGTCAGCTTGCGAACCCGGGAGTCGCTGGTGAACGTGTCACCGATCGGTACCGGGTCTTGGGCGGTGACCATATTGATGACGCCGGGCGGTACGCCTGCGTCGTTGAATACCTCGAAGATGGCTTTTGCGCACAGGGGAGTGGCCTCAGCCGGTTTGAGCACCAGGGTGCAGCCCGCGGCCAGCGCCGGCGCCATCTTCCTGGTCAACATCGACATCGGGTAGTTCCACGGGGTGACCATGGCAACCACACCCACGCCCTGTCTCACGGTGAGAAAACGCTGATCGGGTCGCCCCGATGGCAGCCACTCACCGCTCAGTCGACGAGCCTCCTCGGCATACCAACGGATGAAATCGGCTCCGTAGCCAACCTCAAACGTGCTGGCCTTGAGCGGCTTACCCTGCTCGATGGTCATCAGCTCGGCGAGGTCCGATGCCCGCTCGGTCATCAGCCGCCACGCATCCATGAGGATGTCGGCCCTCTTATAAGGTGTGGTGGCCGACCAGGCGGCGAAGGCCGCGTCGGCTGCTTCTATGGCCGCAGTGGCATCCGCGGCGCCACCATCAGGCATCCTGCCTATCTCTTCGCCGGTCGCCGGATTCGTGATGGCAAACGTGTTGCCCGACTCGGCCTCGACCCATTCACCGTTTCTGAACATCGCAAGATGTTAGCCGTGGCGCCCGCCAGGCCGTTAGCCGGGTCCTTTCAGTCCGTTAGCCGGGTCCTTTCAGTCCGTTAGCCCGAGGGGGAGCGTCGGGTTATTGCGAACCCCGACGCACCACTGCACACTGGGAGCAGAAGGATGGGCACTGAATGAGTTCAAGGGACTCCAACATTACTATCGAGGATGTCGCCGCTGCGGCGTCGGTTTCGGTGGCCACAGTCAGTCGGGCTCTGCGCGGGTTGCCCAATGTCGCTCCGTCCACTCGGGATCGGGTGCTCGACGCGGCGTCCCGTCTTGAATACCGGCCGGATCCGAATGCCTCTCGGTTGGCCAGAGGCCGTAGCGGGGCGGTAGCGGTGGCCATTCCCATGCTCAACGGCTGGTACTTCAGCCAGGTCGTGGCCGGCATCGAGGCGGTGGTGAAGGAGTCGGGCTACGACCTCCTGGTCCATGGCGTTGGCGATGAGGAGGCGCGGCTGCGCTTTCTTTCAGGCCGGACACCACTTGGAAACCGTGTCGACGGTTTAGTCATGGTCGACCTGCGCCTCGAGCCCGATGACGCTCTAGCCCTGGCCGAAAAAGGAGTTGTCGCATCCACCGTCGGGTTCCGCACCTCGCAGTACCCATCGGTCACCCTCGACGACATCGCCGTTGGCAGGCTGGCGGTCGAGTACCTGCTCGACCTCGGTCATCGGCGCATCGGAATCATCAGCGGTATCCCAGACGACGCGCTGCGGTTTGTTGTTCCGGATCGTCGGCGGCTCGGTTACCTCGACGCTTTGAACGCAGCCGGCATAGAGGCGGACCCGGCACTGGAGAGCGTCGGTGATTTCTCCATCGAGGGCGGTGCTGAGGCCATGGTGTCTTTGATGAAGCTCGACGAGCCGCCGACCGCGATCTTCGCTATGTCTGACGAGATGGCTTTCGGCGCAATTCAGACCGCCCAGTCCATGAGATTGTCGGTTCCCGACGACGTTTCGATAGTCGGCGTAGACGATCATGATCTCTCGCAAGTTCTCAACCTAACTACGGTCAAGCAGCGAGTCATCGAGCATGGAGCGGTCGCCGCTCGGCTATTGCTGAACACGATCGACAACAAAGACGAGGCGCCTGTTCATCACCTTGCCCAGTTCGAGCTGGTCGTGCGGGGCACGGCTATCTCGGCCTAAATCAGGCCTTTCACGACCAACAGATCTAGGTATAAATACCTACGGGCGGTCCTGCAAGCCCCGTGTTTTAGCGCTCAGGGTGTGTTTTTCGTCACGAAAACGATCAGAAACCTTCGTGAAACGCCTCTTGTATCTCTAGCGTGTCTATGAAAGCGTTTACATTTGCTAATGCCGCGTACTGATCAGCCGATCGTCGACGTAGCATTCGCTCTGAAAGATAGTGGCCGTCCGGTCACCGTTGAGCCCTGGGAGAGGACTCTCAATATGAAGCCAAAATGGTTGAAGTTAATCGCGGCTCTGCTCGCTCTGGCCTTCGTGGCCGCAGCCTGCGGTAGCGACAGCCCCGTCGAAGACGCAGTCGATGCAGTGGAAGAAACCACTGACTCCGTCGTCGAAGAAGCTGACGACGCAATGGAAGACGACGCCGACGCCGATGCCGACGAAGACGACGCAATGGAGGAAGAAGCTGCGGTCGTGACCATCACCGGTCCCGAGCGTGACGAATCCGAAGCCGGCGCCATCCAGGAAGCACTCACCGCTTTCGGTGAAGCCAACAACATCGACATCACCTACACCGGTGACGCCGACTGGGAAGCCAACATCGACGTCCAGGTCCAGGGTGGAAACCCGCCAAACCTGGCGATCTTCCCCCAGCCCGGCAAGCTCGCCGACTTCGCACGTGAAGGCTCGGTTGTACCGCTGGCCGACAACGTCGTAGCCGGTATGGAGTGGAGTGAAGCATGGACCTCGTTCGGCAACGTCGACGGTGTCCAGTACGGCGCCCCGACCAAAGCTGACCTGAAGTCCCTCGTTTGGTACCAGCCAGCAGCCTTCGAGGCCGCAGGCTACGAAGTACCGACTACCTTTGATGAGTTCACCGCTCTGACCGCCACGATGATCGCCGACGGCAACACGCCGCTGTGTGTTGGTATCGAGTCGGGCCAGGCCACCGGTTGGACCTACACCGACTGGGTGGAAGACATGGTCCTGCGTATGCACGGCGCCGACGTCTACGACCAGTGGGTCGCTCACGAGATCCCCTTCGACGATCCTCAGATCGTTGATGCGATGCAGGCCGTTCTCGACCTGTGGGGCACCGAAGGCATGACCTTCTCAAGCGGTGGCTCGATTGCTGCAACCGCCTTCCAGGACAACGGTCAGCCTCTGGTTGACGGCGACTGCTTTATGCACCGCCAGGCTTCGTTCTACTCGGCCTTCATGCCGGAGGGCACCCCCTTCGCTGACGGTTCCGACGGCGCAGTCGACGTGTTCTACTTCCCAGCCATCAACGGTGACCGCCCAGTTCTTGGTGCCGGTACCCTCGTGGCCGCATTTGACGAAAACGAAGCAACCATGATGGTTGCCGAGTACATGGCTGGCGCCGAGTACGCCACCACTCGTCAGAAGGCTCAGACCGCCCTTAAGGGTGGCGGCCTCTCCGGCTTCCTGTCCGCAGCTGAAGGCCAGGACGAGAGCGCTTACCAAGCACTCGAGCTTTCCTTCCTCGACATCTTGGCCACCGCCGAGGTCGTCCGCTTCGACGCTTCCGACCTGATGCCAGCTGGCGTCGGCGCCGGTACCTTCTGGAGCGAAGGCACCGCAGCCGTCAACGGCGACCAGGATGCCGCCGAGGCAGCCGCAGCTATCGAAGCTTCCTGGCCGTAAGCCTTCAGAGGCTAAGTTCCAGGTAAGTAACAAGTAGTACATGAACAGCCGGGGCCACTGGAATCAGTGGACCCGGCTGTTGTGCTTTTGTTGAGAGTGCGTTATTGCAGTGGGTAGACACGTTTCGAATGGATGCTTCGGTTAGCCGGGCATCGTTGCGTGAGGCGTCATCTGGGGGAGAAGTGGTGTGGGAAACAAAGTGATCGACAAGTTGAGGGGTCTTGGGGCTCGCCCGGCAGCGGCGGTACTCGGTGGTCTCGGCGGTCTGCTGCTGTTCGGCGTGTTGGAAGTCGCCGAGGTACTGCGGACGCTAGGCGTTCGGTATCTCTGGGTTCTGGTCGGTATCGCCCTTGGTGCAGCCTTTGGCTGGGTACTTGCTGGCATCGAAAACACCATGCTTCGCCGCCAGGTCGGCGCCGCCGCCGGTGGACTCACCGGCCTGATAGTCGGGGCGATGGTCTTTCGAGCCTTCCGACCGGAGTTCGATGCCACCAGCCTGCTGGTAGGGCTGGTGGTCGGTTCGCTTATATTCGCCATGGTCGCCGCCTTCCGCGGCCGCTCAGCCATCCACAGCGCCATCCTCGGCGCGGCTTTTGGTTGGGTCGTCGGTGCCTTTGGCTTGGCCGACATCAATCCGCTGGCTGGTCAGCTCTGGGCCATTGTCGCTTCGATCGTCCCCGGTGCCCTGCTCGGGCTTTGGGCCGCATGGCGCCCGATCTCGGACCTGCTGGAAGTCGATGCCGACGCGTCGATGACGGTGTCCTCCGATGCCGATGAGCTTCTGGCGGCAGCTGCTGCTGGTAGCGGCCAAACCCCTCGCCTTTGGGTGTTCGCCGCCCCGGCCATCGCCATGTTGGCCGCCGCTCTGGTGATCCGCGGTATGGGATCGACGCAGGCCGAGGGTGTCATCGACAAGATCGTCACCACCCTCATAAACGTCTTCATCGCCGTGTCGGCCAGCGCCGGGCTCTGGGTAGGCGCCAACCTGCTCTTCAAACAGGCGACAGAAAACTGGCGTCGCTTCCTGGCCATCGCTTTCGGTCTCAGCGGCTTCCTACTGTTCTTCATGCTCGACGGGAACCGGATCCTACGAGTCCTCGGCCCCCGTCAGTCGGTGGCCGATGCCATCGATTCGGTGGTCAACATCTGGCCGCCGCTCACGATGCTCATCGTAATGGCCCTGTTTGGCCTGCTCATCGGTAAGGCTCTGGCGGTCTACCAGGGCACACCGGCGCTGATGCTGCCGGTCGCCGCAGGCTTCGGCATTCTCGGACTCACCATCGGGCTGACCCGCACCGATGAAGTCGCTGGCGAGTTCTTCGCTCGCATCCTTTGGTGGCCGATCATCGGCGGCTTACTGTGCGCCGCTATCGGCTGGGTCCTCGGTGCCGAGGCCGACACGAACCGACGCCGACTGATCGGGTTGGCCGGTGGCGTGGGGATCGGGGCCCTCATCGGTAGCTCAACCTTCCGAGCCTTTCGCCCTGAATTCGAGATCGTCTCGCTCATCGCCTATACGTTGATCGGCGCCGCGTTGTTCTCGCTGCCGTCGCTGCTCCGAGGACGTGGGCTTCCCAAAACCGCCCTGCTCGGCGCCGCTCTCGGTTGGCTCGTCGGTGCCTTCGGCGCACCGGCGTTCGACCCAACCGGACCGCAACTGTGGGCCATCGTCGCCACCATCGTGCCGGCAGCGCTTATCGGGCTCTGGATCGGATGGCGTCCGCTGGCCGATCTCCCTGGTCGAACCAAAGTCGACGAGAGCGCCCGGGCCTGGATCTTCCTAACCCCGGCCCTCAGCTTCATCATGATCACGCTGGTCATCCCGGCCGGTCGGACCTTTCTGCTGTCGCTCAAGGATGCTCAGAGCGCGAGCTATGTCGGTCTCGGCAACTACGGCCAGATCTTCGGCAACGAACTAAACGAGGAAAGCTTCGACTTCGAAGGCTTCAGCGCCGTCCTGACCAGCAGGCTGACCCTCATCGGTGTTCCGCTGCTGCTGCTGGGGGCGATCGTCGGCGTGATTCTCGGCCGTAGGAACGGCTACAGCTACCAGGTGTCTGGAGTCTCCGCTACGCCGGTCGGGCTCGGCATCGTCGCCCTAGCGTTCGCCATCTTCTCCACCGCCAGGGGAACGATTATTAACAACCTCTGGTGGGTCTTCACCGTAACGCTGACCTCGGCATGTCTTGGACTGGCCATCGCCGTCCTGGCTGATCGAGGCCGGTTCGAACGGGTTGCCAAGGCCCTCATCTTCATGCCGATGGCCATCTCGTTCGTCGGCGCCAGCATCATCTGGCGGGCCGTCTACACCGCCCGAGACGTGTCCAAGCCTCAGACCGGCGTGCTGAATGCCCTATGGGTTGGCCTCGGTCGACTAAGCACCGGCAACGGTCTACCGACCATCATCGTCTCGGTGGTCTTGGTGCTGCTCTTGCTGGGCATCGCCGCATTCCTGGTGCGTAACCTCCGCCTTGGCGTCCTTGAAGGGGTCGCTCCGGCCCTCACCGTTGGCGCACTGCTCGGCTGGTTCACGTACCGGTTCATCGGTCCCGGCGTCGGCGGCTTTGAATTTCGATCCACCGGTGAGCAGGTACCAAACACGATCTTCTTTGTGCAGGAGTCTCCGTTCAACAGCTTCTGGCTGATGGTCATCCTCATCTGGATCCAGACCGGTTTCGCCATGGTCATCCTGTCGGCGGCTATCAAGGCGGTACCGACCGAGTTCCTCGAGGCCGCCCGCGTCGACGGAGCGACCGAATCGCAGATCTTCTGGCGCATCACCCTGCCGCAGATCTTCCCGACGCTCGGTGTGGTCGTCACTACGACCATCGTGGTCGTCATGAAGGTGTTCGACATCGTGAAGGTGATCACAAACGGTCAGTTCGAGACGCAGGTGCTGGCCAACCAGATGTTCTCCGAAGCGTTTTCATTCCGTGACCGGGGCGTCGGTTCCGCTCTCGCCATTGTCCTGTTCCTCTCGGTGCTGCCGGTGATGATCTACAACATCCGCCAAATGCAGAAAGCGCAGGTCTGATCATGGCTGCACTCGATAGCACTCCTGACAATTCCGGCGGCGGCATCGGCGGCGCCATCTACCGCGTACTCCGTTCCATTCCCACCGGCGCCCTCTGGGGCATCGTGGTGATCTGGAGCATCCCGACCCTCGGCCTGGCGGTGAACTCATTCCGTGGACGCGACAATCAGCGCAACTCCGGTTGGTGGAAGGTCTTCAGCGACGAAACCGGCACCAACCTCGACAACTACCGAGAGGTGCTGACCTCCGACTCGACCAACTCGTTGATCGATTCGCTTGCCAACTCGTTCGCCATTTCCATTCCGGCGACGATCATCCCGATCGCCGTCGCCTGTTTCGCGGCCTATGCGTTCGCCTGGATCGAGTTCCCTGGCCGACAGTGGCTGTTCATCGCCACCGTTTCGCTGCTGGCGGTTCCGCTACAGGTCGCACTGATCCCGCTGCTGCAGCTGTACTCCGGTGGCGCTCACCTGACGGTGCCCCTGTTAGACAAAACCGTCACGCTGATCCCCGACTTCGGTTTGGTCGGGACCTCGGCTGCGGTCTGGTTGACCCACACCGGGTTCGGGCTGCCGTTCGCTATCTTCCTGCTGCACAACTACATCTCCGGTCTACCGAAGGATGTGTTCGAATCGGCCCGCATCGACGGCGCCGACCACTTCACCATCTTCTGGCGNNTGGACCTGGAACGACTTCCTGATCGCCAACACGATGACCGGCGCCAACCGGGCTGTTCAGCCGACCACCATCGCCATCGCCAACCTGGCAGGCGACTACGGCCGCAACGAGCACCTGCTGTCAGCCGGCGCGTTTGTGCAGGCGTTCTTCCCATTGGTCGTGTTCTTCTCGCTGCAGAAGTTCTTCGTCCGCGGTCTGCTGGCCGGTTCGGTCAAGGGCTAGTCGGCCTTCGGCCGACTAGCTGCGGCTTTCGGCCCTGGGGGGCCGAAAGACCGGGTGGGCCCGGTGAACTGCTGGGGTCTGCTGAGGTTCGGGTCCTGGCTGGCGTTTCACCTTGCGCAGACAATTCCGCGACGATCGGTCCGAGATTTGCTCGGGCTCTAGCAACTGGCGCCGATTGTCTGCGCTAGGTGAAACCGAATTCAGCTGCCGGTACCGCCGCGCTGGGGTCACCGCGGCGCAGTCCTGCCTTTGTCTGGGTGATTTAGTCCGACGGCGAGCGATAGCGACGGATGATGGACGTGGCGTCCATACGGTTGTCGCCCGCGGCCTGTGAATCTGCCAGGTAACCGGCGGTCAGTTCGGTCAGTGGGGTTTCGGCACCGAGAGCTTCGGCTTCGGCCTTCACCAGGCCGAGATCCTTGGCCATCCAATCGACGGCGAATCCGAAGTCGAACTCGTCTCGCACCATGGTTTCGCCCCGGTTCGACAGGTACCACGAGCCAGCTGCGCCCTGGGTTACCGCCTGCAGCACGAGGTCGAGGTCGAGACCGGCCTGCTCACCGAAAGCCAACGCTTCGGCGGCACCCTGAATCGCCCCGGCGCAAAGGATCTGATTGACCATCTTGGTCTGCTGACCTGCCCCAGCCGGCCCGAGGAGGGTGACCGCCTTTGCATAGTGGTCGATCACCGGCTCGGCCTTGGCGAAGACGTCGTCGGCGCCACCGCACATCACGCTGAGCTGACCGTTTTCCGCTCCGGCCTGGCCGCCGGAAATGGGTGCATCGACAAAGCCCACGCCCTTTTCGCCGCATGCCTCGTCTAGCTCCCGAGCCAAAGTGGCCGAGGCCGTGGTGTGATCGACGATCACTGCACCAGCGGCAAGGGCTCCGAGGGCACCGTCGTCGCCGTAGACGACGGCTCGCACGTCATCGTCGGCGCCGACGCAGATGAACACAAAGTCGGCGCCGGCGGCCGCTTCGGCCGGGGTTGGGTGGTGGCTGCCGCTGTGCTCGCCCGCCCACTGTTCGGCCTTAGCCGCGGTGCGGTTGTAGACCCGGACGGTGTGTCCGGCCGAAGCCAGATGACCGGCCATCGGGTAGCCCATATTGCCAAGACCAATGAATGCGCAGGTTGCCATATGCATACTGTACCGATGATCGGAATCGGAGTAATCGGGTGCGGCGGTATGGGTAGTTGGCACGCCGGTAACGCAGCTCGCCAACCGGGCTGTAGCGTCGTTGCCGTCGCCGATGTTTTTGTTGCCGCCGCCGAGTCGGTGGCCGAGCGGACCGGGGCCCGAGTGGTCGATCCGATGCAGCTGATCGCCGCCCCCGACGTCGACGCGGTGATCATCGCATCGTCTGACGAAAGCCACGCCGAGTTCGCAAACGCCGCCATCGCTGCCGGGAAGCCATGCCTGATCGAAAAGCCGCTGGGAGCGACCCTGGCTCAGGCTCGTTCAATTCTCGATGCTGAGCTGGCCGCAGGCCACAAGCTGGTCCGGGTTGGCTTTATGCGAGAGCTCGACCCAGCTCACCGCCAGGTCGCTGCCAGCGTGGCGGAACTAGGCCAGATCACCAAGATTCGCTGTGTGCACCGCAATGTCGACGCCGCTCCTCGCCCGGTCGAGCTACTGTTTGCGCAGTCGCTGATCCACGATATTCACAGCATCCGCTGGTTGGCTGGCGACGAGATCGTCGCCGTCCGGGTCCATGTCGTTGAACGCTCGGACGGGTTTCGCGATGTGTTGATGATCTGCAACCTGGCCGGTGGCGGCCTAGGGGTGATCGAGTTCGAAGATCAGGGTTTCGCCTACGAAGTCCAGGTCGAAGTGTCGGCGCTCGGTGGCATGGCGGCAACCCTGCCCCACCCCCGCTCGGTTGAGCGACGGGCTGGAGCCGAATCGTTACCGGTCGGCATGGACTGGTTCGCCCGTTTCGAAGACGCCTATCGGCTCGAAATCGAAGACTGGGTCGCTTCGATACGAGATGATCTTTTCCGAGGACCGACCGTGTGGGACGGCTACGCAGCCCAGGTCGTCGCCGACGCCGCTCAGCGATCGATCGAGCGCAACGCCGAGGTGGCAGTGGAACTGCCCGAGGCTCCCGAGCTGTACCGCTAGCCAGACGGGCGATAGTGGCCGGTACTAGTGGCCAGCGTTCATTTTGCCGGTGGTCTTGGAATGCAGCGCCTCGGCATGGCGGTTGAGGCCGACCAGGTGGGCGTCGATGCCCCGTTCGGCGAACTTGGCAACCACGGCGTCGAGAGCGACAACCGAAGACGAATCCCAGATCCGGGCTTGGCTCAGGTCGATCTCGACCCGCTTGACCTTTACCGCGTCGTAATCGAACGAGTGGACCAGATCGTTTGTCGAGGCAAAGAACAGCTCGCCGCTGACGGTAAATAGTCGCTCGGTATTGTCTGGATCGACAACGCTTGTGACCTGAACAACGTGGGCCACTTTGCGGACGAAGAACACTGCGGATAGCAGCACGCCGACACCGACGCCGTATGCCAGGTTGTGGGTCAGAACCACGATCAGCACCGTTGCGGCCATGACCGCGGTTTCGGTGCGAGGCATGGAGCGGAGCATGTCCGGCTTGATGCTGGCCCAGTTGAAGGTTCCGATCGACACCATGATCATCACTGCCACCAGGGCAGCCATAGGGATTCTGGCCACCCAGTCGCCGAGGACCAGGATCAAGATCAGAAGGAAGACACCAGAGGCCAGCGTCGAGAGACGGGTGCGGCCGCCGGTGCGGTAGTTGATCATCGACTGGCCGATCATGGCGCAGCCTGCCATGCCACCGAAGAACCCGGTAACCACGTTGGCGATGCCCTGACCTCGGGATTCGAGGTTCTTGTCAGAATCGGTGTCGGTCAGATCGTCGAGCAGCTGGGCGGTGAGCAGGCTCTCCAGCAGTCCGACGAGAGCGAGGGTGATGGAGAACGGCAGGATGATCTGCAATGTCTCGATGGTGAACGGCACCTCTGGCAGAGCAACCCAGGGCAGCGCGTCTGGCAGTTCGCCCATGTCGCCGACCGTTGGCAGATCGATTCCGAAGCCGATGGCCACAGCGGCCAGGACCACGATGGCCACCAAAGGTGATGGCACCGCTTTTGTGATTCGGGGCAGACCGTAAATGATGGCCAACCCGGCGGCGATGAATGCCAGGTTCATTGGCAGCTGACCGCCGCTGGTGGCCTCTTCGAGCACGTCGCCGCCGTGTGAGTCGCCAGAGAGAAAGATGTGGGGAACCTGAGCAAGGAAGATCAGAATGGCCAGAGCGTTGACGAAGCCGATCATCACCGTTCGAGGCACAAACCGCATCAACTCGCCGACACCCAGCCAGCCGAGGGCTACCTGAATGATGCCTGCCAGGATGGTTGCGGCGAAGAGGAAGCCGATGCCGTGATCGGCGACCAGGGAAACAACGACCAGAGCCATGGCTCCCGTTGCCGCTGAAATCATGCCTGCTCGGCCACCGGTGAACGAGATCAGAATGGCGATGCTGAATGAGGCGTAGAGCCCGACTTTGGGGTCGACTCCGGCGATAATCGAGAACGAGATCGCCTCTGGAATCAGCGCGAGTGCAACCACCAAGCCAGACATGAGGTTGGCTTTCGGATTCGGTACCCATGCAGCCTTAGTGAGGGCGTCCGGGCGGAAGCCGAGCGCGGCTGGCTGCGCCGCAGTTTCGATAGACATCAAGACCCTTTTGATTGATCGTGGTTAACTTGCGCCCACGGTCAAACGGGCGGATGCTTCCCTAAAGGGTATGTCGGCAGGTTTGTACTGAGATGTAGTACTTGTCACATGTCCGGACAAGAGTGCTCAAACAGTGGTACCAAGCGGCGCCGCTGGGTTCAATTGCCCGGGGCCAGCTCTTCGCAGTTTTCGTCGACGATGATCGCCGAGTCAGAACCATCCTGGGTTAATACCGCGAACACTTCGGCCGGTTCGCCTGCGATTTCGATCGGCAGGTAACCGATGATCTCTAGGTCAATCTCGTCGTTGAGATCCAGCCCGCAGCGTGATGCAAGCAGGTCGGGTCGTGGGTCCGGGAGTTCGGCCAGCACGCTGTCAGGGTCGGGAACCGAGCTGTAGCTCATCACAGGGTCCTCGGGGAACAAGCCCCCGGTTCGCGAGGTGGCTGTGGTCGACGGTGCCGCTTCCGATGATGACGCTCCGTCATCGTCGTCGCGGGGCGTGACTTCATCGAAGGCGCCTTCCTCGGCGGCCTCGTCCATGGCGCTGTCGTCCATGGCTTCCTCTTCCATCGCATCCTCGGCCGTGGCGTCGGAGTCTGCTGCGGGCATCGCCTCTTGCTGGGGCGAGTCGCTTTCTACCATCGCCGAGCTAGCGGCCTCGTCGGACGCGTCATCACTGTCGTCGGTAGTGTCAAACGCTGCTTCGGTTGTGTCGTCACTGCCAGTGCGGCCCGCTAGGAAGATCACGCCGCCGCCGATCAGAATGAACGCCGCGGCCGCGGTCAACCACTGCGGCATTCTTTGAGAGGACGATCTTTCGGCCTTGCGAGCCTCACGTTCGCGCCGTTTCTCGGCCAACGAGGGCACGCTGCTCTCGCTCTGAGGTGTCTGACCGGCTCCCTCTTGCTGCGCGGTGCCGGTGGCGGTGAATTCGGCGAGGGCGGCGGCCAGATGCTGTTCTTTCATGGCCGCGTTCGACGGTGCCGGAGTGATCGAGACCTGCTCGCTGATCGCTCGAAGTTCGGCGACCCTAGCCATCAGATCCGGATCGCGCTCGACCATAGCCACCTCTTCAGGGGTGGCTTCGCCGTCCAGATAAACGGACGCAAGGAGGTCGAGGTCGTCGTCGGTCATGTATCGGTATGACGTTGGTCGGGGGCGTTCTGGTTCCCGAGAATCTGCGATAACTGCTTTCTGCCACGGGCGATGCGGGAACGAACCGTCCCTGGGGGTATATCCAGGGTCAGGGCGATCTCGGCGTAGTCCATACCACCTACGTCTCTGAGCACCACCGGTAGGCGAAACTCCTCAGAGAGCTCTTTCATGGCATCGTCGATAGTGATTTTGTCGGCGGTTTGCTGGTCGAGCAAAGGGTCATCGGAGCTTGGCTCCGGCATCTCCATGATCGCTATCGGCCGGCGATTGCGACGGCGGATCTCGTCAAGGCAGGCGTTTGTGGCCACCCGGTAGCTCCAGGTCTTGAACGACGAGCGACCATCGAAACGAGGTAGGCCACGAACGACGGCCATCAGTGCTTCCTGGCAACCGTCGGCGGCATCGGCGTCGTTGCCCGCGACACGACGACAGACGGCATAGAGCCGGTCGTAATGGCGTCTTAAGAGTTCGTCTACCGCACTCGTATCGCCGCTCTGAGCCCTGGTGACAAGCTGCTCGTCGGTCCGTTCGATGGGCGCAGCATAGAACGAGATCGATAGAACGTCAGCGCATATCGCCAGTTATGTCGCAGATTGAGAGGTGGTTGTTACTGGACTGCGGTTTGTTACTGGACTGTGGCTTCGAATACCACGAACCGGAAAACCCGGTCACCGTTGATATTGATCGAGGTGCCGGTTTCGGTAATCCATAGCAACACCGCAGAACCCGACTGGCCATCGAGCGAGATCGATTCGTTTTCTCCGCCACTCTCAACGGTTGCAACCGGGTCGCCAAGTGCTTCCAGGTCGAATCCGGCGTCGTTTGGCCCAAATTCGTCGCCGACGAAGATCTGAGCGTCCCAGCCTTCGTTGCCGGTGAGCAGCTCGAGATTGGACAGCGACGATGCGTTCTCGAGGGTGAGGATCAGGCCAACGCCCGATTTCAGTCCGGCGAACTCGGCTCGGTTATAGCGAGCGGTTCGCCATCGGGATTCCGGGTCGCCGTCGATGGCGTTTGGGGCCAGATCATTGTTTTCCGCGCCATCATCGCCTTCGGGGTCGAACGGTGTTGCGCTAACGATGACCGGTGCCACAAGGTCTCCGGCGTCGTCCTGGCTCTGGTCGAGAAGCGAGATCAGCAACACGCCAGACACCAGCAGGCCGCCGATGATCAGCGCGGCGACGATGGTTTTGGTCGGCCGCTGACGACCCTCGATCGGCATGACCCCTTTTCTGGGTGGCTTGCCAGCGGGCATGCCGCGGGGAACCCCGGTCGTCGTTCCGGCGGGCGGCCGACCCTGACGACTCGGGAGCGCCGGCGGGACAGGCGCGCCGTACTTGTTGGCCTTCTTCGCCGCCTTGCGTTGTTTCCGGGTGAGCTTGCCTGGCGGTCTGCCGGCCTGCTGCGGTCGTGGTTGCGCTCGGGTGGTCAATACCGCGGTGCCCGGTGGTGGCACCGGCGCGGCGCCGCCCGATCCGCTCCGAGATGTGACCGGCCCGGTCTGGGTCCGCGACGATCCGGTCGGTGGGCTTACCGGTCGTGGCGCCCCGGAGCCAGGAGCGGGAGTGCCGGTGGTTGGTCCGAGGTCGGCGGTGTCGGTGCGGACGTGGGTCAGGTCGACCCTGGACAGCGCGGCTCGCAACGCGGTGGCCCGTTCGTATCGATCGTCGGGTTCGCGGGCCATGGCTCTGGCGATCACTTCGTCGAGGCCGACGGGCACGGTCGCCCGGAGATGGCGGCAGCGGGGGACCTCGCCCTGCAACCGAGCGAGGGCGGTGCCTGCATCGGTCTCAGCGAGGAATGGAGGCTTGCCTGTGGCCGCTTCGAACAGCACGATGCCGAGAGCGTAGATGTCGGCTCTGGCGTCGACGGCCTGGCCCGCCACCTGTTCGGGGGCCAAATATTTTGCGGTGCCGAGCAGCGTGCCAGTGTGGGTTAGGTCGGCGTCGGCCTGAGCCTTTGCTATGCCGAAGTCGGTAACCATGATGCGACGATCGGTGCCGACCATGATGTTGGCCGGCTTGATGTCGCGGTGCACAATGCCCGCTCGATGAGCTTCAGCCAGCGCGGCGGAGATCTGAACCCCGACGTCGACAATGTCGGCCGGTGGCAGCACCCCGGCTTCGTCGAGAACAGCTCGCAGTGTCCGGCCCTCGATCAGCTCCATGACGATGGCCTCAAGGCCGCCCTCGCTGAGCGTGTCGTAGATGGCGACGATCGAACGATGCGAGAGTCGGGCCGACGCCACAGCCTCACGGCGGAACCGGGCCACGAACGCGTCGTCGGTACCCAGATGTGGGTGGAGGATCTTTATCGCTACCTGCCGGACCAGCGACAGGTCTTGCGCCCGCCAAACCTGAGCCATACCACCGGACGCGATGGGGCTGACCAGCTGATAGCGGCCGCCAAGAACCATGCCTGCCTCGGCCTTGGCCCCGCCTATGCCCTGACCGGGGTCAACCACAGGGCGGACCTCCGCCTGGGTTGGCGCCGAGGTCCGCGGTGCAGAACCTATTGCAGGTCGGCGAGGAGAACACCCCTACACGCTAGCCCTGGATATGTCGGCGATCATCTCGGTCGTTAGCCGCCCATGTGGGCACCGGTCAGCGGGCCGACCGGAGGCCCAACCGGCGGTTCGTCCTCGTCGCCTCGGCGTCTTCTGATATCGACTACCCACCATGCTCCGAGCAGGCCGACCGCTCCAACCGATACCAGCAAACCAAGCCCCGGAACGGCGGTCGACCGAATCTCGAACCGGGTATTGGCCAACAGTATGCCCCCATCGGGGGTCCACACCGTTACTTCGAGCGGTGAGATGCCAAGCGATCGAGCTTCAAGCTCAACGTCGATCGAGCTTGTGCCAGGTTCGATGGTCACGATCTGCTGGCCCTCGGTCGCCACTACCTTGTCGCTATTGAAGCGAAGCAGCACTTCTCTTGGCCCGCCTGCGGTGCTTTCCATGATGATGGGGATCGGGGCCGAACGGGCGGCCAGGGTGAGCGGCGCCCCGTCATGCAGTTCGATAACCGCCATGTCATCGTCGAGTTGAGCGTCGAGCGATTCCAGGGTCCGCCGCCGATCGGCAGGGTTGCGTTGCCTGGTCAGGCCGGACAGGATCTGCGACCGGTAGTAGTCGGGGGTGTTGCCGCCGCCGCTGAAGAAGCTCTCATAGGTGGCGAGCTTGGCTTGCAGGGCGACGAGGCGTCCGGCGATAGGTCGAAGATCCTGCTGCGGTCGCTCGGCGAGCCGGGTCGCCGGTTCGATGATGGCGTCGGACAGCAGGATCGGTTGCGGCGCCCCCGGCTGGTTGAGCGCTCGAAGGAAGGCGTCGATCGACGGGCCGGGGTCGATGCCAAGCGCCGAGCCGCCGAGGACCACGGGGGCATCGTCGACCAGGGCCCGCATTGTCAGCCTGGCCAGAATCCGGTTGGCCCGGTAGGGGCCGTCGGTGCCTCCGCCGAGGATCTGACTGAGCTGCGGATCGATTCGGATCACCTGGATACGTTTGTCTCTGGTACTCAGCAGCCCACTATTGAACGATGCCGCTTCGATATCGAGGATCGAGTCGAAGCCTAGATCGCTCACGTCGGTCAGGCCTGCTTCGGTGAGCGGGGCACCGAGCAGGGTGATGCCTTCGGCCACCGTCAATCCCAACTCTTCCAGGTTGGCTCGGGCCGCTCTGGTCGACCGGGCGTAGAGCTCCGGTTGGCCGATCTCGGCCAACGCCGACGGGTCGAGATCGATGGGTGGCACCGCCAGTACCGGCCGACCTGCCAGCGCGGCCACAAACGCCGCGGCCAGTTCAGGGTCGGACCGCAGCTGATTCTCGACACCTTCTTGGAGAACGACGGTCATCGGCGTCGTTGGATGGTTGATCAGCAACTGCTGAACCGCAGGCAGGGTCAGGCCTTCAGCGGTCGATACGTTGAGCACTAGCGCCACCGGTAACGGGGCGCCGGGGTCGGCGCCGGTGGCCTCTTGATCTTCGGCGTTGGTTATCTGAGGGAGTCTGACCAGGTGGGTCTTGATGGCCGCCAACGGGCCGTCTTCATTACGCAGCTCGACCGAAACCGGATACACCCCGGGTGTCGGCAGCAGCACTCGGTCGAGACCATCGAACGGTGAACCCGAGCGCACCGGAACTTCGAGGTGATAGTGGCCGCCGCCACTGGTCAGCAGCGACGGAAGCTCGATCGGGTCCATTCGATTGAGAGCTTGGACCGGCGGCTCGTCGACCTCGTCCTCCGAACCCAGAAGGCCATGGACGGTAACGCCAATCTCGTAGCCTTCGACTGAGTTGGTCGGCTGCTCGCCAGCGGTGATCAGCAGATGCAGGGAGAGGGATCCGTCGGCGGCGACGAAGGTTGTCTGGTCGACCACCTCGATCGAGTCCGGTCCGGGCTCAGCGGCGGCAGCCGGATTTGCAGTAGCGAGAATCCCGAGAACCACCGCGAGAGTTAGCGATACAAGCGCGGCGAATGCCGCAAACCGTTTCGGGTCGTTTATGCCTCTGAAATTGTGCGCTGATGTCCGTCGGGTCCGCCGGGACCTTCGGATCACCGAGCTCCTGGATCCCATCGGAGTACCAGCAGCCCCTCAGGCTGTCTCCGGTATCCGATGCTCTCGTAGAGCCCGAGGGCCCGGGTGTTGGTCTCCTGGGTATTGACCAGGGAAAGATCGGCGCCTCGTCTGCGCAACCACTGGAAGGAATCGGCGACCAACAGCTTGCCGATGCCCTTGCCCTGGACGGTGGGATCAACCGCCAACCGCTGGAGGTAGCCCCGGCCCCCGGCCCGCCCGGTGACCGCGTAACCGACGACCTTGCGGTTGAGCTTCGCCACCCGGTACCGGCGTGACGGGGTTGCGGTCTTGGCCTCGGCCAGTGCCAGCTTGTCGAACCGCCAGAATCCCTTGAAGGCTCTGGCGTCGACCTCCAGCACGGTCCGGTCGTGCCACGATCGGCCGGCGATCAGTTTCGCCGAGGCGTCGGCCGGTCGGTCGGTGGCGGCGTTGACCGGGCAGGACAGTAGGTGGAGCCGCTCGAAGAGTTTGAATCCGGCCCCGAAGAAGGTTTCGGCCTCGAACGGGCTCAGGGCCGGGGTCACCGCGTGGTACACGCCCCGCTGTTGCAGGGAGGTCAGGCAGCGGTGAATCTCGACCGATGTGGGGGCTCGTCCGGACTTGACCGGTCCGATCAGCGCCACGAACGGATCACCCTGCCAGGGCGCAACCCGCAACCCCCGGCCGGCAACCCGGGCACCGATCGACCAACGACCCTTGGCC
>JBOEHD010000061.1:0-31769 GCA_050633745.1 Acidimicrobiales bacterium
GGCATCGACGACAACTTCTTCGAGTTCGGCGGAACGTCGCTGCTCGCCGTTGAACTGATCTCGGCCATTCAGGCCAACGACTCCATCGACGACTTCAAGCTCGTCGATCTGTTCGATCGACCCACGATTCGTCGCCTCACCGGTGACGATCAAGGTCAGCGACAGGAAGAGTCTCGTGAACGTGGTGCGCAACGCCGGCAGATGCCGGTGCAACGCGGTCGCGGCAGAAGCTAACAATCTCCAAATCAGGAACTTAAAAAATGGATGCTGAATCCCCAGAGGGCCCGTACTCCGATTTCGACATCGCCATTATCGGCATGGCCGGGCGGTTCCCCAAGGCCAAGAACGTTGACGAATACTGGAAGAACCTGGTCGATGGCACCGACTGCGTTACGTGGTTCAGTCGCGATGAGTTGCTGGAGTCTGGCGTCGATCCGGAGCTGGTCGATGATCCGAATTACGTTCCGGCCGCTCCGGTTCTGGAGAACGCCGCCAATTTTGACGCCGAGTTCTTCGGCTACTCCCCGAAGGAGGCAAAGAGCATCGATCCTCAGCAGCGTCAGCTGTTGGAGAACGGCTACTTGGCGTTCGAAAACGCTGGCTACGACCCGGGGACTTTCGACGGCCGCATAGGTGTTTTCGCCGGAACAGCGATGAACACCTACTTCATCAACACCGGTCTGAACCAGCAGTTCAACGTCGACTATCTGCCGACCCTGCTCGGCAACGACAAAGACTTCCTCGCCACGCGACTCTCCTACAAGCTTGGCCTGCAGGGCCCAGCTCTAACGGTTCAGACCGCCTGCTCAACCTCTCTGGTGGCCATCCACTACGCCTCTCAGAGCCTGCTGTCTCGCGAGTCCGACATGGCGCTGGTCACCGCCGCTGCGGTGCGGGTGCCACTGGCGACCGGCCACCTTTACGAAGATGCCAGCGTGTTCACCAAGGACGGCAAGTGTCGAGCCTTCGACGCCGATGCCAGCGGCACCATCTTCGGTAGCGGCGTTGGCGGCGTGGTGTTGAAGCTGGCAAAGAGCGCATACGCCGATGGCGACAATATCCGGGCCATCATCCGCGGCTCGGCCATCAACAACGACGGCAACGAAAAGTCCGACTTCACCGCCCCGAGCGTGAGCATGCAGGCGGCGGCAATCACCGAGGCCATGGCCGCGGCAGATGTCAGCGCTGAGAGCATCGACTACGTCGAAGCCCACGGCACCGGCACATACCTCGGTGACCCGATCGAAGTCGCCGCCCTGACCCAGGCTTACAGCGCCGAAACCGACAAGACCGGCTACTGCAAGATCGGCTCGGTCAAGAGCAACGTCGGCCACCTCGACGCCGCGGCCGGTATGGCTTCGCTCATCAAGGTGGTGCTGAGCCTCGAAAACGAGCTGCTGCCAAAGACCCTGCATTTCTCGAAGCCCAACCCTCAGATCGGTTTCGAATCGACGCCGTTTGAACCGGCAGCGGAGAACGCTCCCTGGACCCGAGGCGAGCGACCCCGGCGGGCAGGCATCACCTCGCTCGGCATGGGCGGCACCAACGCCCACATCATCGTTGAAGAGGCCCAGCCCGCTCCGCTGATCGAACGCCCAGCTGCTAATGACAACGGCGCTGACGAGGCCGTCGTTCCGCTAACGCTGACCGCCAGGACCAAGAACGATCTCGATGCTCTTTCCGCCGCCGTCGGACAGCATCTCAGCGATCATCCCGAGCTCCGCCTCGCCGACGTCGCCGCCACCCTGGCAGCCCGCGCTCCCCATCAGGAAAAGCGGTTTGTCTACGGCGCAGATCGCCACGGCCTGATCGAGGCGCTGACCACCAAGGCCAGCCCAATGGCCGCCGATATCGGTGGCGCCGCAGAGCCCGATGCCGACGGCAACCCGGTTGGCGATGTGGTGTTCCTATTCACCGGGCAGGGTTCCCAGCGCGTTGGTATGGGCCGGGGCCTCTACGAGTCGTCGTCGGTATTCAAAGATGCCGTCGATCGTTGCGCCGAGCTGTTCGAGAGCCACATCGATGTCGACATCCGCACCGAGATGTGGCTGCCTGAGGGCGCCTCCGAAGACGAAACTAAGGCCGCCCAGGCTCGCCTGGCTGAAACCTGGCTGACCCAACCGACGTTGTTCACCATCGAGTACGCCCTGGCCCAGTGGTGGATCTCCGAAGGTGCGACCCCGACCGCAATGCTTGGCCATTCGATCGGCGAGCTCACCGCAGCAGCGGTGGCCGAGATCATGTCTCTTGAAGACACCATCGCTCTGGTTTCAGTTCGAGCCACCGCCATGTTCGCCGCCGAGTCTGGCGCCATGGTGGCCATCGAAACCGACGAGGACTCGATCCGGCCGCTTCTCGGTAACGGCATCGAGGTTGCGGTACAGAACGGCGCCCGCTCCCTGGTGCTCGCCGGCACCCATGAGGCGGTTGCCACGCTCGTCGCGGAGCTCGATCGACGTGATCTCGCCTACCGAGAGCTGCGGACCTCACACGCTTTCCACACCGCCACCATGGAGTCGGCAGCGGCCAAGGTCGCCGAAGCTGCGGCATCGATCACGATGTCGGAGCCCAAGATCCCGGTCATCTCCAACGTCAGCGGCGACTGGTATTCCGAGGCCGACCGAGCCGACGATCAGTACTGGGCCCGGCAGGTCCGTTCGACCGTTCGTTTCGCCGATGGGCTAGGCGTTCTGCTGGAAGACCGGCCACGAGCATTCATCGAAATCGGCCCGGCCGCCACCATCACCGGCCTGGTCACCGCCCACGACAAGCGCAACGGCCGCCATCAGACCCGCTCAACCCTGCCGCCACGCACCGGTCAGCTCGACGACCTGGTGCACGCCCAGTCGACAAAGGCCTGGCTGACCGCAGTCGGCTGTGCCGCCGCCGCTCCGGCCTTATCTGCCAGTACGGGAGCTGACAGCAAACTGCAGCTGCCCGGTTATCCGTTTGCAGGCAAACACTACTACTACACCGCTCCGGCTCAGCAGCAGACGCAAGCCAGCGGTGGCATCTCCGGCCATGACCTACGCAATTCGTCATCGGCCGATTGGGCCCATGTCGAGAGCTTCGCTCCGGCTGCCGGTTCACTCACTCCGACTTCGGCCACCGCGCTGATAATCGGTGCACCGTCCAGCGACGGTCAAAACGCCGCCACCCAGTGGCTCGGCCAGTTCGGCCCTTCGGCTACGGCCACGCCTGCCTCAGACCGCTGGACCGTCGATTCGTTCAAAGCCGAGCTGTCTCGACTCGATGAGGCCGAAGGTCTCCCCGGTCGGATCGTCTACTGGTGGAGCTCCGATGACCCCACCGATCAGACCGTAGAGCTGATGGCCATCGCTCGGGCACTGACCGGGTGGGACATGGCCGATCAGGTCGACCTGCTGGTCATTACCGACAACATGGTCGATCCGCTCCAGGGCCCCGGCAGCAACCCGGCCGCAGCCGCCGCACTGGGTCCGGTTCGGGTCATAAACCAGGAGATGGAGACCATCTCCGCCAAGTTGATCGACGTCGGCACGGGCGTAAACGCCGAGACCTTCGGTGCAGCCGTTGCCGCTGGCGACTCAGCCCTCCAGGTTCTACGCCACGAGCTTCGCTGGACGCCGCAGTATGTGCGAGCCGACCTTCCCGAGACGTCAACGACGCCGGGCTCGGCTTCGCCCTCGGGCCGCAAAATCGCTCTCGTCGGTGGCTTCGGCGGCATTGGTATGGAACTGGCTCGCAGCTTCGTCGCCGGAGGCGACACGGTTGCGCTTACCAGCTCACGTCCCGTTTCCGATGAGCATCGTTCGGCAGTGGCCGAACTCGGTAGCTCAGCCCGAGCCGCCACGCTGGCGTTCACCAGCCAGGCCTCGGTGGTCGACGCTATCTCCAGTCTTGCTGATGAGATGGGTGGCCTCGATCTGATCGTCCACCTCGGTGGCGTGCTCGATAACGCCCTGCTGGCCCAGAAAGATCCCGAGAGCGCCCGAGCGGTGCTGCACCCAAAGATCGACGGCTCGCTCCAGCTTCTAGCGGCGGCCGAGGTCACCGATTCGCAACTGGTGTTGTTCTCGTCCATCGCCGCCACCCATCCCGAAGCTGGCCAGGTCGATTACTCGGCTGGCACCGCATTCCAGCAGGCCCTCGCTCGCAGCGAAGCCCGGGTCCGAGCCATCGCCTACCCGGCGTGGACTGGAACCGGCATGACCAAACAGCTCAGTGCCGATGGCCAAGCCAAGGCCGCGGTAAGCGGCATCGCGGCGACTGATGCTGTCGATGTGCTCGAGCGTTTCCTGGCCTCCGACCTCGCCAGCGCCATCATCAGCCCTATCCCGCTCGAACATCTTGGCCTGGCTCGATCGGCACCCGCTGGCGGAGCACGCCAAGCAGCGCAGGCCCAGCAGGCTTCGACGGTGACGACCGAAGGTCTGACCCCCACCGAGCAGAAGCTGGCGGCCATCTGGAACCAGCTGCTAGGCCACGACGAGATCACCCCTGAGGACCAGTTCATCGAGCTCGGTGGCACCTCGCTCATGGCGGTCAAGATGTTCACCCAGATCGACCGCCAGTTCGGGGTCGAGTTGCCGGTGGAGACCGTGCTTGAGGCGCCGAGCCTCGCCGAGTTGGCAGCGGTGCTCGAAGCCCACGGGGCCGGAGTCACCGCGGACGAGGTCGCCGCAAGCGCTGGAGCATCAGCTACCGGTGCGGCGACAAACGGAGCCGGATCCGGCACCGGGCCCGACAACTCAAACGGCGCCAGCCCCGGCCGCAGCTCTGCTGTAACCGCAGCGGCAGCCAAGATCGCCGCGGCCTCAGCCAAGCCAAAGATCAGGGTCCGGGTCCGTCCCGGTGGCGGCGCGCCGCTTTATCTGGTGCACGCCCACGGCGGCACAGTGCTCTCCTACGAGCGTCTGGCTCGCCACCTGCGGTCGGACATCGACGTTAACGGTTTCCAGTCTCAGGGCATCGATGGGGTGGCAGAGCCGCTGACCACGATCGCCAGCATGGCCGACCTCTACATAGCCGAGTTGAAAGATCATCAGCCGGAAGGGCCGTATCACATCGGCGGCTTCTGCATGGGCGGCACGATCGCCTGGGAGATGGCGGCCAAGCTGGTCGAGCAGGGCGAAGAGGTTTCGAACCTGTTCATGATTCAAGCTTTCAGCCGGGACTATCCGAAGTACCCAGCCGATATGAAGCAGAGTTGGGTTCGTCGATTGACCAATGACCAACTCAGCCTGGCCCGTCTTGATGACGAGGGTGGCGAGATTACCGACGTCGGCACCAAGGCCAAGGCCAATGCGCTGGCCCGCGGTGTGAAGTCAAAGGCATACACCACGCTGTTGCGTATGGCCGAGCCGGTGTCGACCGGTCGGCGCACAACCCTGAATCGTGTCGGCCGGATTAACGACCAGGCATTCTGGGATTATCCGCCGCGACAGTTGTCGGTCAATGTGGCCTACCTGCCAGCCACGATCCAGCCCGAAGGGGCCATTGAGGATGACACCCTGGGATTTGGGCCTTTCCACGACGGACCATCATCGGTTCGAGTGGTCAGCGGTCATTTCCAGGGCCGATTCGTGGAGATGGATCTCGAGGCCATAGCCGAAGAGATCAACAACCGCATCCCTGAGTAAAGCGGCGGGTTCAGCTCTCCTTGACAAGGACCTGCTGAACCGCTTTCTCCTAGGGTAGGCAAAATACACAAAGAGTGAGGAAAGTCACCGTGGGCTTTTCTTGACTATGGGCGCGCCGAAATGGTATGCCTTGATGCACTCGCCGCGGTCTGCTCCCTCTTGGGGCGGCCTAATCGACGATTCACAATCTAGTGTTACCCCCTGCAGGGCAAATAATTCAGCCCGGAGATTACAGGTCGCCTCATGCTTGGAGTAGGCCACCCCAACCAGACGCGACTGTGATTCTCACAGTTGCAACTATGCAGAACTTTGCCCGGATTGTCAAGAGAACGATCCAGAAAGGTCCGATGGAATCCCTCGCAATGACAACTAACCACCACTACCGGGTCGCTGGCCAGTCCGATCGGGCTTTGTGACCTCGGGCAAAGCGCCGGGTGCTGATTCTCGTCGCCGGCGAAACAGGGAATCACTAAGAAGTCTTGTCATCGAAGCGGGTTTGGAACTGTTGGATCGTGATGGTCTGAAGCTCGGAACAGACTCCATCAGCTACACCAAGGTCTTCGGCTATCTGGAAGCCGAGTACGGGGTGAAGGTGACCCGCGCATCGGTTCACGAACGGATCTGGCCGAACCACGATGCCTTCCGTGAAGATGTTCTGGCTGCCGCGGTTGGCCAGATGCCGACCACGTTGCCGATCGACTACGCCGCAATCGACTCCCTCCTAGATTCTGCGGAGAGTGAGAAGCTAGATACGTACGAAGCCATGGGCCGGCTGGCAAACCAGATCGGGAATCACCTCCTTCTTGAGACCAGGGAACAGCCACACTTTGAGCAGCTGCTCTCTGCGAAGGCGATCGCTATCAAGACCGATGCCGCACCTGCCGAATCACCGCTGCAGGATCGCCTGAATCGACAATCACAAGAATTTCTCGGCACGAAGGCCCGATTCCCAGTTCTCATGGAGCGGCTAGGCCTTCACCCAAGGAACGGAGCGACTTCCGAGGAGGTAGTCGCCGCAATCCGATCCAGTTGCGCTCTGATGTTGGTCGGCGGCCACCTCAACTACGGGGCTGGATCCAACGACATCGCTGACCCGGTGAGCATCAAGATTGCGCCAGGTGCCGATTCGGCGGCATGGCCTATCCTCTCAGTGGGTTTGATGGCCCTATTCGACCTCTTCTACGAGCCTGACGGTCAACCCATAGCATCGGGACCGCTGACATTCCCCGAGCCAGAGGCGCAAGAGCCAGCAGCAAATCTTGGCCCCAAATCAGAATCATCAACCACCAGACGGTCTCGGGAAGAACTGAAAGAACTCGTGCTCGCGGCCGGAGTCGAGCTACTGCTCCAGAGGCCGATCGAACTAAGACCTGAATCCTTGGGCTATTCGGCTGTTCTGGGCCACCTTCAGGAACAGCACGACCTCACCGTGCATCGAAGCGCTATTCATAACCGAATCTGGGCTACGTCCGATGACTTCTGGATCGAAGTCCTCACGCACGCCACCGGCATCGATACCGACATGCACTCCCCCGTCGTACAGGCCGGTCTCGATCTGGCCAACTCATCCGACCTGGATCCCGTCGGCCGCCAACAAGCCGCGCTCGACGCGCTCCGTCAGCTAGCCAACACTCACTTCGAAATCGGTATCAGCAGCCCTGATTATCTACGGCGCCTGCTAATAAAGGCAACGCTGCTTCGAACTCCCCCATCACGGGACACCGATGCTCTGCGGGCCGCGGTCAACGACGCCGATAGCCAACGGACCGTCCGGGCAAAGGCCCTGATCGAAGCGACCGTCGACGGCCTTGGTTTCGAGGTCAAACCCAACATGGGTCTCACCAAGGGCCACGCTGCTGCGATCGTCGCTGAGCTGTCCACAGCTGCTCTGGTTGGGGCGGTCTTCGACGATCTTGCTGGCGTGAAGGCAGCGGTGCAATCCTACAAATTTGCTCGCCTCGACGACCCGTCCAGATCGGACCTTTGGACGCCAGCCGCTATCACGATGCAGGCCTCTTTTATGTTCCTCTTCCAGCTAGCAGAGCAGTAACCGAGAGCCCTCAGCCAAGGACCTGATCGACGAGGCTCTTGGCCTCGCTTTGTACCTGGGCTAGGTGTTCAGCCCCGAGAAAGCTCTCGGCGTAGATCTTGTAGACGTCTTCGGTGCCCGACGGCCTGGCGGCGAACCAGGCGTTTTCGGTCTGGACCTTGAGGCCGCCGATCGCCGCGTTGTTCCCCGGTGCCTCGGTGAGGATGGCCGCTATCGGTTCACCGCCGACCTCGGAGGCGACAACCTGGTCGGCTGTCAGTGCTTTGAGCCGAGCCTTCTGCTCCCTTGATGCCGGGGCGTCGATGCGCTGGTACGCCGGTTCTCCGTGTACCGCCGTCAGCTCGCCGTAGCGCTCGCTAGGGCTGTTCCCGGTTACCGCCTGGATCTCCGCTGCCAACAGGCAAAGGATCAGGCCGTCCTTGTCGGTGCTCCACACCGTTCCGTCTTGGCGCAGGAATGACGCTCCTGCCGACTCTTCGCCACCAAAGCCGATCGTGCCGTCGATCAAGCCGGGCACGAACCACTTGAATCCCACCGGCACTTCGACGAGGGTGCGGCCGAGCCCGCCGGCGACCCGGTCGATCATCGACGATGACACAAGCGTCTTACCGATGGCGATGCTCTCCGACCATCCGGGACGGTTGGCGAATAGGTAATCGATGGCTACGGCCAGGAAGTGGTTGGGATTCATGAGCCCATGGTCGGGGGTGACGATGCCGTGGCGGTCGGCGTCAGCGTCGTTGCCGGTTGCGATGTCGTAGTCGGCTCTGGCGGCCACCAACGATGCCATGGCATACGGAGACGAGCAGTCCATGCGGATCTTGCCGTCCCAGTCGAGGGTCATGAATCGCCAGGTTGGATCGACGGCCGGATTGACGACGGTGAGGTTCAGGTTGTGCTCTTCGGCGATCGCTCCCCAATAGTCGACCGCCGCGCCTCCCATTGGGTCGGCTCCGATGCGCACGTCGGCACCGCGGATGGCGTCGAGGTTGATGATGTTCGGCAAATCAGCGATGTAGGCACCCATAAAGTCGTGGAGGTGGGTGGTGTCGGCGGAGCGGGCCGAGTCGATGCCGATGCGTTTCACTCCTGCGTTGCCGTCGCGCAGCAGTTCGTTGGCCCGATCGGCCACCCATGTGGTGGCGTCAGAGTCGGCTGGCCCCCCGTGGGGTGGGTTGTATTTGAAGCCACCGTCGCGTGGCGGGTTATGCGACGGCGTGATCACGATGCCATCGGCCTGCGCTCGCCCACCGGCCCCGCCTGCTCCGGCCTTGGCGTTGTGACCAAGTATCGAGTGGCTGATGGCTGGGGTTGGCGTGAACCGGTCTGCCGAGTCGATCATCGTGGTCACGTGGTTTGCGGCCAACACCTCGAGGGCTGTCACCAACGCCGGTTCGGAGAGTGCGTGGGTGTCTTTGCCGAGGAAGAGTGGGCCGCCGATGTTCTGGCTGGCTCGGTACTCGACGATGGCCTGGGTTGTGGCCGCGATGTGGGCGTCATTGAACGCTCCATCGAACGCTGAACCTCGATGGCCAGATGTTCCGAAGGCAACCTGTTGGTCGATGTTCTCGGGGTCTGGCACGATGTCGTGGTATGCCGCAAGCAACTTGTCGACGTCGATGAGATCTTCTGGCAGAGCAGGTTTTCCGGCTCGCTCGTGCATGGTGGTCCTCGGTTTGTTCGGCGCTTCTGGGAGGTTCTTGCCGGCCCCACGTTAGACCTCAGGCCAGAACTTGTGTGGCTCTAACTCTTGCTGCGCTGACTCTTGTGCAGCTTTGACTCCTGTGAAGCTGTGACTCCTGAGTGACTCATTCCGGTCGGAGCGTAAAGCTGACGTCGTCGCCGATGACAATTTGGCCGGAGGTCAGCGCTCGGCAGACCGAGCCAGCTCGTCGGCGGAGGGCGGTGCGAGCACCATCGCCGATCACATCGTCGAGTAACTTGCAGGGAGCTGCGATCCGCACCACCTCAAGTTCCACTTCGCCGATGGTGATTCGGTCGCCGGGCTTTGAGGGAACCTCGCCATCGGCGATGGTGATGTTACGCCGGGTCGACCCCGGTTCGATGGCCGAACCATGCTGCTCGGCAGCGATAGCCAGACCTTCGGCCGACTGCACCGTGACGTGTCGGTGCTTTGTGCCGTGGTAACGATCGCCGACGATCCCCCGAGTCGCCTCCACCGTCACAGAATCGACGGCCTTCATCGGCAGTCGGGTCGCAGGAGCGATATGTAGCGCAACAACCTTCACGCTCCAAGGTTACGGGGCTTAAGGTTCGGTTGGTCATGCCGCCCGCTGGTGATCCTGGCCGCTCAGGTCAGGCAAGTCGTGAGTAACCGCTGGGCGGCCTGACGGATGTCTACCTCCGCGCATTCCTGTTGTGTCCTCGCGATGGCGTGACCGAGGCCTTCGTCGTGGCTCAGCCCTAGCGTGGGGTAACCCAACTGCTGCGCAGCGTTATCGCCGAACAGGAACGCCACCGCCGTCGCGTGTGAGCGGTCCTCGCCCAGGATCTCCTCGACCTCTGCCGCTGCGCCGCTGTGCTCGCCCTGCCGACCGGCCAGTGCTCCGGCTAGCCCCTCGCGGCACACGACCGCGCTCAAGGTGGGCGGTGAGTCTTCGGAGCGAGCCCACCAGATGGCCCGGACCGTTTGTTCGATGGCTGCGGCGCGCACACTCGCAGGGGATTGGTCATCGTCGAACCACAACAGCAGCTCTCCGTGGTGACGGGGCGCCAACTGATGCTCGATCGAGTTGGCTCGGCGGTCGGTCCACATTCCCGGTGCCGCGACGCTCAAGAAAAGAGCTATGTCTTCGTCGGCGCTGAGGAGCTCCGACGTTTCCAGGCCAGCTTCTAGAACCACTTGCTCGGCGTTGAATTCGAGCATCGACTCGATCACCGGAGCAACAGGCTTGGTCGTCATCGGGTTGAAGCCATGGAGCAGCTGCCCCGACCGGCATGCCTCGATATACGTCGTGAAACGGGGCGACTGATCAGCGCCCGACGACGAAAGGGAGTAGATCTCTGCCATCGCCTCCAGCGTCGGCACAACCACCACAGCCATGGCCACACCTTAGCCCGGTCAGAAATCGCGACCCGGACGTTTAGCTAGAGCTCCAGGCGCATCACGACCCGGTTCTCGATGGTCGATGAACCGGCTCAAAGCCGTGATTGGCGAACGCTGGCGATGAACCACATGCACCAGCACCTGTTGGCATCACTATCCGATGCGAACAGGCTGTCAAGATCGTCAGTCTCACCGAGCGTCACTTCCTTAATCGTGACCATCAAAAGACCGTAGTCGCGGAGAGGCATGGCAATCGTCCTGGCGTTGTGAACGAGCTACGGCGCTGCGGGTCTCGGTCTAAGGTTGACCCATGAACGAAAACGAACGGCGATGGATGGACGAGGCCGAGCGGATGATGGGCAAAAAGATGGGGGACAACCGCATGGATGCAGTCTCCAACCTGGCGATCGCCGAGGCGCTCCATCGACTCGCCGACGCTGTCGAGAGATCCGGTCGCTAGCTCCACGCAGAGTCGCAGGATCTCACGTTCCATGGTGCCCGGCGGTGGGGAAGCACCGCTCGACGTCGTTGTGGTCGATGTCAAGACATCGGGCGATCTCAGCCTCCATGACTTCAGCACTTGGCCGGTCGGAGCCAACCCTGCTGGCTAGTAGGAGACGGCGAGACCTACTTGCGGCGGACCTGCACCGGGAGATGGGTGTAGCCGTTCACGAACGATGAGAACGTGCGCTCGGGCTCGCCCTGTACCTCGACTCGCTCGAAGCGACCGAGGATCTCTTCCCACAGGATGCGGAGCTGGAGTTCGGCGAGGCGGCTACCCATGCAGAAGTGCACGCCATAACCGAACGACAGGTGCCGGTCGGCGTTTGCACGGTCGATGTCGATCACATCGGCGTTCTCAAAGACGTCCTCGTCACGGTTAGCCGAGATGTACCACATGAGTAGCTGGTCATCCTTGAGGATCTGCTTGCCGCCGAGCTCGATGTCGTTTGTGGCCGTGCGCCTCATGTAGGACAGCGGCGTCTGCCAGCGAATGATCTCCGGGACCATCTGCGGCACGAGGCTGGGGTCAGCGATCAGCTTGTCGTACTGGTCGCCGAACTTGTTGAGGCCGTAGACGCTGCCCGACATCGTGTTTCGTGTGGTGTCGTTTCCGCCGACGATAAGCAACAGGAGGTTGCCGAGGTGAGCGCTCGTTGGGATGTCCTTTGTGGCCTCACCGTGGGCGAGCATTGTGACGAGGTCATTGCCCGGGTTTGCTCGACGATCGATCCACAACCTCTCGAAGTACTCGATCATCTCGCCGAACTCTTCGTTTTTCTGCGACTGTGACTCGACGACGCCGCCGGGCTCGGGCACCGCGAAGACGATGTCGGACCAGCGGGTGAGTTTGCGTCGATCCTCCAGTGGAAAGTCGAAGAGGGTCGCCAGGAGCAGGGTTGTCAACTCAATCGACACCGTGTCGACCCAATCGAAGGTCTCGTTCTCCGGAAGGGATTCGAGCACGGCGACTGTGCGCTCGCGGATCGACGAGTCGAGATTCTTGAGGCTGCTCGGGGCCGAAATACCACGCACCGTCTTGCGCTGTTCGGTCTGATGCGGTGGATCCATGGCGATGAAGGCGCCAAGTGCACCGTCGGCTGGTACGGACCGGTCTGGCTTGATGCCGAGCGTGATGCCGTCGGCGGAGGAGAAGTTCTGCCAGTCGCCGTCGACGGCGCGCACATCTTCGTACTTCGTGATTGACCAGTAGCGCCCGGCCGTTTCGAGCTCATTGAAGTGCACGGGGTCTTCGGCCCGAAGCCGGGCGAAGTGGTCGTGCCAACGGTGTTCTGCGAAGAGGTGGGCGTTGAGCGGGTTGATCTCATCGATCGAGAGATCGGCGGCGTCGCCGACACCAGCACCTCGCTCGGCCATCTCCATCTCAGGTGTCCGAAGATTAGCGTCGACGTACGTCGGCTTCTCGGTCGTTGCATCGCTCATCGTTTGCCCAGCCCTTTGTTCATGTCGCTGCACCCATTGTCGGCTATTCGTCGGCGGATGGCAAAGGCCGAGAAGCGGCATCGTACGGCATAATCGGTCAAACGAACTTGGGAGGCCCGGCGATGGGGACCTATGTGGTCTTGGTGATGAGTAATCCGCGCGAAGGGATGGAGGACGAATTCAACGACTGGTACGAGAACACCCATCTGGACGAGGTCCTCGCGACCGCCGGTTTCAGGGCGGCGCAACGGTTCGTGCTCGAAGCTGAGCGCGGTGCATCCTCGGCCCATAACTACATGGCTTGGTACGAGACCGAAGGTGAAAGTGCTGAAGAGGTGATCGAGCGACTCGAGGCCCGGCGTGACGAGCGCCAGCAGAGCAAGTCGATCAACCGGCGAGATGCCGCCATGTGGGTATTCAGTCCGACCGGCGAAAAGCACGTGTTGCCCTAACCGAGAAGGCGGGCGTACTCGTCAGCCAGTGATGGAAACTAGTAGGCGGCATCCTGCCGTTTCAGCCAGCTCAAAATTATTTGATTCGTCTCTTCCGGCTTTTCTTGCTGGATCAAATGACCGCAATCAAGGCTGACCACTTCCACATTGGGTACGAAGTCACTCAAGTTTTCGGACTTCGCGACCAAGTCCTGGTCGCCGTAGATCATCAGGGCCGGCTGTTTGATGATTGGGTCCGCGTCTGCCAAGAGATGCCAGTTCCGGTCAAGATTTCGATACCAGTTGATACTGCCCGTGAACCCGGTCGACTCGAAGGCGGAGACGTAAACGGCCAGCTCGCTGTCGCTCATGATGGGCTCACCGGCCGGGGTTTCTGCTCTGGCAATATTGATCATCATCATGCCTGGCTCTGGCGCGGCGAGGGGCACGTTCTTCCGATACATGTTGCGGAGGAACTGGAACGTGTTTTCGTCGAGTACCGCATCTGCGACACCTGGCTGCCGATTGAAGTGCACGAAATAGAAGTCACCACCGAAGAAGGCTTCCATCATCTCGATCCATGGCTGCTCTCCGCGCTCTTGGTAAGGCACGCTGAGATTAATCACCCTGTTGACGCGGTTCGGATGCAAGAGAGTCAGCCCCCAAACGACCATCGCACCCCAGTCATGTCCGACAAAGGTGGCGTCTTCATACCCGTAGTGGTCGAGCACTCCGACAAGATCACCTGAGAGGTGTTCGATGTCGTACTCGGTGACCTCGGTCGGGCGGGATGAGTTGCCATAGCCCCGCTGGTTGGGGACGATGACGTGGTAGCCGGCTGCGGCAAGGGCCGGTATCTGATGGCGCCACGAGAAGGCGAGCTCTGGCCAGCCGTGACAGAGCACGATCGGGTTTCCAGCATTTTCTTGCCCTGCTTCGAAGACTTCGAGCTCCACTCCGTTGACCGGAACAAGAGCGGGTTTGGGGAAGTCGATTGGCTTGAACATGTTGCGCTTTCCTTTTCTTGGGTGCTTCCAACACCGTAGAAACCATTGCGGACAGCAGCAGTCCGCAGACGACGGGAAGGTGGCGAACGAAGCGGACTCGGCTAAGTCGCCGCGTTCATAGTGCTGAAGTAGCGCCGATATCGAGCGACAACGTTGTTGGGTACGATCGGTTGGATGTCGACAAACGAGCAACTTGGCCAGCGTCTTCGTGAGGTGCTGTCGATCGAAGCCCCGATAGTGCAGTCGGGGATGGCCGGTGTGGCCGTTCCTGAATTGGTTGCTGCTGTTTGCAATGCCGGAGGCCTCGGGGTCGTGGCCTCGCTAAGACTTCAGCCTGATGCGCTGCAGGAGTCGATTAGGCAGATTCGAAGGACCACCGACAAGCCGTTCGGTGTCAACATTTGGTTGCATCACGATGTACGCAGCTCTCCTGATCCGGCTGGCATTCCCGACGATGTGGTGAGGGGATCACAGTCGGTTCTGAATCACTTCAGACCGCGTTTCGATCTGCCTCCGACGCTTGAACGGCCAGCACCAGCAACCGACCTCGTCAACGATGCGCTCGAGGTGATGATCGAGGAACAGATCCCGGTGTTCTCAGCGGGCCTCGGAGTTCCAGAAGCCGAGTTGGTTGAACGGTTTCACCGAGCCGGGACGAAGGTTATGAGTATGGTCGCCACCGTCGAGGACGGCCAGGCGGCGGTGGCCAACGGCGTGGACGTGGTGATCGCTCAGGGCAGCGAGTCGGGCGGACATCGCAGCTACGGCACGAAGCTCGACCGACAGAGCGTGGCTGGCAGCAGTTGCCTGGTGCTTGTCCCGGCCATGATCGACGCGGTTGGCGGCGACGTTCCGGTGTTGGCTTCCGGTGGGGTGGTCGATGGTCGGGGTCTCGCAGCGATGCTGGCGTTGGGGGCTGACGGTGTGTTGATCGGGACACGGTTCGTTGCGACACGGGAGTCGGGCGCAGCTGCTGTTTGGAAGGATCGCCTTACCACTGGGGACCGATCAACGACGTTGACCGATGGTTTCACAGGACAGTGGGCTCGGGTTCTTTCCTCCGAGTTCACAAGCGAATGGGCCGATTCGGGAGCCGAGGCCCTTCCCGGTTTGCTCCAGTCTGCCGCCGGGGCGGATCTCTTCGGCGCGGCGAAGCGGGCCGACGATGATCAGCTACAGCCGCTCTACGCTGGCGCTGCTGTACAACAACTCTCAGACATCCCATCCGCATCCGACGTAGTCGAAACGATGGTCAGCGACGCCAAGGCCATCCTTGGCCGCTGAGCGCATGCGAGCGGGTACGGGCTCGAAAGGGGCAGCCCCGTGAAGGTGAGTGAAGACCTATCAATCGCACTGCGCTGTTCGAACCGAGCGGCCGAACTGGCACTGTCGTACTTCGAGCCCGACGTCGCAGTGTCACTAAAGGCTGATGGCACACCGGTCACCGCGGCGGACCAGGCGGTGGAGCAACTGCTGCGCGATCTGCTTTCCAGCGAAGCGCCAGGCGATGCGCTGCTCGGCGAAGAGTTCGGCCGGTTGGGCGAGTCCGACCGGCTATGGATCTTGGACCCCATCGATGGCACCTCGTTTTTTGGGCGGCACGATCCAAACTGGCGGGTTCACATGGCGTTGGAAGTGGCCGGGGAAACCGAAGTCGCGGTCGTCACCGCTCCGGCACTTGGCCGCCAATGGTGGGCGACCCGAGGTGGCGGTGCCTTTGAGGCCACATGGCCGAGCATCGGCGATGAGAAGCGCCTATCGGTCAGCCAGACCGTTGCGGTTGAGGAATCGATAGTTGGCGCGCTTGATGAGGAGTCCCGGCTTCGCTTGCCGCCGTTAACCACCGCCGCTCCACCGAGCCCGCTGCCGCTAGTCGAATTGCTCAGAGGACAGATCGACGCATTCCTCGTGGAAGGCTTTCACGTCTGGGATCACTCTCCGTGGATTCTGCTGATCGAAGAGGCCGGGGGAAAGTTCATGGACCGCTCTGGCGGCCGGAGCGGATACGCAGGCGGCGGTCTCTATTCGAACCGCTTCCTGCACAGTGAGTTGGTGGCAGCGGTCGGCTACGAACCGAAGCGTTAGGAGTGGGAAGCACGGGACCCCCTTGCTACAAACGTACGATGCGAATCGTCTCGTTGAATGCTTGGGGTGGGGCGATGTTCCCGGCGTTCGACGAGTGGCTCCTGTCGTGTGCAGCCGATGTGCTGTGCCTGCAGGAGGTGACCCGAACGCCCGGACTCGACGGTTGGACGAGCTTTCGTGACGCCGAGCGAGAACTTCCGCAGCGAGCCAATCTGTTCGATGACGTGCGGTTCAAGCTTCCGAAGCATCAGGCATCATTCGTCGCTTCTGACGCAGGCCCGGTCTCTAGCCCAGACGGTTCCGCTCATCTTCAGGACTTCGGTCTCGGCGCGTTCATCGACGAGAAGCTGAGCGTGATCGGCCATCAAACCGCCTTTGTTCACGGTGCTTTCGTTGAACACGAAGAGTGGGAGATCGCAGAGCGACCGCGCATTGCACAGGCGATTCGCGTTATCGATCACAATCTCGATTTTCCAGTCGTGGTCGTCCAACTGCACGGGCTCCGTGACCCGGCCGGCAAGGGCGACACGCCAGCAAGGCGGCAGCAGGCGGAACGGCTAGCGCAGCTGGTTTGCGATGTTCGCCAAGACGGCGACTTCACGGTGGTGTGCGGCGATCTCAACTTGCTCCCGGACAGCGCGACCTTCGATGTATTGGCGGAGATCGGCCTCACCGATCTCGTCGGCACCGCCGACACCCGAACCTCGCGCTACGCAAAGCCGATCCGCCACGCCAACTACATGCTCGTCTCCGATCCAGATGCCGTGCGCCGTTTCGAGATCGTCGACGCACCCGAAGTGTCTGACCACCGACCGCTGCTGCTCCACATCTGAGTCCAGACAACACGAGTGCGGTGAGTGGTTCTGACCTGAACCGTAGATTGAAGTGATGAATACCGGTCGGCGCCGATTCCGAGGCTTCAACAACAACGGCACCGCCGCCCGGCATGAACCCGCAACGTCACGAAGTGATGGCTGGAATGCTCGAGAGCACCCTCGGAGCGATAAAAGCAGACCTCGACCGCCGCTGACAAAGTGCGTTAGATCAGAAGACAGAAGAATTTCTGGATCGGTTGTCGATTTCGGCAACGAGTGTCGTCATCCCTCATGAGAGCAACAACTGCACTCGCAAGCTCAACTGTGAAAGGCTGAACAACCGATGGAATACATGATTCTCAACCACACCGAGGAAACCGAAGACGGACCGGCGCCAGGCTCACCTGAATTCGGGGCCATGATGGGCCGCTGGATGGCCTACAACCAGATGCTCATCGACGGAGGCCACTGGATTTCGGGGGCAAGCCTAACTCCCACCGCCGCAGCGACGACCCTCCGCAAGTCCGGCGGCCAATCAACCGTGGTCGATGGCCCCCACGCTGAGACCAAGGAACAAATTGGCGGTTACTACCTCATTGAGGCCAAGGATCTCGATGAGGCCCTAGAACTCGCAGGGCAGATGCCGGTCGAAGAGGGATCCCTCGAAGTTCGCCCCATCGCCTTTCGGCCCGACGCTCAATAGCCGCCGAACGGGGCAACCACATGAGTCGTGTCACGTAGCTCTCCGAGGTTCGTTTGCCATGGTTGAGGTTCCCGACGACGTCTCCGACGCATTAGCTGATGCCGCCCGACTGCACGCTCCTGGGGTGCTGGCGATCTTGGCTACACGCTTCGGGAACCTCGACTTGGCCGACGATGCGGTTGCTGACGCGCTGGTCGACGCCACCCGATCCTGGCCGACCAAGGGTGTGCCGGATAACCCGGCAGCTTGGCTGATGACCGCGGCGAAGCGGAGAGCGATCGACCGATCCCGCAAGGCCACACGTGACCTCAACAGGACAAACGCTTCGGCGCAAGATCTGTTGGAGCAACACGAAACCGCAGACGTTGGAGGGCGGCACATGGTTGACGATCGTGCCGACATCGCCGATGAGCGTCTGCGGCTCCTGTTTCTGTGCTGCCATCCTGCTTTGGATACCGACGCTCAGGTGGCGTTGACGCTCCGCCTGGTCGGTGGGCTTACAACACCGGAGATCAGCGCGGCATTTCTGCTCCCCGAAGCCACGCTGGCCCAGCGAATCGTGAGAGCAAAACGTAAGATCCGGCTAGCGAACATTCCCCTCTCGGTCCCCGACCCCCTGTCCGATCGTCTCGATTCGGTGCTCGGCGTGCTGTATCTCATATTCAACGAGGGTTACCTTTCGCGCTCCGACGGCGATGCATCGCCGGTGCGAGTCGACCTGGTGGCAGAGGCCATCCGGCTCACTACGGTCCTGACCGAACTGACCGACGAGCCGGAGGTTCGGGGCCTCCTGGCACTGCAGCTCTTCCACCAGTCGAGGCAGGCATCTCGTTTGGACTCAACAGGTGAACTTGTGCTGCTCGAAGATCAGGATCGATCCAAGTGGGATCTGGCCCGTATCGAAGAGGCGAATACTCACCTGTTCAAGGCGATGGAAAAAATGACTCCCGGCCGCTACCAGGCCGAGGCGATCATCGCGAGCCACCATGCCAATGCCCGCACGGCCGACGATACGGACTGGTCCTCAATCGCTTCGATCTACTCCCAGCTCGAAGCCATGTCGGGATCGCCCGTCGTCGGTCTCAATCGGGCGGTAGCGGTTGCCATGGCTGACGGCCCACTAGCCGGGCTGAAGATTCTCGACGGCATCGAGAACCTCGATCACTATCACCTTTTCTGGGCGACAAGGGGCGAGTTGCTCAGGCGTGCAGGCGAACCCTCAGCGGCCATCGAAGCGCTGGAACGGGCCATCGAAACTGCGACCGCGCCAACCGAGATCCGCCACCTCAAGCGCAAGGTCGACCAACTCATACAGCTCGCCGACGAGACTTAACGCAGCTCGAAGCCCAGTTCCAAAGCTAGTTAAGGTACTGCAGCGCCTCGGTCGACGGGGCTACATGCTGCTCGCTGTTGAGGATGAAGCGGCGCTGCACCGCCAGTGAATCCTCGAGGTTGACCGACTGGCGAAACGTGAGCGGAATCCCGCCGGCTGCCGGGCGCCACGACCCAAGCCCCCGCATGGCGGTGGCACAGCTGACATAGCCAGCGTCGCTCACCAAATCGTATGCCCGCTTCGTGAAGTCGCCGGGTCCGCCGAACGGCCAGGCGAAGTGTGGCGAGTCGGCCATCCAGGGAGCGAGCTGCTCTCGGCTACCGCCGATCTGGTGAGCCATTTCATCGTCGGAGATCTGCGCCAAATTGAGGTGCCCAACGGTGTGGGACCCAACCTCGTGGCCCATCGACAGCAAGCGATCAAGATCGGCTCGCACCATAAACGGCGTCGGGTCCATCCAGAGCTCGTCACGGCAAATGCGAGCGGTTTCGGCCTCGTCGGCGTCCAGCGCCTTGGCGATGATGAAGAAACAGGCAGAGACACCAGCATCGGCCAGCCGCTCTGCGGCCTTCATCTGGCTCAGGTTGCCGTCATCGAAGGTCACCGTAAACCGTGGAGTGTCCGACGGAGTCGAGCAGATTTCGCTGTAGCTGGCGGGCTCAGCGATCTCGCTCATCATGGCCACTACTTCGTCCATCTTGTCCAGGAAAGGGTCCGGCATGTGATGGAGCAGCAGGATGATGTCGCCCTGGGGCGCGGCCGAGTCGTCTGGGCGATCGGTTCTGGCTAGCAATTCGACAGCCACTCGGCGAGCCAGTGCCCGGGCTTTGCGCTTCAGCGGTGGCGGCTGTGTTCTCATGATCTGTCCTCGGTCATCAAACGCTCGCCAGTTTCTGTGCGGTGGCGGCGAGGTCCCACTTCGGGGTCCCGGTCGCTTCGGCCACATAGGCCGCTGCCGGTTCGAGCTGTTCGACGAGGTCGGCCAAAACATCGCTTTCCGGGCCGGCCGGTCGTTCCGGAGGGGCCGGCAATATCGTATTGCGGATCTTGGTTCGCAGATCATCGGAAAGAACCCGGCGAATACCGTTGCGATACACCGCCTTGAACACCGCCGACTCGGCCAACTGACGAGATCGCCCGGTGAACACCCGGGCATCCTCGGTGGCGTTTTCCTTGGCGGGCGGGTCGAGTTGGGTGATGTCGTATGGCACACCGAGGTGGGCCAGAATCTTTGGCGCTACCGAAGCCCAATCGGACGAGTAGTCGTCGAGGCGAACCACCAGCAACGAGTCCTCACCGAACAGCGACGTCCATCGTTTAGCTTGGATGTCATAGCGGCCGAAGCCCATTACGCCGGGGTCATCGAGAAGGTACTGCTCGAAGCCCGCGGTGGTCGCTCCCCTAGCGGTCATGTGATGGTGATGGCTGACCGCCCGATCGATCGGGTTGCGGACCATGTAGATCAGTCGAGCCTTGCCGTCGAGCAGTTCAGCCGCTCGCTCCGGCACATCGGCGATGTCGGGCCACATCGAATAGGTGGTCGAGATATCGAGGCGGCACTGCACGTGCTCCCCCGCTCCCGAGCCGGCTTCGGCCGCGCTGAATAGCGCGTCGTAAGCCGAGCGAGTTACCTCGGCCGCCGGGCGCTGAAAGAAGTCGAGCTCCTTGGCCGGAATCGACATACCAGGCACCCGCTGCAAATCGCGGTACAGCGTGGTCGTTCCCGACTTCATAGCTCCGATAACGATGGCGTTTACCGGGACGGCTTCGGCGCCGCTATCTACCGGGACGGCTTTAGCGCCGTCGTTTACCGGGACGGCTTCGGCGCCGTCGTTTACCGGGACGGCTTCGGCGCCGTCGTTCAAACTCATGAGCCGAGACGGCTGCGCAGCTTGGATACCTGTTTGACCGCTTGGCGTCGGGCGTCGAGCGCCGTCTTGGCCGCGGTGCCAACCGCGCTTGCTTTGCGCACCTGGATGTAGGGGGCTTGGCGAGCGCCGAACGAACGGAGGAACCGCTCGATACCGGGACTCATCGAACCTTCAAAATCGAATACCGGCACATGCTTCGAGGAACGCTGAATGCCTTCCCACATGATGAGGCTCATCGCACCGGAGTTGCGGAAGGTGTGGGAGGTGCCACCGACGAGGTAGTAGGCGCACTCGTCACCCCAGATGACCAAGATCGAAGCGTGAGCGTTACCTTCGGCATCGAGGGCCAGCAGGATCTCGCCGACGTTCTGTTCGGCCACAGCAGCGCACAGGTTCTCAAGGTGCTCGCGCTCGTAACCGGTGGCTCGATTCTGGGCGGTGCAGGTTTCGAGGTAGAGATCCCAAAGCTGGGCCGGCGTTCCTTCAACTACCTCGACCAGCTTCTCCGCTTTACGGATCGCTCGACGGGCGCTTGAGGTGAAACCGTCCCAGATGCCATCGAGGTTGCTCAGATCGTCGAGCACATAGGTGTAACGGGTCAGCAGATCGTAGTCTTCCCAAAAGAACGGCAGCGCATTGACCGTGCGCCAGTCGAAGTTCATAACGAAGCTGGAGAACTCGGGGATTTGGGCGATCAACTCCTCGCAGAGAGCGTGTTCGCTGCTGAGCCGCTTGGCCGTTGTGATGTCCGGCGCAAAGTCGTACATCGGGCCCATGCGATAGCTCAAGGGGGCGTGACTGTAGATCGGTTTCCCGCCAAGGCGACCGGTTTCGGTGAGCACAAGCTCACCGGCGTTGCCCGGCTTACCTGCTTCAAGCCTGGTCCACTGACCGGGCGCGACCGCGTCGAGAAACCAATCCTCGGCGAACAGAGTTCGTTTAATGGCCATAGGTGCCTACTACCTGGATTCGAACAGATGGATGATTCGCTCGACCACAAACTCGAACTGGGATTCGGTCATGGCGCTTCCGCTTGGGAGGCAAAGACCGTCGGCGAACAGATGATCGCTGACGCCGGTGAGTACCGACTCAGTGTCGGCAAAGACCGGCTGGCGGTGCATCGGCTTCCACACCGGACGGGACTCGACGTTGAACTCTTCAAGTCCAAGTCGGATCGTTTCACGGTCGATGCCAGCCTCGGCCGGGTCGATCGTCAGGCAGGTGAGCCAGAATGTGGAGTAGCAGTCTTCGGCTTCGGGCATGAAGCTCAGACCGGGGTACGGGGCGAGGGCTTCGCGATACCGCTGATTGAACTCGCGACGACGAATGACTTTGTCTTCCAGGTCTCGCAGCTGGGCCCGCCCGAGGGCAGCCAAGATGTTGGAGAGCCGGTAGTTGTAGCCAACCTCGGTGTGCTCGTAGTGAGCTGCGGGCTGTCGAGCCTGGGTGCTGAGGTAGCGGACCCGATCGGCGATCGACGAGTTCGGTGTAACCAGCATGCCGCCGCCGCTGGTTGTGATGATCTTGTTGCCGTTGAAGCTGAAGATGGCGATCTCGCCGAACGAGCCGGCGCCCTTACCGTCGTAGGTGGCGCCGAGAGCCTCGGCCGCATCCTCGATCAGGGGCACGTCGTATTTGGCGCAGACGGGAACGATCTTGTTGTAGTTGCAGCACTGGCCGTAGAGGTCGACGGTGACGACCGCGCCCGGCAGCTTGCCGATCTTGGCCCGGCGTTCCAGCTCTTCGGACAGGATGTCGGGATCCATGTTCCAGGTGGCCAGGTCGCTGTCGATCATTACCGGCTTGCCGCCAGCTTGGATGATGGCGTTTGCGGTAGCGACGAAGGTCAGTGTCGAGCACAGCACGTCGTCGCCAGGCTTTACCCCGCTGGCCTGAAGGGCCAGCTGCAGAGCGGCGGTACCGCTGGACAGGCCGACAGCGTGTCGCCCGTCGGCCAGCTTAGAAATCTCCGACTCGAACGCGCTGAGGTCGGGGCCGATCGGAGCGATCCAGCCGCTCTCGAGGGCCGCGGTAACGTATTCGATCTCTTTGCCCCGCAGGTCGGGGGCGGAGAGATAGAGCCGTTCGGCCAGCGCTTCAGGAACGCTTGCGCTGCCAGTCGGATTGTTGGAAGAGGTCGAGTTTGTCACTGGTCGATACCCCAGCTTTCATCAGTTTCGTAGCCCGTTACTTCAAGGCCTCGTTGCGCCGTCGACTTAAATACTTCAACGCTGTGATCGGTGAAATGATTTCGCCAATCGCCAGCGACGCCCTTCCTAAAGAAGGTGTCCTGTTCTTTGCGGCGCTCGAACTTCAGCAGCTCAAAGACAAGCTTGAGCCGCTCCATGTCGACCTCGCCTTCGAACTTTGCGATCGCCGGGCCGAGCTCGGCAGGACCATCGGCAAGCAGGCCTTCGTAGCGAACCATCGACACGTTTGCTCGATCGCCGCCGCCGACCCACTGGGTCACGTGGTCGTTCCAGTTGGTGCGGACACCTCGGGGATCTTCGAACTCGAGCTGCATGAAATACGGCAGCACGGCCTTTGAGTCTTCGAGATCGGTTCCGGCCGGAAGACGGTCGAGCAGTTTGGTGTGCCGGTCCTTGGCGTATGCCGGGCTACGACCGCTCTTGAACTGGTTCATCCAGTGGAAGTAGTAGCTGACCATGACGTCACGGCCGTCGCGGGCGATGTAGATACAGCGCTCACGCTTTGGGTCATAACTCCAGTGCGAGTGCACAACCGACCGCATCAGAACCGGCATGAGATAGTTCTGGGGGAACGGCGCATAGAGGTAGGAACCCATGAGGCCGCATAGCCACACGGTGCCGCTCTTTGGGAAGCCGCATCCGTACCAGATGCCAAGGTCGTTGCCGAACTTGGCAGTCGTGGTCTTTGTGACCCGGGCTGATATCTGCCGCAGTCGTTCTTCGAGTGCTGGTTTCATACGGTCAACCTGCCTTAGCGCTGGGTCTCGCGGAGGCGGCGATCCGTACCCAAGACGATACGAAGAACCCTATCGGAGCAGTTGGCCACCTCGTATTCCGGTGGGATATCGAGGGGAGCTCCAGTTTCGATGGCGTAGTTAACGCCGCGGAGCATGATCTCTGCGTCGAGGCCGGTGACGATGATGGCGCCGGCGTCCATGGCTTCGGGCCGTTCGATCCAGCGTCGTGGAGTGATGGCCGGGAATCCGAGAATCGATGACTCTTCGCTGATGGTTCCGGAGTCGGAAATCACGCAGGCCGAGTCGAGCTGCAGTTTGTTGTAGTCGTGGAAGCCGAACGGCTTTGAGAACCGCAGCCGGCCTTTCGCCTCGCCTACCGCATTCGGGCCAAGCCCGAACTCGTCGAGACGTTTCTGGGTCCGAGGGTGGGTGGAGATCACTACGTCCATGTCGTAGTGGTCGCCGATCTTGGACAGACCGTCGAGCAGAGCGCCGAGGTTCTCGACGTCGTCGACGTTTTCCTCACGGTGCATGCTGACCAGGATGTAGCGACCCTTTTCCAGGCCCTCGCGTTCGACAACATCGGAGGCGTCGATCTGGGAGCGGTAATGTTCCAGCACCTCAAACATCGGCGAACCGGTGAGGTACACCCGCTGGGGGTGCAGACCTTCACGCATCAGGTTGGCGCGAGCATGCTCGGTGTAGACCAGGTTCACATCCGAGATGTGATCGACGATCCGCCGATTGGTTTCCTCAGGCACACGCCAGTCGAAGCTGCGGTTACCGGCTTCCATATGGAAGACCGGGTAGTGCAGCCGCCGGGCCATGATCGCCGCCAGTGCCGAGTTGGTGTCACCGAGGATCAGCACCGCGTCTGGCTGTTCGGCCCGCAGCACCTCTTCGGACTTGATCAGAATGTCGCCGTAGACCTTGCCGAGTGACGAGGTGTCGCACTCCAGGAAATGATCCGGCTTACGTACACCGAGATCGTCGAAGAACACCTGGTTCAGCTCATAGTCGTAGTTCTGACCAGTGTGGACCAGGATGTGCTCGACGACCGAAGTCGCCTCAAGCCGGGCCATGACCCTGCTGAGACGAATGATTTCGGGCCGGGTGCCCAGAATTGTCATGACCTTCATAGCAAGACCGTCTTCACGCTGGGATCTGCTCGCCATCGGCGGAGATCACTTTCATGGGGTATGTATCGGCCTTTTCCGGGTCGAAATGATCATGGCTCCAGAAGAGCGTGACCAGTTCAGACGATCCGGTATTGGTGATGTCATGGGTGCAAAGCGGCGGCATATCGATGAACACCGGCTCGTCGCCGCTGACATCGAACACCATCGCATCGTCGGTGAACAAACGACGGACCCGGATCTGGGCCTCGCCACTAATCACCGCAAACCGTTCGACCTTGTCGAAATGGAAGTGTTCGCCGCGGATCACGCCAGGCACCGTGGTCGAGATGCTGGTTTGACCCTGACCCCATGCGCGGACCACTTCGAAGAACGCGCCGCGCTGGTCGGCGTGTTTCGTCAGCTCCATCGGGTAAGCGTCCGGCCACATCTGCGACCGGATCGTGTTGAACAGTCGCAGTTCGAACTCGTCGTCGAGAATATGCGGCACGACGCCGCCGGAAAGGTACGGCTCGGCTAGGCGAGCCATCGTGGCGTAACAGTCGGGAACGCTGATCTTGCGACCCTCTGGACGGAGCGGTGCGTCGAGCTGAGATTCGATGGCCTCGATGATCAGCTGCGAGGCGTCCTGAGCGTGCAACAGTTCGAGCTGCCCGTCGTTCACCGTCGAGGATTCGCCCTTGACCAGCTGATGGGCAAAGGTGGTGACGCCGGAGTTATAGAAAGGCACCCCGAACTCGCCGAACAGGTGAGGGAAACGAATGTCGACAAAACGGTTACCGGCAGCCTTGGCATCGGCGCCGAGCATGTCTGCGGCCTTGGCCTTCGACTCGCCGTACGGTCCTGGCTCGTCGGCCTTGATCGTGTTGGCGTAGATCACGTCGAAAGACGCGCCGGTACGAGCCCGGGCGTCGACAAGCGCCTGCGCGAGGCCGATGTTGCCATCGACGATCGCCGCCTCGTCATTGGCTCGGTTCACTCCGGCGATGTGCACCACGACATCGCTGGCCTCAACAAAACGGTCGAGGGCTGCGGGGTCGGCGAAAGTGGAACGATCGGCTGAGACGTAGTCCCAACCGAAGGTGACCAGCCGGCAGCGCATATGCCACCCGAAAAACCCGGCCGCGCCGGTAACGCCCACCGTTGTTGTCACGTTACGCGCTCCAGCGCTCTAAATCGGCTTGGATCTCCGGAAGGCCGAGCAACAGCTTCTTTACGCCCTCGATATCGAGTAGCTCGGTGTTGTGCGAGTGGTAGTCCTCATCGATTGGCTCGGTGGACTTACCAACTTCGAAGTAGTCGGCGTAGTTGAGATCGCGAGAGTCCATACGGAGACGCCAGTAGTCGCCCATGTCCTGAGCTCCACGAAGCTCTTCGGCGGTAGCCAAGGTCTCGTAGGTCTTTTCGCCGTGGCGAACACCGATGATCTTGGTCGCTACCGGCGAACCGAATAGCTCGTTCACCGCCGTTGCCAGGTCGCCGATAGTGGCGGCCGCAGCTTTACGGATAAAGGTGTCGCCAGCCTCGGCGTTGAAGAAAGCAAACTCGACCAGATCAACGGCCTGGCTGAGCGGCATCAAGAACCGAGTCATATCCGGATCGGTGATGGTCAGTGGCTCGCCACGGAAGATCTTGTCGACAAACAGCGGCACAACCGAGCCGCGTGAATAAAGCACGTTGCCGTAGCGCACGGTGGACACGATGGTGCCTGCCGACTGGGCCCTGGCGGCCGCCTGAGCGACCTTTTCCATCAGCGCCTTACTCATACCCATGGCGTTTACCGGCAGCACCGCTTTATCGGTGCTGAGGAACACAACGGACCCAACCTCGTTCTTTTCGGCTGCCTCAACCACGTTCTGGCTACCCAGAACGTTGGTCAGCACCGCTTCGAGCGGGAAGAACTCACACGACGGCACCTGCTTAAGGGCCGCAGCATGAAAGATCATGTCGACGCCGCGAGCGGCCCGATCGACCGAACGCGAGTTGCGAACATCACCGACGAAGAAATTCAGCCGAGGATCATCGAACAGCACACGCATGTCGTGCTGCTTCGCTTCGTCACGGGAGAGAATACGTACTTCGGTGACGTCACGGTCGAGCAGGTGACGGGTGACCGTCTTGCCGAACGACCCTGTGCCGCCGGTTACCAGTACTCGTTTACCGGCGTAATCAGCCTCGGTGGTTGTCATGTGCTGTTCCAATACGAATGTTGGCAAAATTGTCATTTGTGGCTTGATCGAGGTAGCGCTGGACCTCGATGACAGCCTCATGGCTCACTGCCAACAGTGCATCGGCGGCGGGCTCGATTTCCCCAGCCGTGTGCGTAATGCGGGGATGTTGTTTTATATCGCCCACTTCTTGCGTACTAATGAGGGCCTCGTGCATCTTTTCGCCCGGCCGTAGCCCGGTGAATTCAATCTTAGTGCCCGGGGCGAGCGAGTTGATCAGCTGTTTTGCCAAATCGACGATCTTCACCGGTTCGCCCATGTCGAGGATCATGACCTCGCCGGGGTCGCCGATGGCGCCAGCCTGGACGACGAGGCGAACGGCCTCGGGGATCGTCATGAAGAAGCGGGTGACGTCTGGGTGAGTGACCGTGATGGGCTGGCCCTGTTCGATCTGACCCAGGAAGGTCGGCAGAACCGAACCGCGGGAGCCGAGCACGTTACCGAAGCGGACCGATACGTAGGCCCGACCGGTTTCCTTAGCTGCCGCTGCGGTTAGCCGCTCAGCGGCCAACTTGGTGGCACCGAGTACCGACGTTGGGTCGGCTGCTTTGTCTGTGCTGATGTTGACGAACCGGTCGACGCCGGTGTGTATCGCCGCATCGAGCAGGTTCTTGGTCCCAACGGTGTTGGTCTTCATGCCCTCGCCGGGGTGATTCTCGAGCAGGGTGAGGTGCTTGAGCGCCGCGGTGTGGAAGACGACCTCGGGGCGATAGCGCTCGAACAGTTCGAACATGCGCTCCCGGTCACGGATATTGGCCACGACCAGCATGTCGGTGTCGAGCAGCGCCCGACCTTCCATCGACAGCTGCACGCCGTGCAGGGCGCTCTCGTCACGGTCGAGCAGATAAAGCTCGGAGGGGTTGAATCCTCGGATCTGACGGGAAAGCTCGGAACCGATCGAACCGCCGGCGCCGGTAATGAGGACCCGCTTGCCGGTGATGTAGTCGGCGACGGCCGCCAGGTCGATCTCGACCGGGTCGCGACCGAGGAGGTCTTCGACGGTCGGGGGTCGGACGTCGGCCAGCGTCATGCTGCCGACCAGTTCGGTGGAGGCAGGCAACACAAGAACCTGGAGGCCGATCTCGGCCGCCGACTGTGTCAATTCCTTCATCAGCGATGAGCTGGCGCTAGGGACAGCAATAAGAAGTACTTCACCATTGGTCTTCGCAGCGACGGCTCGCAGATCTTCGCGGGTACCCATTACCCGGACTCCGTCTAGTTCACGATTTCGGTAACCAAGGTCGTCGTCGATCAATGCGACCGGGACGTACTCGCTTGAGCTGTCGAGCAGCATCGAGCGAACGATCTGAGCGGCCTCTTCGCCTGCACCGTAAACGATGGTGCGCTTGCAGCGCTCAGCGCTGGGACGACGGTTCTTCTCCCAGAAGCGACGCCATACGGCTCGCACGAAGCCCTGCATGGTGAAGGTCACGATCGAACCGGTTACGACGGCCGAGGTGGGCAACGGGGTGCCGGAACGACGAGAGACGAAGGTAGTGGCAACAACCACACCGGCGGTGATGCACCAGACGGTGCCAAGGGCTGCAACTTCGTCGAAGGACGAGACGCGCCAGCGGCGGCGATAGATGCCGATCATGTAGCCGAGGCCAGCCTGAACCGACACGGCCAAAACGGCGGTCAGTGCAAGGGTCCAGCCGACGGGGCGCTCCGACTCGAATACGAGACTGAGCACAGCACCGGCGACAAGACCGAGTACCCATGCCAAGAGATCGATTACAGCCGGGAATGCACTCGGCCTTCGGTACGCCCAGATCAAGGCGGGACGAAGCGTATCTGCGAGAATGCTCATTTTTCCCCTCCCTACAATTCCGCCGGTTCGTTACAAGCCGGTCATAGTGGTTACTTGCTGAGGGGCTAGCCCTCTACTTAGGAAGTTATCCATGACACCCTTGACCGTCGATAGGCGGAGCAACCGCCCAAACCAGACCAAACCGCCAGTGTCACTTAGGTAGAAACACCCATCTCGTGAGGGGAGGAGATGAGTGTTTTTCGCCAGAGAACTCCCTCAATCGTTCTGTTCAGTACTACTCGGCGACCTGTGGAGTCGCCCACTGTCGCTCCATCTGGCGTAAGGCGATCTGGAACCGCCAACCAGACTCGAAGCTTGCACCGTCAAAAACTCACGGCGCGAATAAACCATACCTCTGCAGCGTCTCTAGGCCATTGGGACGAATTCCCTAGGCCGACCATGACCCGGACCTTTTGCCCATTCGACCTATGACCTGAGCCGATTTACTTAGAGAGTGGTGCGGGCGGACTATGAGAATGAGACTTCATGAACATCGGAGATGGTCGGGCAACCGTCGCAGTCATCGGGCAGGGCTATGTAGGCCTGCCACTAGCCATGCGAGCGGTGGAGGTTGGCTTCAATGTCGTTGGCTTCGATCTCGACAAGACCAAGATCTCCGCTCTATGCGCCGCAGAGTCTTACGTCGATGACGTCACAGACGATGACCTGGCACGGGCCCTAGCTACCGGCCGCTTCCATCCCAGCGATGCCCACAACGACCTGGATGGCTATGACGTGGCGGTCATCGCCGTGCCCACCCCGCTCCGGGAGGGCATTCCCGACATCTCATTCATCGAATCTGCGGCCAAGACGCTCGGCGTTCGCCTGAACCCCGGAGCGCTGGTCATCCTCGAGTCGACCACGTTCCCCGGGACCACCGAAGAAGTGGTTGGGCCGATCCTCGAAGCGGAATCGGGACTAAGCGCTGGTAGAGACTTTCTTCTCGGCTTCTCGCCGGAGCGGATCGACCCCGGCAACCAGGTCTGGACCTTCGAAAAGACCCCAAAGGTCATTTCGGGCGTGAACGATGCATCGCTGAAGGCAGTGCAGGGGTTCTATGACCAGCTGGTTGCAACCACGGTTCCGGTTAGCGGAACTTCAGAGGCCGAGTTCACCAAGCTGCTGGAGAATACCTTCCGTCACGTGAACATCGCCCTGGTCAACGAGCTGGCGGTGCATGCCCGCTCGCTGGGCATCAATATTTGGGAAGTCATCGACGCCGCAGCGAGCAAACCGTTCGGTTTCATGCCGTTCTACCCCGGACCAGGTGTTGGCGGTCACTGCCTTCCGGTTGACCCGACATTCCTGTCATGGCGCTTCGAACGCCAGCTGGGGACGGTCTCGCGGTTCGTGAAGATCGCAAACGNNAGAAGAACTCGAACGACGCTCGGGAAACCCCGGCAACCGGGGTTATCCGGGGCCTGCTGGCCCTAGGAGCCAACGTGGCCGTGGCCGACGCACATGTACCGGCATACGAGCTCGACGACCTTGTAGAGCGTGTGGAGCTTTCGATCGGCGAGCTTGAAGCCGCCGATGCCGTCGTGCTGCTCACCGATCACGATGATGTCGACTACGAACTGGTCTGCGCTAACGCCAGCTACGTGCTCGACACTCGCCGCTGTCTCCCCAGCAGCCCAGTGGTCGAACTGCTGTAGCTCTTATAGAACTCGGATCTGTAAAACTCGAAAGACCGGCGCCCCTGAAGGCGCCGGTCTTTCTTGTTGTTCTGTCAGCCTCGGGCTAGCGAGCTAACCCTGGCGGGCGATTAGCCCCTCACGATGTGCACGCCGTCGATGTTCCTGTTGCCGAGCCCCGTCGTGTCACCATCGAAGTACGGCAGGAATGTGCCAGTAGCCGGGTTGGTGAGGATCACGATGTCATCAAGGTCCGAGGTGAACCCGTTGACCACAAGATTGCCGAGTGTCGACAGGAAGATGTCGCCACTTGAGTCGACCCAGGCGCCATTGATATCTTCCGCTGCCGATCCCAGATCAATAGTGGAGCCATCTACGTGGAGTGAGAACGTTCCACTGGTCGGGTCACCGATCGCCGTTGGATCGAACAGCACCAGATCCCGGTCCTGGGCGCTCAGCCCGTTTCCGCTCAGGTTGCCGGTGGTGCTGATCAGATAGTCACCGGCACCGATTGCCGCCACCACATCGATGTTCTCGGCGCTGGTCGTGAGACCGAGGTCGGTGCCATCGATGATCCAGCTGAGTGTGCCGCTGGTTGCGGTTCCTGTTGTACCGGTGAAGCGAACCACATCGGCGTCGTCGACAAGACCAAGAGATCCGATCGATCGCTGAGCGGTCATCGAGAAGTCGATGATCGTTGCGCCCGGGGTGAAGTCAACGATGTTGAAGCCATCCAGCGTGGTCAGACCGATGTCCGAGCCGTCGAAGAATAGCGACCACTGCTGAGTCGCCCGGTCGTAGGCCAGGATGTCGGCCTGGGTGTAGGACACGCCGCCAACCGATGAGTTGGAGGTCAGCGATATGTAGACCACGTCGTTCTCGTACGGCGAGACCGCAGTGAGATCGACGGTGTCGGTGTTGTTGGTAATTGGCGAGTCGATATCCATCGTGCTCGCCGTGGCGGTGGCGGTGACGACACCGGAGGTAGTGAGATCGACCGTGGCGGTGACATCGAACGAACTGGTCGTTCCGTTTGCCATGGTGCCGATGGCACAGGTCGTTCCAGTTACCGTGCCGGCGCAACCGG
>JBOEHD010000062.1:0-766 GCA_050633745.1 Acidimicrobiales bacterium
GGCCAAAAGCACCAAAAACAGGTTCTGTGGCATGCCGGCTAATACCCGATGGGGTCCCGTCGAGACTGAGGCCAGGCTGGGCTCCAGAAGTAGGAGTCGACAGGGATGAGGTTCAACGGATTGAACCCGACGAGGCCCTCAGCTGATTTGTCTAGGAAGGACAACGAACTATGCGTATCAATAACAACGTGATGGCGTTCAACGCCAACCGTAACCTCGGCATGTCAAACACGGCGATGGGTAAGAGCCTTGAGAAGCTGTCGTCCGGTTTCCGGATCAACCGAGCTGGCGATGATGCTGCTGGTCTGGTTATCTCCCAGAAGCTGCGAGCTGAGGTATCGGGTCTGAAGCAGGCAACGCGAAACTCCCAGGATGGGATCAGTTTCGCTCAGACCGCTGAAGGTGCACTTGGTGAGGTTCACAACATGCTGAACCGCATGCGTGATCTTTCGGTCCAGGCCGCTAACGACACAAACGACACCGCTGCTCGAACAGCCATCAAGGCTGAGGTCGACGCCCTGGCCTCGGAGATCACCCGAATCGGTACCGACACCACGTTCTCTGGCGCCAGCGTATTCACCGCTACCGCTCTGAACTTCCAGGTTGGTTCCGAAGGCACCGGCAACCAGATCCAGCTGACCGTTGGCACCATGACCGCAGCGACCCTGAGCGTTGATGCGCTCGACGTCGACACGGCAGCCAACGCTCGGACCTCGATCGAAGCCATCGATACTGCCATCGGCGACGTGTCGACTAGTCGTGGTGC
>JBOEHD010000062.1:807-20318 GCA_050633745.1 Acidimicrobiales bacterium
GGCACCGCGATGCTCGGACAGGCCAACTCAATCCCACAGTCAGTACTCCGACTCCTCGGCTAGTTAACACGCCGGGATAGTCAAGACGGTCTATAGGAGGCTCAACTAGATGGGTCCGCTCCGGTAGACAACAAGACCTGAGTGCCAGCGTAAAAGCTGGAAGCAGGGGAAAAGCATGGGAACGGTAGCGAGGTCGGGAAACCGGCCTCGCTACCGGTGTTCGCGTTTTCTTTCTAAAGGGGGCTCTCTGCTGGCCCGATAGCAGTAAACGAGCAGGAGGCTCACTCGGAATACGCCCTAGGACGGGGCTCTACCTGTTCTAAAGGAGCTGTCGAGAATGATCGTAGGTGGGACCCAAACTGAAATCCTTGCTGCGGCCCTTCGGGGGTTGGAAGCCCAACGGCAAGCGGCGGAACACAACATCGCAAACATCGAGACACCGGGCTTCAAGGCCCGTCGAGTGTCATTCGAGTCGGCTTTACGCAACGCCATCAACACCGGCGATCCGTCAGGCGCTCGAATTTCGACCAGCCTTTCGGACGCACCGTCTCGCATCGATGGCAGCAATGTCGACCTGGAGGATGAAGTCACCTCGCTCGAAGTGAACGCCCTGCAGCAACAACTCATCAACGAGGCGCTGAACGCCCAGTACACCAGACTCCGAACCGCAATCGGGAGTAGGTAACGATGAGCGGACCGTTTCATAGCATGTCGATCTCCGGTTCGGGGATGGATGTCTACCAGACCTGGCTCGACGCCATCGCCGACAACGTGGCCAACATCAACAATGTCTCACCGACCAGTGGGGCCGCCTTCCAAGAACGATTTGTTATCGCCCAAGCTCAGGAGAGCAGGCGCGGTGGCTACGAAGGTGCGTACGTCGAGAAGGTCGAACTCGGCGATCCCAATGGTCAGGTGGTGTTCCAACCGGAACACCCCATGGCCGATGAAGAGGGCTTCGTCCGTGTGCCATCGATCGATCTCGCTCAGCAGATGACACACATGCTGGTCGCCCAGCGGGCCTACCAGGCAAACGTCTCGGCATTCCGCTCCGCGCGGGACGCCTACCAGCGAGCACTGGAGATCGGACGCTAATGACTGTTCCAATTCCTCCCGCCTCCTCGGCAGGCTCCGCGCTTACAACAACGCTTCGGGACTCCGACTCGGCTCAACCGAACGTCGCCGTACCAACACCACCCCCCACCGCCGCGGTCGAGTCGCCAACCACCATCGAGGGCTTTGCCAAGGTAGTAAACGATGCTCTCGACACCGTCAGTCAGCTGGAATATGGGGCCGACAGCGCCTCCCAGCAAGCAGCCACTGGCGACTTGAGTTCGGTCAGCGACTTCATGGTCGCCACATCGGACGCTCAGCTAGCCACCGAAATGACGGTGGCGATTCGTGACAAGGCGCTCGCCGCCTTCAACGACATTTTGACCATGCAAATTTAGGGCTTCGTCTCCCGTCGAACCCGTTAGGACCCGCCAGTCCCCATGTTTTTGTTTCAACCAGGAGAGTGAAGTTTGATCCGTTCAATGTATTCAGCGGTGTCCGGCTTGCGTGCCCATCAGATCATGATGGACGTCGTCGGTAACAACATCGCCAACGTCAACACACAGGGTTACAAACGTAACACCGCGATTTTCCAGGACGTGCTCTCGCAAGTCATCCAAGGCGCATCGACACCGACCGAAGAGATCGCCGGCCGTAACCCGGCCCAGGTCGGTCTTGGTGTCATGATGTCCGGAACTGCGCAGCAGTTCGGACAGGGCTTCCTTCAGATCACAAACCGGTCGCTCGATGTGGCTATCCAGGGCGACGGGTTCTTCGTTCTCGACAAAGGCGGCGAAAGTTTCTACACCAGGGCTGGCGCTCTGTTCGTCGATGCCGATGCCAGGCTCGTCACCAGCGGTGGCGGTTTGGTCAAAGGTTGGGGGGCTGACGCAGCTGGCAACATCGACCCCACAGCGGAGTCGGGTGTCGTCCGTCTTCCGGTGGGCGATCAGAATCCGCCGCTGGTCACGACCGAGGTGAAGTTGGGAGGTAACCTCCCCGCTACTGCGTCGATCGGAAACGTTGTGAACGCTAGCGTCGAGGTGTTCAACTCCTCTGGCGACGCGATCACTGTCAACATGCAGTTTGAGAAGACCGCGGCGAACGAGTGGACTGCGAGCGCCACCTACGGCGACGCGGCTACCCCTCTCGCCATGACAGACAACGTTCTCACCTTTGCCGATGGCGAGTTGACCGGCCCTGGCGATCTCACGATGGATATCGCCGCCGGTCAGATCCCAGGTGTAGAAGACCTCTCCCTGGTTATCGGTGGCGGTACCGAGCGTCGGGTTACTCAATACAGCGATTCAACATCGTTGACCGTCATGACCCAGAACGGCGCTCCGGCCGGTGTGCTCCAGACGATCCGAGTCGGATCCGATGGCGTCATCGTCGGTACCTACAGCAACGGCCTCACCAATCCGATTGCCATGCTGGCCATCGCCAACTTCTCGAACCCTGAGGGCCTCGAGCGGGTGACCGGCTCGAACTGGCGGGCCACCTCGAACTCCGGACTGGCTCAGCTGGGCACCACAAACACCGGTGGACGAGGAACCGTCGCTCCGGGCACCCTGGAGATGTCAAACGTCGACCTGGCCTCGGAGTTCACCGAACTCATCCGGTCGCAACGTGGTTTCCAGGCCAACTCTCGAGTGATCACTTCCTCGGACGAGCTCCTGCAGGAGATCGTGAACCTCAAGCGCTAATAGCTAATGGTAAGTATTAGCCAAGACCCCTAAGGCAGACGCGAGCCCAACACGCAGACGTTGTCCTAGGCGCAGCTACCAATCACCTTCCCGATCCGGGAGCTGCATTCCAATACGAGCCCAGCCCGACCAACAACGGGCTGGGCTCGTGTGTTGCTTACCCAACACGATCTTCACTCGTGCCGATCCAAGCTGTGCGCTGTGGCCGACAACAAGTGTTGAGAACTGTGCACCTACCCCAGGGCAATGCCGTCCCGGGAGTCGGAGTCTTCGATACCTTCTTCGCTTCCGCCTTCGGCCAACCCTTCGGCTTCGGCCGCTTCAGCGATCGCTGCTTCATCGACCGGCCACGCCTGCGGATCGTCTTTGCGGCGGCCAAAGGTCCCGGCTGCCGTATCTTCGTCGGTCGTTGCCGCGACATCATCGAGCAAGCCCGGAGTGTCGTCGAGTAATCCCGGCGCTTCGTCGAGCAGACCGGGTGCGTCCTCGAGTACACCGGGCCCATCATCGAGCAGACCGGGAGCATCGTCGAGTAAGCCGGGGGCTTCGTCGAGCAGGCCGGGTGCGTCCTCGAGTAGGCCGGGCCCATCATCGTCGAGCAGGCTGGCACCGTCATCGAACGGGTCAGATGTATGAGACCAGGGAGCAGCGTCGTCTTCGTCTGCCTCCTCGACTGGAGCAGCTGAGCCAATCTCATCGAGCAGGCCTGGCGTATGAGCAGCTTCTGGGTCCACCTCGAAGATCTCGATGGAGCCCGGTTGCACAGCCGGGGCCTTCTTGGCCGCCGACTTTGGCTGCTCTTTAGGCTCATCGACTGTCGCCGGCTCAGCGACGGGGACGACCGGCATACCAAGCGCATCCAGTTCCATCTCTGGAGCTTCTTCGGCGGCGGGTGTTTCAGCAGCCGCTTCTGGTTCGTCTTCGATGGCTTCAGCCGGTGCCGTTGCTGGTTCGGCTGCTGGGATGACTGGCATGCCGAGTGCGTCGAGTTCCATGACCGGGTCTTCTTCGGCGGCGGGTGTTTCTGTGACCGCTTCTGGTTCTTCCTCGATGGCTTCCGCCGGTGCCGTTGCTGGTTCGGCTGCTGGTAGGACTGGCATGCCCAGTGCGTCGAGTTCCATCGCCGGTTCGTCTTCGGCGACTACTACTTCGGTGTCTGCTGGCTCAGCCGCTGGTATGACTGGCATGCCGAGCGCGTCGAGTTCCATCTCTGGAGCTTCTTCGGCGGCCACGTTGGTGGCTACTTCCGGCTCGTCTTCGATGGCTTCCGCCGGTGGCTCTGCTGGTTCGGCTGCTGGGATGACTGGCATGCCCAATGCGTCGAGTTCCATGGTCGGCTCGGCTTCGGCGGCTGGCGTTTCAGGAGCGGTCTTGGGTTCTTCGTCGACTGCTGCTGGTACGACGGGCATGCCGAGAGCGTCCAGCTCCATGACCGCTTCTTCGTCGACTGCTTCTTCGGTTGCTGCTGGTTCAGCCGCTGGTAGGACCGGCATGCCGAGTGCGTCGAGTTCCATCGCCGGTTCGTCTTCGACAGCAGCTTCTGGTTCGGCTGCGGGCAGGACTGGCATGCCAAGTGCGTCGAGTTCCATCTCTGGAGCTTCTTCGGCGGTGGCCACGTTGGCGGCTACTTCCGGCTCGTCTTCGATGGCTTCAGTCGGTGCCGCTACTGGTTCGGCTGCGGGCATGACCGGCATGCCGAGTGCGTCGAGTTCTATCGCCGGTTCGGCTTCGACAGCAGGTTCCGGTTCAGCCGCTGGTAGGACTGGCATGCCAAGTGCGTCGAGTTCCATCGCCGGTTCGGCTTCGACAGCAGGTTCCGGTTCAGCCGCTGGTAGGACTGGCATGCCAAGTGCGTCGAGTTCGATCTCTGGTTCAGCTTCGGCGATCGCTGGTGCTTCTTCCGGTGGTGCCTCGGCTGGGGCGTCGGGCACGGCTTCATCGAGCAAGCCAGCGTCATCGAGCAAACCGGCGTCGTCGAGCAGACCCGCTGCGTCATCATCCGACTCGGCGGTCGGTGCTGCTGGGGGCTCGGCAACTGCTGCCGCACCGATAACTTCCGAGGCGGAATCGTCGAGAAGGCCTAGATCGGTGTCGTCCGCTTGGTCGGGTGCCGCGCCGATAGGTGCTGCGGGCACGGGATCTGCGATTTCTGGCTCGACCGCGGCGGGTGGGGCGACCGCGGCGACCGGTTCGGGACTTGGGATAGCCGCCGGTATCGGGTCGGCGGCAACTGGGGCAGCAGCCACCGGAGCTGCCGCTACTGGAGCAGCGGCAACCGGGGCAGCAGCTACTGGTACGTCAGCGATTGCACCGACGGCAGGGGCGGCTTGAACGAGGGGAGGAGCCGGCATTGCTGCTGGCTCGATAGCAACCTCTTCTTCGGTCTCCTCATCGAGGGTCGTCACGATGAGGATTCGACCGAATATCGCCGTCCACTCGATCTCTAACGTCGGGAGGGTCGACTCTTCGTCGGTTTCCTCCGGCTCCGGCACATCCACCGACGAGCGGGCAAAAACCGACATGCCAGAGGGTTTGACGATCGCCCCAGGAGGGAGAATGAGGGTGGCCGAACCGAATAGAACGGTCACCTTCATCTTCAGCTTGTCGCCCTCGGCCGTGGAGAACCGCATGTCGAGATGGCACAGGCCAAATAGGGCGAGAACGGTGGATTTACTGGCGATTCTCCATATGCCAAGGCGACGGCAGCGACCGAACACTGCAAGCATCTTGGTTGGTTTAGGCTTCGCCACGTGATTCGTACCCCGAGCCGAGAACAGCTCATCAAAAATTGAAGGTCGGTCTACCGACTGTTCTCAGCCTCGTCACCGTGGAGTGATCCATTAGGGTTTGCGGGAAAAATTGTGGAGAAAGTTGCTTGAAATCTAAACGCGAGCGAGCCCAGCCCGTTGTTGGTTCGGGCTGGGCTCGCATCTCTGCAGCCCCGGATCGGGAAGGTGATTGGTTTGCTGCGCCTACGGACGACGTTCGCGTGTTGGGCTCGCGTCTGCCTTAGGGATCTTGAGGGTTCTCGACGCCAGGTCGAAAGTGGCGGTAGCGAACCCGGTTAGAGGTTGTCGAATGGGTCGAACGCCTCAGTTGCTTCGGCGGTTTCATCGGCCTCGGCGGTTAGGGGAATCTCGGCTGTCTCGGCGGCCTCGGCCTCCGCTTCACCGTTCTGAATCAGCTCTTCTGGCAGGGCCACGGTCTGAACCGGGACGATCGGCTGAAGGACTGCCTCGTCGGTCGCCGCCGCAGGTGCGACTGGATCGACTATCAGTGGTTGTGCGATGGTCTCCGGTTCGGGATCGACGACCTCGTTTGGATCGCTCGGGACAAGCGGACCGCTATCGGTGCCAGGGTTGCCGTTCGCTTCTTGGCCGTTGGCGCCAGCTTCGCTCGATACAACCGGCTCGCTAGAAGTGGCGGAATTGGCAGGCTCTGCCTGGTCGACAGATGGGGCCAGAGCGTTGATCTCGGTCTCTTCGGCATCGGGATCAACCGATTCCGCTGGGACGACCGCCTCGGCGCCAGCTTGGTTCGAGGTTTCCGACCCGGTCTCGTTTGAAGTCTCGGTCGTGGTTTGGGTTTGGGCCGGTGGTGCCACCACTGGCGCCAGTGGAACGGGTGCTGCCCCGACCGACACGATCTCATCCAAGCCGATCGGACCCTGGTCTGTCTGCAGGGTCACCTGCCCGCCAACGATTCGGCTCTCGTTCACCACCGCGGTGATCGTGATGCCATCACCCTGACTGGCGGTGACCTCGCGGCCGATCAAGCTGCTGGCGGTGGTTAGCGAGTTCACCAGCTGGGTATTCTCGCCCTGCTTGGTCAGCTCATCGAGCTTTTCCACCACCGTGAACTGAGCCGTGGTGGCGAGGAAGTCCTCGGAGCTCGAGGGTTCGAGTGGGTCCTGGTACTTCAGCTGGGCAACCAGCAACTTGAGAAAGGCGTCTTTCCCCAGCTCGCCTGATGGCGCTTCTTCCTCGTTTAGAGGTACCCGGTATTCAGGGGCATCGACCAGCGATCCCGCTATTGCACTCACACCTTCAGCCATAATATCGCTCCTCTCAACACGTCTTCGTCAGGTCTGTCGATCGCCACCTCGGTTAGAGGTCGACGTCGACCAGCCTGGATGTTGCGGCCCGGTCACGGCGATTGCCGTAGTTCCGGACCAAGTCACTTTCGGCCACGGCCGACCCGCCAAGTGCGGACCGTCCTGAGCCGTTGCGATCGTCGCCGTCCTCTGCGTCTTCGTTTTCGGACTGGTTGGTATCGGCGCTGGTATCAATGTCGACATCGACGCCGCCAATTCCGGTTTCTTCCAGATCGCTGATCAGCTGTTGGCGCTGCTGGTTCAGCTGGTTCGCCGCTGCGGCCGACTCGGTCACCAGCGTTACCGCCGTGCCCGATTCGCCGGTGCTGACTCGAACTACAACCGAACCCAATTCGGCTGGGCTTAGCCGAATGGTCATCTGTTGGTCGCCGGTGGTGGTCGTGCGGAGCGAACCGATCGCCCGTCGGACCTGGTGCCAAAGTTGGTCACCGTCTTCAGCCTCTGCAGCGGGAGCGAGCTGTGAAGCATCGATCGCCGGTTCGATGCCCTCGGTGGTCGAAACCTGTCCGATGGCTGAGGTGGTGGTCGCGGCCGCCGCACTCGCGGTGCTGCTTACCGTCGGCGAAGTGGTCACCGGTACCGGGACCGACGCCTCTTCCCCGGCGGTGGAATCGGTCGCCTGCGCTACTTCGCCGGTCGGCTCCGCTGTCTCAGCTTCGACCAGGTCAACGTCGGCGGCAATATCGATATCAGCTTGGTTGTCGCCCGGGCTGGCATCGGCCGAAGCTTCGCCTGACGAGGTCTCGACTGCGGCCAAAGGCGCCGCTTCGTCGACTTCCTCTACGGGTCCAGCCCCGTCGCTTGACTCGACCGGAACCGTGGCTTGGACGGCGGCAGCCGCAGCCAGGGGGTTGGTGAGTTCAGCGGTTTCGTCAGCCGGAGCTTCTTCCTGAGGGGCTTCTTCCTCGCCCTCTGACATGTTCTCGGTCTCGGTGACCTCGGCGACCTCGGCGACCTCGACGGTCACAGCTGCGGCCTCTTCGACCGGGACTGCTGCCACATCCACGGGAATCTCAAGATTGGTATCGAGAGCCTGCTCTGCGTCGACGACGGTCTCTTCGACCTCGACAACATCTTCGAGCTGCACCTCTTCGACCGAAGCTTCAGCCGGGAGCGGCTGCAGCTCGACTGGCGTAGCATCGCCGGTCCGCTCTGTGGTCTCGGAGTTATCGACTGCCTCGCCGTCGTCCTGCTGCTGGCCTTCGACTGACTCGTCGGCAGCATCATTGTCGGTGGCGGCGTCGGTGCCCGAATCGTCGTCGGTCGGTCGCCTATCGGTCGACTCGACGGGTTTGCTGTCTTCGCTGCGGTCGGTCTTGTCTGCGTCGGCTCGCCGTTCTGGCTTATCAAGCTCCGTCCGCGGGCGGTCACGATCAACGCTTGGCCCGGGAAGGTCGTCCCGCCTGGACTGAATTCTGCGGCGGTCGGCAGCTCGAGCCTGGGAATCTGTGATCTGACGATCGCTCGGTTCCGAACGGTCGGGCCGCTGAGCGTCACGCAGGATCTGATCGAATCGATCGGCCGCAGGTGAGCGGCCGATGTCGGCCTGACGCCTTGCGTTGATGTCGGCGGCCGAAGACTGCTTCGCCGGCGTGATGTGGTTTATCTGGGGTAGGTGTCCGTTTCCGCTCATGAGCGACTCCTCCAGGATTGGTTTACTTTCTCGACATAGTTCTGAGTTTCGTTGTAGGGAGGAATGCCTCCGTACCGGGATACGGCCCCTCGCCCTGCGTTGTACGAGGCGATGGCCAAGTCGGTCGATCCGAACTGGTCGATCGAAGTGCGTAGATAGCGAGCTGCGCCGTCGATGGCTGAAGCCGGATCCGACGGATCGACTCCCATCTCGGCGGCCGTAGCCGGCATGAATTGCATCAGACCTTGAGCTCCGACAGGGCTGACGGCGTAACGGTTGAAACCGGACTCGGTTTGGGCGACCGCTGCCAGCAAGGCTGGGTCGACGCCCCACCTTTCACCGGCGGCCTCGAACATCGGCTCATAGAGGCGCTCGGCCTCGCTCGCAGAATGAGTCGGAGCGGCGGCGGAAGCGGCGGTCGAAGGATCGACCGCTGAGATGGTGGTCGTGCCCGGCTTGACGATCCGTCGGATCGAAGCGATCGGCCGATCGATAGGCCCGACCTTCACTACATCGCCGGTTCGGGGGGCGTGAAGCATCTGACCTTCGCCCGTATATAAGGCAACGTGGTTTACCGGGTCGCCGAAAGCCAGGACATCGCCGGGTAGCGCATCCTCGATTGAGGCAATCTCGACGCCCATCGTCGCCTGGTGCCTACTCCACTTCGGCATCTCGACACCGACGTCTCGGAAGGCGTTCTGTACCAGGCCTGAGCAGTCGAGTCCTACCTCAGGATCGGTGCCGCCCCAAAGGTAAGGAACGCCGAGATGCTCGGCCGCGGCTGCCACCACCGCTTCACCGGCGTATGATCCGACGGCCGATGTGGACCCGGCTGCGGAAAACTGTGTGCCCATCAGGGCCGCATCGGCTCCATCGAGACTGGACATCGATGCGCCGAGCGCCCCTTCGGGCCTGGTGCGGGGCGCGACCGGTAGACCGGCTGCGGTTCGCTGCTGTTCGGAGGTGCGTCGCACCATCTCTCGACCAACGGCATCGGCCAGCAGCGTCTCGAAACTCTGGCCATCGTTGCGGGCAGAGTCGACCCGACGGTCCCGGCTTGAGGCCAAGCTGTCGAGCCGAGTCGCCGGCGATGAACTGATCGAATCGAGAACAGAACTCATGATGCCTCCCGGGCCGCCCGGATGGTCATGGCATCCTGAAGGTCGGCTTGTTCAACGCGGATTCTGCGTTCTTTGACGCTCTTGTCCAGCCGTTCGACCAACCGGTCGAGCGAGCGAACCTTGACCGCTGCCTCTTCAAACTCAGAGCGACGAAGCTCAGCTTCGCTGGCCAACGTCTTCTTCTCGCCCGCAAGGGCCAGGAGGTGTCGGGCCCCGAGTCCTACCAGGTGGCCTCGAAGGCCAAGCGGCACGTCGTCGCCACCGAGCAGTTCGGCCTTGGCCAGGGTGTCCTGTCGTCGCTGATCGAGAAGCAAGACCTGACGGTCGGCTTCGACCCACATGGCTCGAGCCTGGGCTTCGGTTTCACCGGCGACTTTCGCCACCCGCTCCATACGTTCACGGTTTCGGGTCATGACTGACCGGCCCTAGGAAACGTTGGTGGTGCAACCGTTGTCGGTGTCCCCAGCGGCTGTGCCCCAAGGATCTGAGAGCCGGCTGGCGTAGTGGGCGCCGCCGGTTGTCCCGGGTTGAGGATCTGTGACAGCTCAGCCCAGGCCTCTTCGATCGGAGTCGACTCATGCATGCCTTGACGGCGAAAACTCTCCAGGGCAGGGGCCAGCGCTACTGCGAGATCTAGTTCTTCGTCGTTCCCCGCCTTGTAAGCGCCGACCTCGATAAGGTCGCGAGCCCGATCGTGCACCGAGAGGCTGCGACGAGCCAGAGATGTCAGGGCTTGCTGATCGGGATCGGTCACCGAAAGAGCAACCCGAGATGCCGACTGCAACACATCGATGCTGGGGAAGTGGCCAGCGTTAGCCAACTCACGACTCAGCACCATGTGACCGTCGACGATGGAACGAACCGTGTCGCCAACCGGATCGTTGATGTCGTCGCCCTCAACCAGCACGGTATAGAAACCGGTGATCGACCCGTTGGCCGACGTTCCGGCCCGTTCGAGCAGACCCGGGAGTAGACCAAGTGCCGACGGTGGGAAACCCCGGGTGGTTGGGATCTCGCCTGCAGCCAGCCCGATCTCTCGCTGAGCCACAGCGAATCGGGTCACGCTGTCCATCAACAGGTTGACGTGCAGCCCCTGGTCTCGAAAGTGCTCGGCGATTCTGGTGGCGGCAAACGCCGCGTTTCGACGGATCAGCGCCGGCTGGTCCGAGGTGGCAACGATTACCACACTCTTAGCCAAGCCTTCTGGGCCCAGGTCCTTGTCGATGAACTCACGGACCTCGCGGCCACGTTCCCCGACGAGGCAGAGCACGTTGACATCGGCCCCCGATCCTCGGACAAGCATCGAAAGCAGACTAGATTTGCCGACACCCGAGCCGGCCATGATGGCGACGCGTTGGCCACGACCACAGCTGAGCATGGTGTCGATTACCCGGACACCGACCGGCATCGGCTCGACGACCGGCGGTCGATCGAGGGCTGGCGGTGGTGTGTTGTGGATCGGGACTGCGCCGGCCTTTGCCAGCGGACGCCCGTTGTCGAGTGGCCTAGCAAGCCCGTCGAGTACCCGGCCGAGCAGCTGCTCGCCGGTCGGTACCTTCATTTCGCCGCCGATCCAATGGACCGGTTCGCCGACGCGATGGCCGCGGAAGTCTCCGTAGGGGAGCACCGTTGCGCAAGAACCTGCGACGGCCACTACTTCGGCCATCACCGGATTGGTTTCACCCAGCTGTACCAGGTCACCAGGGCCGACCTGCAGTCCAACAACATCGGCTTCCGATTGCCCGATCCGTTCGACCCGGCCCAAAAGTTGAGGTCGGGCGGCGGCGGTCAAACGGCCGCTGCGGCGATCGTTTGCGGCGTTGTCACCGGCGGTGCCGACGTCCGCTCCGCTCTCGGCAGGAGCCGTAGCCAGATGGGCGCTCAACGGAGCGCCTCAGCGATTCGGCGTAGCGATTCGTTGATGCGAGCGTCGATGGTTACGTCATTGACGGTGACCACGGCGTCACCTCTAGCCAGAGTTGGATCGGGTGTGATCATCAGGCCGCGGTCGCCAAGCCCCTCGACTCGGCCGAGTTCGGCCGCGTCGGTCGGATTCAGCTTGGCAAAGAGGTCACCGCTGCTGGGCGCTAGGTCGATGCACCGGATGAGTGCATCGGCACCGGGATCTTCGGCGACGGCGATCTCGCGGTCGAGAACCGCAGACGCGATCTCCAACGCCAGCTCGACCGTCTTTGCAGCCATCTGGTCACCGACTTCGGTCGATCGATTTTCGATTTCGGCGAATAGCTTGCTGGCGGTCGCGGCCAGGGAAGTATTGAGGTCTGCCATCTGCTGGCGTCCCTGTTCCATGCCGAGCTCGCGACCTTCGGTCAGACCCTGGGTGAAGCCCTGCTGCTTCGCGGTTTCGTAGAGCTGATTGATCTGTTCCGCCCACGGGCCGACTGCGTCGTGACGATCGGCCGGTTGCTGCAGGCTGACCAGGTCGATCCGTTGCGCACGAGCCGCTTCATCGCCCCGAATCAGGATGTCATTGTTAGCTGACAAAGTCATTTCCTCCACGGTTGATGATGATCTCGCCGCTCTCCTCGAGCGTGCGGACCGAATCCAAGATTTCCTCTTGGGCTTCCTCGACATCGGTCATGCGGACCGAGCCAAGCAGTTCGATTTCGTCCATCAGGTTTTCCTTGGCCCGGCTGGACAGGTTGTTGAGGAACTTGTCCTTGATGGTTTCCGAAACGCCCTTCAAAGCGAGTGGCAGGCGAGACGCATCGACGCTGCGAAGCACGGTCTGCATCTGACGATCGTCGAGCAGCTGCAGATCGGAGAAGACGAACATCTTCTTGCGGATCTCCGCCGCCAAATCGGCATCGACCTCGGAAAGCCCGGCCAGGATCGCCTCTTCGACTTCTTTGTCGGCCAACGTCATAACTTCGACCAGCGAATCGATACCGCCGGTTGCGTCGAGGAACTTGTTCTCCAGCACTGCGGAGAACCGCTCTTTGAGACCGTTCTCAACCGCGCCAAGCGCATCGGAGGTCACCCGGTCCATCTTTCCTAGCCGTAGACCGATCTGGGCTACGCCCTCAGGGGGCAGATGGGCGATGATCTCCGCCGAGTGAGAAGGGGTCAGGTGGGAGAGTATCAGCGCGATCGTTTGCGGCTGTTCGCCTGCCAAATTCTCGGCGATGGTCTCCGCTTCGAGATGGTCTAGAAATTGGAAGGGAATGTGGGGAGCGGTTCCATCGAGCTCACCCATCACCTCACGGGCTGTTCTTTCGCCGAAGGTCGACTCGAGGTAGGCGAAGGCCAGCTCATGGTCTCCCGACGGGAGGGCATCGCCCTCGGCGGCATCGACGAACTCTTTTAGGATCGAGTCGGCGAGGTCGACTTCGACTCTGCCGAGCGACGACACCTCCTGGACCGCAGTCGAGAGTTCCGATCGTCGCAGCGACCGCAGCAGCGGACCAGATTCTTCCGCACCTAGCCGGAGCAGCACGATAGCGGCCTTTGTACGACTTGAAATTTGCCGAGAATCCACTAGACGACCACCTCTTCAGCTTCGTTCAACCATGACCTGAGAACATCCGCCACGTCATCGGTTTGGTTAGCGATCAAGCTTTGTAGTTTCAGCTCCGGCGGTTCGCCGGCCTCTTCCTCGGTTTCTTCCTCACCGGCACCGAGGGCTGCCACTGGGCTTGCCTCTAGCTCGTTGAGGTTGACCGATTCAATGACCTTGCGCTTCGATCCTCGGGAGACATATCGCAGTCCGAGAATCAGCACGACCAGAGCGAATATCACCGTGCCGACCGTTCGGGCCAGGGCGATGATGTCGAGGCCTGCGGCTGCTTCACCAGCAACCGGTTCACCGATCTCGTTCGCCGCATCGATAGCTGCAACGACTCCGTCATCCATTGGAAGCAGAGTTACTGCCAGCGAGTCGCCTCGGTCGGCGTTGACGCCGGCAGCAGCGGCAATGAGCGTCTCGAGCTCAGCGAGACGATCGGCATCGACCACCGCTTCGTCGAGCAGCACCGCGACCGACAACGACGTGACCGTTCCCTTGGCGTTTTCAGCGTTGGTGATGACCTTGTCCACCGCGTACTGGGCGTCCTGCTCATCGAGCTTGTACTTGACGCTGGCGTCATCGTCAGCATCGGCTCCGTCGTCGACTGCTTCGCGATCAGCATCGATGTCACCGTCGGCGTTGCCGTCGAGCGGCTCCTCGTCCACCGGGACTTCGATCTCGATCTGGCCGCCTTCGTCGTTGATCACATCGTCGCCGCGATAAAGCTCTTCGCGAGTGGTCTCGCCGAGCTTTACCTGAGCGCCGTTCGCTGTCTCGTTCGGCCGGTATTCCTCGGTGACAGTTACCACCGAGTTGAAGTCCAGCTCCGCTGAAATGTTGACCACCGCGTGGCCGGGGCCAACGTAGGTAGCCAGCAGCTGTTCGAGATCATTCTCCAGCACCGCTTCGAACTGTCGTTTCGCTCGCAGTTGGGTATCGCCCTGGAGGCCGACTACGCCGTTGCCTTCGCCGGGCGCGGCGAGCACCTGACCGGAAGCATCGGCTACCGACACCTGGTCGGCGCTTAGCCCCTCGATCGCTGATGACACCAGGTTGACGATGGCGTCGACCTGCATCGGGCTGATCGCAGATGCGTCAGCCATCAGCAGAACCGAAGCGGTAGCCTGCTTGCCGTCTTTGACGAGAAGGTCGCTTTCCGGAATGGCGAGGTGAACGTTGGCCGAGGTGACACCGTCGATGGCGGCGATAGTTCTGGCCAGCTCGCCCTCCATCGCTCGTTGGTAGGCAACCCGCTGCTCGAAGATCGAGCTAGTGATGCCCTGCTCATCGAACACACCCCAGCCGCCGCCACTGCTAGCGGTGAGACCCTGGCCTGCCAGGTTGAGCCTCAGGCTCTGTACCTGGCTGGACGGAACCTGAATGATCCGACCGCCGTCCATCAGCTCATAGGGAACGCCCTGCGAATCGAGTTCGCTGGTGATCGACGCCGCAGTGGTTGCCTCAAGACCCGTATAGAGGGTGCTCATCGGCGTGTTGCTGGCGGTCTTGGCTACCAGGAACACACCGATCGCTGTGGCCGCGAAGGCCAAAGCCAAGGTGACCCGCTGAGGGCCGGTCATGCGTTGCACGGATGTCGCGGCGTTTTGGCCGATGACTTGGAAGTTTCCGGCCATTAGATCTGCATTCTCATGATGTCGTTGAAGGCGGCTATGGCCCTATCGCGGATGGCGACAGTGATCTCGGTGGCTAGCTGAGCTTCGGTGGACGCGATCATGAAATCGCTGACCGATGACAGGTCGCCGGTAGCTGCCTGTTGACCCGCCTCGACAACTCTGTTGTCTAGAGCGCTGACGTCGCCGAGGGCATCGGTGATGGCCTGGGTGAAGCCGCCCGCTTCAGCGGGAGTGCTCTGTGGCGTCTGCGGAGTGAGTAGCGACTCTTGAGTCGGCACCACCCTGCGAGTGTTCGCCGGTGGCGCGACTGGTGGGATAGGAAACGTCATCGTATGACGACCTTCCACTCAGCTACTTCATCGGTGGTCCGGTTGGTGCCGGTGCCGATGACGTTGACCAACCTCACACGGAGGTTGTTATAGATACCGTCGATGTTCACCTCGACAGCTCCTTAGAACAGGTTTTGGCGGGCCCCGTCCTTGGGCGTCTGATAGGTGAGCTTCCGGCTCAGTATCAGGTATCGGGGTAAAGGTGGGACCCCTTTAGAAACCTTTTGAGAAATTTCTACAGCTCGGTCACGAAGGACGAAACCGGCGTTCTTCGGTGGTGGGCTCCCACCGGACGCAGCGGTGGCAACTCCTCCCTGCGAGAAACCATCTGCCCCTCGACTTCCTTGGCCTCTGCCATCAGCGAACGGGCTCGCTCGACATGTTCGGCTGGCAGAGGAACTCCGATCAGATGAGGCTCGGGCCACATGCCTGTGACGGTCGCCTGACTGTCGGTATCGAGTACCGCTCGGAATCCGGCAAGGCGCTGCTCGAACTGATCGAGGGCCTTACCCCAGTCGTCGACGGCTTGAGTGCTCAATAGGAGCTGCCGTTTGCCGGGGCGAGTCGTTGCTCTTCCAGTGCACGATGGGCCTCGGCCCAGGACTCCGCGATGGGAGTCACGATGCGTACGCACCGCTCAACATTGGCCACAGACTTGTTCAGGTTGGCCTCGATGAGTAGTTCCATGAGATGGCCATAGATGGCCCGGAGCTCGGTGGCCGCCGGCCACACATCTGGCGCCAGCGCCAGATTCAGTTCGTATACCAGTTCTTGGGTGTTGACCAAGCAGCGGTGAGCCAGCTCGACCTGGTTGGCCTCGATGGCTTCGATGGCATCCTGCAAGTCTCGGCCCATACGTTCGAAGACGGCGAGCAGGAGCTGTTGCGGAGAGGATCCCGCCATGCCATCAGTCTGGTATTTGCCGGCTAATGCCGCGTGCTGCCGTTGGTTCACGCTGTCCCTCCGAGAGACCCAAGTTGTGAGGCCAGGTAGCCGGACTGTTGCTGCAGTCCGCCAAGTGCGACCTCAAGATTCGCGTACGTTCTACGAAGCGTTGATTCACGAATTTCCATTCGACGTTCGAAATTGTCGATTTGTCGTCCGTAGTCGTCGATTCGTCGTTCTGCGGCCTGAGCCGCGGTGTATAGGTAGCCTTCGCCTACAGCGGTTGATTTCTCCGCTATGTCGACGAGTCGGTCGAGTGCTCCGAGTTCTGCTGTTTCTTCGCTGTCGGTTGCAGTTCGATTGGCGAAGAGATCGGTAAGAGAAGCCGGATCCTTGAGAAACGCTTCCTTGAAACGTTCTGCATTGAAGTTGAGAGTTCCCTCTCTGGTCAGCTCGATGCCGACGACACCAACCGAGGTAAAGGCGTTGTCTTCCATCGGAGCGATAAACGCGTTGCGCAGTTCCTCAGCCGCTCGTCTTGCTGCTCGGTTGCCCTGGAGCACCGAACGGTTCGCATCGGGCTGATTGCTTGTACTAGCGGTGATCCGGTTAATGACCTCGTTCAACTTGGTGACTAACTCGTTGACACTTTCGGTCACCGATTCGACATCGCGTTCGGTCGAGACGGTGACCGGGGTATCTGTGACCGCGTTTACGGTTACAGCGACGCCGGGCAAGATCTCGTCGAAGGTGTTGTCAGAGGAAACGATGGTGAACGGGTTCTCGCCCTGCAACGTCAGCTCGGCATCGGTTCCAGCCGACAGCACGGTGAATCCCATGCCGCCGAATATCGCCGGGTCGGTGTCGATTGCGGAATCGGCACCGGTCTCGTTTGCGGTTAGTTGCAGTCGGTATCCGTCGCCGGTGTTCACCGCATAGGCGGTGTACCCGAGATCAGCGGCGTTGAGTGCGCCGACGAGCTCGTTTAGCGACCCGGACCCCGAGGTCGATTGTGAAGTTGTCGCGGTTCCGACTCGAAGCGCTCCTGAGAGCGTTGCGGTGATAGAGCCAGCGCCGCCACTCGGTAGCGTCACCTCGGTTCCATCGGTGGTGTCGGTAATCGTGGTTGCCGTGCCGTCAAGCTCGACGATGCCGTCGACTCCGGTTGCCGTTGCCGCCGCCGTGAGCCCAAGAGCTCCGAGGGCGGTGCCGCCGGTGACGGTGATGCTGTGAGCGCTGCCTTCACCCTTTGTGGTGAGGGCAATCTCGTTGTCGGCGGTGAGCGTCGCTGAAAAAGCTGCCGCTGCCCCGCTGGTCGCCGCCACACCGGCTTTCAAGGCGTCGGCTAGATCGTCTTCCGACTCGTAAGTATCATGGGCCAACGTCACCGAGAAGCTGAAGCCGTTTACTTCAACGTCCACGCTGTCGTTTGTGCCATCGATGGTTATGGGAATCGTTGGGATTCCCGCCCCCTTGACCTCCGCCGCCTCCGAACTCTGGGTGACGGCGAAGCTGATAGCCCCGTCGGCGAACCCGGTGCCGGTCACGCTGGAGAACCCGAGTGAGGTGTAACCGCTCGAGTTGAATACGCTCGGTCCCGGAGCGCCGATCGAATCATCGGCAGACGCATAGACCGCAGTCGAATAGACCGAGGCCGCGCTAGCGACCGAGGTCACCTGGAACGAGTATGAGCCGGTAGTTGAAGCCGAGGTGGCCTGAACAGAAACGGCTTCTTCATTCGAGCTCGACGCCGTCAAGCGATCGAAACCGCTAGATAGGCGAAGGTCGGCTGCCAGATTGCGAAGAGCGGAGACCTCGGTGCGGATCTCGGTCAGCTCGGCGCGGGCGGCCGTCTCCTGATCGCGACGCTGAGTGAGCGCAACCTGGGGTCGGCGTTCGAGTTGCATGAGCTGGTTGATAATCGATGTCGTATCAAGACCTGAAGACAGGCCATCAATATTCGTCATAGCTGTTCGTATTTCCTTTCCCGGGTTGGCGGCAGAGCGTTGTCGCTAGATGCGATCCTGGCTGGAATTAGGCCCCTGGCCCAAAGATCTCGGCCGGTGGTAGCCACGATGACCGCGGCCATCGTGGCAGCCACCAGGTGCTCAACCTTTAAACCAAGGGTCGTCATCTAGCCGAGGAGTCGGAGAACCGACTGTGGGATCGCATTGGCCTGCCCCAACATGGCAGTGCCGGCTTGCTGGAGGATTTGATTCTTGGTGAAGTTGACCATTTCGGTTGCCATGTCGGTGTCACGGATTCGTGACTCCGAGGCTGACAGGTTCTCGGTTGAGACCTGCAGGTTTCGGATGGTTGACTCGAAACGGTTCTGCGCCGCACCGAGGGCACCACGGCTGGTCGACACGGTTGCAATCGCTGTGTCGATCAGTTCGATGGAAGCTCGGGCATTGGCAGCGTCGGTGACGTCGAGACCGTTGACACCAAGAGTGGTATCGGTCATCGCGCCGACGGTGACCTGAATCTGGTTACCGGCGTCGCCTTCGGAACCGACCTGGAAGTTCAGCGTGGTGGCGGTGAACACGGCAGCGCCGGAGAACGTCGTGTCGGTACCAATTCTTCCGATCTCAGACGCCAGGGCGGTAATTTCAGCCCCGATGGCGGTACGAGCAGCGGTGTCGTTTGTGTCGTTAGCGGCCTGGACCGAAAGATCACGCATGCGGTTCAGCATGTTGTGAACCTCACCTAGTGCACCTTCAGCGGTTTGAGCGAAACTGATCCCGTCCTGTGCGTTACGAGTGGCTTGCTGAAGACCGGAAACCTCCGCTCGCAACTTTTGCGAGATAACCAGGCCGGCAGCGTCGTCGCCAGCTCGGTTGATTCGGTAGCCCGATGACAGCTTTTCCAAGCTCTTACCAAGGGCACCATTCGATGTCCCCAGATTTCGATTGGCGTTGAACGCCATCACGTTGTTGTTAATTCGCATAACTCTCGTCTTCCTTCCCTGTTGAGAGCAATTCCCGATTTCTTCCTAGGCCGTGTCGACTTCGTGTCGCAGACCTAATGGAGTCGGTAGTTGCAGACTCGGCAGGTAGAAGCTTCGTATTAGGCGGTCAGGTCAGAATCTCTCGAAAAACTCACATGGGCTCCAGAAGTTAGGGGCAGGTAGCCAGATGGTAAGGACAGCTAGATTGTCGACCGTTTGTGCCAAAACCTGTAGCGGGACCGATTTCTCGGTCCCGCTAAAGGTATTGCTGTTCGATTGCTTGTTCGATTAGAGGTATTGCTGTTCGATTGCTTGTTCGACTGAAGGTATTGCTGCTATTCAGTCAACTCCCAGTCGGCGTGTTAACTAGCCGAGGAGTCGGAGTACTGACTGTGGGATTGAGTTGGCCTGTCCGAGCATCGCGGTGCCAGCCTGCTGGAGGATCTGGTTCTTGGTGAAGTTGACCATTTCGGTTGCCATGTCGGTGTCACGGATTCGTGACTCGGAGGCTGACAGGTTCTCGGTTGAGACCTGCAGGTTTCGGATGGTTGACTCGAAACGGT
>JBOEHD010000063.1:0-22359 GCA_050633745.1 Acidimicrobiales bacterium
GGTGACCGAGCAGGTGACCGGGGTCGACCTGGTGGAGGCCCAGTTCCTCCTGGCCGCGGGGGCCGGCCTGGCCGACCTCGGGCTCGGGTCCCAGGACGATGTGCCCGTACCTCGGGGCTTCGCCGTCCAGGCCAGGGTGGTGGTCACCGGTCCCGGCACCTTGACCGCCTACAAGGAGCCGACGGGGGCCGGGGTCCGGGTCGATGGGTCGGGATACGTCGGCTACAGCCCGCCGCCCCAGTTCGACCCGCTGTTGGCCAAGGTCATCGCCGCCTCGGGGGCCACCGGCACCCTGGAGGCTGCGGTCGAGCGGACGGCCAGGGCGCTGGCCGAGTTCCACGTCGCCGGGGTAGCCACCAACCTCGGGCAGCTCCAGGCCATCCTGGCCGACGCCTCGGTGCGGGCCGGTGACGCTCGTACCACCCTGCTGGCCGAGGAGCCGGCACTGGCCGGACCCGCCGGACCCGCTGCTGGGCCGGCGGCCGGAGCGGCGACGAACGGGGCGGTCGCCCTGCTGGAGAGCCGGGCCGCGGTGTTGGGTGGTGGTGGCTCATCGGCTGGCGCATCGATGCCGGCGCCGGCAGCCCTTGGCCCGTCCCTGGAGGCCGGCGACGGGCAGCGCGCCGTCGGGGCCCCGATGGATGCGACGGTGATCGAGTGTCGGGTCGAGCCGGGGGACCGGGTGACGGCCGGGGCCACCCTGGTGGTGGTCAGCGCCATGAAGATGGAGACCAACGTGACCGCGCCGGTCGACGGTGTGGTGGCGGAGTTGATCGAGCTGAGCCCCGGCACGGTCGTGGCCGCCGGCCAGGTGGTGGCCCTGCTCGATCCAGCGTCGGTCGACTCAGCGATCGACGGCGACGACAGCGATGGGCACGGGAACGGAGCGACGCCACCCGAGGCACGAACCGACGCGCCCTGGCAACCGACCCTCGACCAGGTGGCCGATCTGCATCGCCTGGCCGAGGAACGCCTCGCCCCCGGCTCCCAGGAACCGGGCGTCGTCCGGCAGCGGAGCCGGGGCAAGCTGACGTGCCGGGAACGCATCGATCTCCTCCTCGACGACGACTCCTTCCGGGAGGTCGGCAGCGTGGCCGGGTTCGCCAGCTACGGCGAGGACGGTTCGGTCGAGGCGTTCACCCCGGCCAACCACGTCGGCGGTTGGGGCGAGATCGCCGACCGGACGTCGATCGTGTGCGCGGACGACTTCACCTCGAGGGGTGGCCACTCCGACGGGGCCATCGGGGCCAAGAGCCTGTACCTGGATCGGCTCTCGATCGAGCTCGGCATCCCGTCGATCCGCCTGCTCGACGGCTCATCCGGCGGCGGCAGCGTGGCCTCCATGGTGCCTGAGCAGAAGAAAGAGGGCGACAGCAACGCCAAAGAGAGCAGCGGAGCGATCAAGGCTGGGCGACCTCGGGTTGCCGGTGGCGGCGGCTCGTTCCTGCCCGGCCACCTCGGCAGCTCGATGTACGCCCAGCAGCTCACCACGGTGCCGGTGGTCAACATGCTGCTCGGCAGCGTCGTAGGAATCGGCGCGGCCAAGGCGGTGCTTGGCCACTTCTCGGTGATGGTTCGAGACGTCGCCCAACTGTTTGTGGCTGGACCGCCGGTGGTCAGCCACGCCATGGGCTACGACATCACAAAGGAAGACCTCGGCGGTTGGCACATCCACTGCACAAACGGTTCGGTCGACAACCTGGCCGAGAACGAAAACGAGGCGATGGACATGACTCGACGCTTCCTGTCATACCTGCCGTCGAACGTTCATGAGGCCCCACCGGTACTGCCGCCATCGTCGGCCGATCCTCGTGATCGGCGGGATGACGAGCTCTTCCATCTGGTGCCACGCAAACGCACGACCACTTTCGATATGCGCCGAGCCATCGAACTGATGGCCGACCGTGATTCGTTCTTCGAGATCGGTCAGCTGTGGGGCACCGACCAGATCACCGGCTTCGTTCGTTTCAACGGCCATCCGCTGGGGGTGATCGCCTCCGACAGTCGCCACGTCAACGGCGGAGCGCTGACCGCTGATGGCTGCGCCAAGCTGACCCGTCACCTCGACCTATGCGACCTGTTCCATATCCCGGTGCTGAACCTGGTCGACAATCCAGGTTTCGCTGTCGGGCTGGAGCACGAGATCAACGGCACGATCCGCAAGGGCGGCGAGTGGATGATCGCCTTCGCCCAGGTCAAGGTGCCGATCTTCACCGTGCTGATGCGCCGCAGTTTCGGCGTGGCTGGCAACAACTACGCCACGCCACGCTCTGGGGCCTCGGTTCGTGTCACCTGGCCTGCGGCCGACGTCGGCGGCATCCCACCGGAAGGTGGCATCGAAGCCGCATACAAGCGACAGCTGGCCGAGGCCGAAGACCCCGATGCTCTGCGAGCGGAGCTCAACGCCAGAATCGAGAGCGTGCGCGGCCCGCTCGGTCCACTGTCGAAGTTCCAGATCGAAGAGATGATCGACCCTCGAGACACCCGCCGCTACATCTGCGACTGGGTCGGAACGGCCTACAAGAAGGCCACCCAACCGGCCAAGCTGGTGCCCCGCGATCTGCAGTTCCGTCCGTAAGGTCGAATCGGCAAGCCCAAGTCGGCGGCGACGGTTGGTGCGATCGCTAGTTACGAACCTCTAGCTCGGGCGATCCATCAGGGCCGCTATTTCGCGATCGCTTGGCGACGCTGAGTCGGTGAGCCCGGCGATGGCGCCGAGGCGATCACCCTCGGTTCGGTTTTGGCTGAGCTTTCGTTTGGCGTCGACCTTGGTCACGTTCAGCCGCACGCCAACGATGGCTTTGAGCTGGCCTGCGATGAACTCGTCTGGGGCGTCGCCCACCTGCCACGGCGGCCGCTGGTCGGACTCAGAGAGCCGACCCTCGTGCTGGTTTGTCAGATCTTGAACCATGGTCCGAACCCACTGCGGATCATCGTGGATTTCGACGGTGCCGTGAAGGTGTACCAGCTCGTAATTCCAGGTCGGCACCACCTTCCCGTTTTCGGCCTTCGATGGATACCAACGAGGCGAAATGTAGGTGTCGAGACCGGGGACGATCAGCAGCGCTTCCGCTCCATCGATCGAGCGCCACTGTGGGTTGGCCCTGGCAAAGTGAGCCCGCACATGAGTCAGATCATCGTCGATCACAAACGGCAGTGCAGTCGAAGATAGGGCCGTAGAAGATAGGGCCGTTGAAGACAAGTCCCCGGTATCGGTTCGGCCGTGGGTGACCAAGTGTCCCAGTGCAGCGCGGCGGAGCAGCGCCACGATCTCCTGACGGTCGTCGAAGGCAAAAGCGGCCGGGTTATACATGCCGCGGATCGTACCCCAGACATCTCAACTACTGTGATTGTATGTCCCTGCGCACCTGGCTTCTGGAACGAATCGCCGCCTTCTCCGGGAATGCCGAGGACGACCCAGACCTGACGGTCCAGTTCATGGTCGTGCCTCTCTATGAGGTTCCGATCCTCCAGGAAGTGCTGTCGCAGAGTGGTATTGCCAGTCAGGTCACCGAAACGTTCGACGCGGTCGTCATGCAGGAGAAGGCCTGCCTAATGGTTCGCAGCGCAGATCTTTCGGCAGCCTCGGACGCCGTCACCGAGTTCAAGACCCGCCCGTAGCCTCTGTGTACGATCCTGCCTAAGGCACCCTCACAGCACTGTCACGGCCAGGCAAACACATACCTAGACTGCAACCGTGGATCTCCCGCTGTTCGATCACGTTGCCGATGTAGTGCGATCACTGACCCCTGAAGAGCTCGGCGAACTCAAGCTGCAGGCGCATCGGCGAGGCATCAAAGCCTGGTTCGACACCGAGAAGGCGCCACGAGAGCACTACGAGGCTCAGCTACTGGCGAGACGACACGTCGATGGCCGGGACGGCATGGCCCTGGAGATTGGGTTCCACGCCGAGAATCGCGACACCGAGTCCAACGTTGCGGCGATCGAACTGATCGGCAAGACCGAAAAGAAGTGGCGCAAGATCTTGGGAGCCGACGCCGAGGTTGGCGAGTTCTACGGCGCCTCCAATTGGCGCCGCGTCTCCGAGGCATGGATCGAACCAGACCTGGAAGACCCAGAAGTAGCATTCGAGGTGGCCAGCCGCCTAGTCGACTACCTCGAGGCCATCGAACCCGCTCGCCATCGCTGACCGCTCACCAACGGGCCTTGGCGGAACCGCCACCTAGGCGACCTGCGCCGCATAATCGTTCCAGGCGAGGCCGAGACGACGCACACCCTCGATCAGCTCTGCTTCTGTTGCAGTGAACGGCAAACGGATGTGGAGATCGTCGCAGAGGTAGGCGGCGAACTGATTTCCGCTGGCGATTTGCACCCCGTACCGTCCGGCGAACTCGGCGAACTCCGAGGCCGCCCCAAGAGGGATCTCCCACCAGGAAACCAGGCCGCCCCGGGGCTTGTAGGCACGCCAGTCCGGGAGGAACTCGGCGCAAGCGGCGAACAGAACATCGCGACGCTCCATGATCTGTTCCACGCGGATTGCGACCAACTCGTCCCATCGGTCCAGCACGTCGATCGCCGCGATCTGCATGGGAATGGGCGAAGACAGATCAGCCAAGGCTCGAAGGTCTCGCAGTTTTGCGATGATCTGGGCGTCGGCCCGCACCCATCCGATACGGAAGCCCGGCCAAGCGACCTTACAGATCGAGTCGATCACGATGTCGACACCACCGGCGCCATAGGAACCGAACGGAGGAGCGACCACTCCGTCGTAGGCAATGTGGGAATTTGCCCGATCTTCGACGAGAACAACACCGTATGCGGCAGCAAGCTCCGCAACTTCGGCCCGCCGAGCTTCGCTCATGCGAGTCCCGGTCGGGTTCTGATGATGCGGGTTCAGCACGATCATCGACGGCCGGAAATGTTCGATTCCGTTTTTCAGTTCAGCGGGGATCACTCCGCCATCGTCAAGCGATGTGCCGTGCACTCGACCACCGCGGCTGACCACCCCGTCAACAACTGCGGGCCAGGTCCAATCCTCGGTGAGTACGTATTCACCCTGAGAAACGAACAGCTGGTTGACCAGGGCAAGACCCTGCTGGGCACCAGCGCACACCAAGACTTGCGACGGCCTTGTCGGCAAACCTTCAGCGGTGATGTGGGCGGCGATACGTTCCCGCAGCGGGTCGATGCCAGCCGGCTCGTCCTTGCCCAAGTGTTTCGTATATCGACCGAGGTCGGGATTAGAGGCGATCTCGAGTGACTCCGGAAGCGGGCCGGGTATAGCGACCAACAACTCGATCGATGAGTCGTTGCGTTCGAACAGCGCCGTCCCGAGTCGATTGTCGGGGGCGGTGCCGCTCACCGGCGTTGTTGTGACAGCAGTTCCGCTGCCCTGGATCCTCGAGACAACGCCGTCTTCGGCCAGCTGACCGTAGACCTTGACCACCGTCCCCCTGGAGACCGACAGCGCATCGGCCAAACGGCGTTCTGGTGGAAGCATGTCGCCGTCGCGCAGAATCCCCCGCTCGATCAGATCGGCGATCGCCGCGGTTAGCTGGCGATGCAGCGGCCCGGTGCCGGCGCTCCAACGACCGAGCATCGCTGTGAGGCGAGCTTCACCGACCCGTTGACTGAGGTCCATTTCCATAACATTGGCTCTCGAAATGGACTCCATGAAGAGAGATACTAGACCTATGAAGAAGCATCTCGCCAGGCCAGTTGGCCATTCTCCTGCCATCGATACCAAAGAGCAGTCCAATTTTGCCCAATTGGACCACAGCCAGCCTAGGCCAACAGTTGAGCCAGAAGCCCTGCCCCGAGCCAGGGCGGATGCACTGGGACAGGCGCTTGGTCATCTAAACCTCGACGAACTGCGCGACCATCATCTCGCTCTGGCCATGGCCGTTATCGAGCTGGCGGCCGATGCTGGGTCACCGCTCCCCTGGACCCACGACGACCCGACGGTGGCCCTTCTGCGGGCGGCGGCAAACCTGGCGCTCACCTCGCCAGACGCCACGAGCAGCGCAGCAGCCGACCTCATCGAGCGACTCGGAGGCGTTGGCTAGTCCTTAGCGATCGAAGAGTACCCCTAGCGAGCGATCAGGTCCTCGACGTCGCTTGAAAGCGACCCATAACCCACCGTCCGAGTTGTGCCGTCATCGTTTACATACACATATGTTCGTTGCTGCTGGACGCCAAACCGCTCCCAGAGCTCTCCGTCTGGATCGACTAGGTGATCGATCGACTCGACGCCGTTCCTCGATACAAAGTTCTGCATCGAATCGACGTTGCTAAGTCCGGGGATGCCGATGATGCGGACATCATCGCCGAATTGTTGTTGGACCTCCACGACCGTGGGGGCTTCTGCGGTTCAATGCGGTCACCACGGCGCCCAGAACCAGAACACTGCGTCCTTGCCTTCAAGCGAACCGAGGTCGATCGATGTGCCGCCCAGCGTTGCGAACTCGCCGCTTAGTAGGGCCGCTGGAGCTTCAGAGGAGCTTCCCGAAGCACTGTCGACGGTGGACTCGCCGCCGCCACACGCCGCGACTAGAAGCGCAGCTGCGCCGGCAAGTGCTGCTACGCGGCGCCGCCCACCCAGGAAATTCACATCGTAGGTAACACCAACAAGCAGCACTCGATTCCCGGAATGCAAATTGGGCGAAGATACCCAACTTGACCACTAGCCATAAGATTTCCGGCTCAGACAAACGGGCTGCCACCGACTGCATCAAACGTTTTTCCTTGACTACTCTTCAATCAGGAGTAGTATGCAGTCAATGGTATCCAGCGTTGAGTTACACCATTCGCAGATTCTCAAGGGGGTGCTCGACATTTGTGTGCTCGCATCGATCGTCGAGGAGCCCAACTACGGCTACGCCCTCGTCCAGAAACTGCAGCAACGAGGGCTGGCACTTCCGAACGAGGGCAGCATCTATCTGGTGCTGAAGCGCCTACAGAAAGACGGGCGCATCGAAAGCGAACTTGTGGCTTCGGACAGCGGCCCGGCCCGCAAGGTGTATCACGCCACCGAGATGGGGCGAGACGTTCTGATGGCCTGGACCGCCGATTGGCAGGCGGTCCGAACAGGGGTTGACGCAGTACTTGGTACCGAGGCCTAACCGGTCTCAGTACAAACCAGGGGGAGAACAAGACATGACTTGGATCTACATAGCGGCCACCATCTTCGGTGGCGCATTTCTGATTCCTATGGTGCTCGGCGGCCTAAGCAGCGACCTCGAAGGCGGCTTCGGCGGAGACATCGATAGCGATCTCGGCGATGCCGACTTCGGCGCCGAGCTAGGTTCGGGACTCGACGTAGACGCCGACCTATCCGGCGGTCTTGAATCAGGCGGTATCGATCTCGACGGAACGGCGGCAGACGGCGGCGGTCTCTTCGACAGCGAGGCCATCGGCTCGATCTTCTCCAGCCTGATCTCGTTCCGAACTCTGGTTTTCTTCAGCGGTTTCTTTGGCGCTGCCGGTCTAGTGTTCGGCGGCCTCGGCTATCAGCCTGCGGTTACGTTTGGCACCGCTGTGCTGATCGGCACGATCGCCGCGGTCGCCAACTCCATGCTGTTCGGCTTGATCAAAAACTCGCAGCCGAACTCCCAGATCTCAGACCGCACGCTCGAGGGTCGTCCGGCAACGGTTGTGCTGCCCATGCAAGGCAGCCAGCGGGGCCGCATCCGTGTCGAGCTCACCGGTCAACCGCAGTACATAGTCGCTCGCCCCATCGAGGGCGCCCCGGGTGAACCGGAGCAACGGTTCGACGTCGGAGCTTCCGTCGTCGTAGTGAAGATCGAGGACGGAACGGCGCACGTCGCGTCGCTCGCCGAACTCGACCTAGGAGAGGAGTCCTGACCATGTGGTTTGCAATAGTGGCAGTCTTCGCTGTCGTGGCATTGTTGACGGCAGCCATCGCGATCAAGAGTCTTATCATCATCTGTCCCCCCAACCGGGTGGCGGTCGTTTCGGGTCGAACCCGAGTGCTTAGCGACGGCCGCAAGGTCGGCTATCGAGTGATCAAGGGAGGCCGAACCATCCGCATCCCGCTGCTGGAAAAGGTCGATTACATGGATCTGAATACGATCCCCATCGAGGTGTCGGTGACCAGCGCCTACTCGAAAGGTGCCATTCCCCTCGATGTCCAGGGCGTGGCCAACATCAAGGTGGCCAGCCGGGAAGGCATCCTGGAGAACTCAGTCGAGCGGTTCCTCGGCCGACCGTCGGAATACATCCAGCAGATCGCCAAGGAGAACCTCGAAGCCAACCTTCGTGGTGTGCTAGCCACGCTGACGCCGGAGGAAGTAAACGAGGACCGGCTGAAGTTTGCCCAGACGTTGATCGACGAAGCCGACGACGACATCCGAACCCTAGGGCTCGAACTCGACGTGCTGAAGATCCAGAACGTCACCGACCAGGTCGGCTACCTCGAAGCGGTTGGTCGGCGTCGGACCGCCAGCGTGCTCAGAGAGGCCAGAGAGACCGAAGCGGGCCAAACCGCCGAGGCCGAAGAGGCTGAGGCAACAGGCCGCCAGCGGGCCGAGCTGGCTCGGGTCCAGGCCGACCTGGTGATCGCCGAGCAGGAAAACAAGCTGCGGGTTCGTCGGGCCCAGCTCGATGCCGAAGCCATGGTGTCTGAGAAGAAGGCCGACGTAGCAGGCGAACAGGCCCGGGTCATCGCCGAGCAGTCCCTGGAAGGCGAACGAATCGAACTGCAGAAGCGACGGCTTGAAGCCAACGTGGTTGCGCCGGCCCGAGCCAAGCGCGAGGCCATGGAGCTGGAAGCCATGGGTGATGCAGCCAAGATCACCGAAGACGGCAACGCCAAGATTGCGGTGTTCCAACGCATGGCCGCCGAGTTCGACTCCGCAGGGGCAAACGCACGCGACGTGCTGCTGCTGAACATGTTGCCCGATCTGGTAAAGCAGATCACCGACACCGTTTCAGCTATCGACATCGACAAGATGACGGTGATCGACGGCGGCGGCAGCAACGGCAGCGGCGGAGGTGTCGGAAGCGTCGCCGGGCAGATGCCCGCTGCGGTGGTGTCGATCGTTGAGCAGATCGAAAACGCCACCGGTGTCAACCTGCTAGAGGTATTGACCCGCCAAAGCGTCGATGGCGATGAGACAGATGCGGTAGCAACCGACCTGTCCTCGTTAGCGCCACCAGAACCGGTCGGGCTTGGCGATGGCTTGGCCACCGAAGCGACCGAATAGCGAACGCAACTGAGCCGGGCTGGTCTAGGGGAACCCCTAGACCAGCCCGGCTCTATTTGTCGGACGCAGCCTGCTATCAGGCTTCGGGTAGTCCCTCGTCGGGGTCTACCAGCGGGCTTCCTGCTGGGCCGGCGAGAGGGTTTCCTGCCGGGTCAACCGACGGCGTCGCCTGCTGTTGCGAGGAATCGGGCGTCGGCTGCGAGTTCGGCTGAGAGAGCGGCAGCGGTTCAGGCCGATCGGGTCGGCGACGCATCATGGCCTTCCAGGCGAACCATGCCAGCCAAACCAACGGCAGCAGAATTAGCAGCGGAAGGATGAAGCCGAGGAACCAGGTGAGCCCGATCCAGATGCCCTTCAGGATGGAGACGGCGACCGAGAACCCGTCACCGAAGCCGGGGTCGCTCTCGGCCTCGAAGGTCTGCAGGTTGTAGTCCGCTTCGCTGGTGACCGAAGGTCCGGTCTGCTCGGGGCTGACACCATCGGTGGGGATGGCCACCACCTTGGTGCGCAGCCGCAGATTCCGCTCCGGGGTAATCTCGTAGGCCACCAGTGCCGACTGACCGGGGGCCAGCTCGTCGAGCGTGCCGAACACCGAGATCAGTTCGGTGTTTTCGTCAATGCCGAGCACGGTGTCGGTCAGCCTGATGTCGGTGAGCGTCTGATCGCCGAAGTTGATCACGTCGAAACAAATGGTGATCGTCGAATCGGCTTCGACGGTGTTCTGCCCCTCACGGCCAGGACAGGCAACGCCACCGTCGGCCTCCCGATAGGTCGAGATGTTCACGTTGATGGCGTTCTCCACCCGGTCCTGGGTGAGGATGAGCGTGATAGTTGATAGGTCGACCCGGTCCTGCAGGGTGCGAAGCTGGCCCCGCATCACTTCGAGACTGCTTTCCCGGTCGAGTAGCAGCCGCTCGATTTCGGCGTAGTCCTCAAGCGAAGCTGAACCTTCAAGCGCCAGTCGCAAACGATCGACACCGAGCTCGGCCACCTGAATCCGGCTACCAAGATCGACGATACGTTCGGTGACATCGTCGGTAGTCACCGACTGGTTGCGGAGCTCGCCAACTGTGCCGAGCATTTCGAGGGCCCGGTTGAAATCGTCGGGCAGGATCTTAAACGTAAGCTCGGAGCGAGCCTGCGATCCCCCAGCGGTGTTCTGCTGGAAGAGAAACCCGCCAAGACTCTCGACGATCGAGGTGGCCTCGGCGCTGGCGGCAGCAACATCGTCGACTGCCACGTCGACCACGGCGGTAAAGATCAGCTTGCGCCCGAGATCCGCCGCAGTAGGCGTCACGCTTGCCCCACCGGCTCCCAGAGGGCCGTCAGCGCCTGAGTCGTCACCCTCATCTACATTGGCGCCGGAGGACGGCGTCAGAGGCGCCTCTACTTCCTCCTCCATCGCCTCATCGGCTTCATCACTTGCAGCGACCTCGAAGGCGCCATCAGAGTCCTCGGCGTCGGCGGCCCCACCAAAGCTCTCGTCGGAGGTTTCGCTCTCCTCGGAACTACCGGCGTCGGAGGCGGTCTCGCTGTCGGCGCCGCATGCGGCTCCCATTAGTGCCAGCATCAGCAGCGTGGCGATGAGCCTCGCCAGCCTGCCAACGGTCCGCCCTGAGTCGTTCGATTTCATTTGCCCTGTCCCCTCGATCGCCGAGCCGCTTTAACGGCCGACATGACTTGCACCTCAACCGTCGGCCGAAATGCCGCTAGTTAGAGCTACGACGACCCAGTCCAGCGCGCTAGTTCCCGCCGTGGGGGTCGCGTCACCGGATCGCAATCGGTCCGACATCATGGCCCCGGCAGCCCGAGTACGCCGGGAAGAAGACGATTACACCGTCACTAGCTACCGCCCGAGCAGGGCACGGAACTCCGGATCATCGGGCACGATCACCGGACGCCACCCGTCTCGCAGGTGATCGCCAACCGTTTCCCTCGAACGGGCGATATAGGTGTCGACCCTGCGATCGAACAGCACGGATCGGTCTCTAACGGCGTCCCCAAAGCGGCGCCAGGCCACCCAGCGGGAATAGCCAAGCGGCGCCAGCGAAAGCAGTATCGACTCATCGCCGCCCTCGGCCTGCTCGCGATGCGTGCGATACAACGCCTCGATGAAGTAGATCCCCAAGCGTTGCTGCGACACCTGGAACAACTGCAGCGGATTCATCGAACCGACGACATCGTCGACTAGCGATTGGTAGACCTTTCGGTCTCGCGGTGCCCCACGCAGCAGCCTCTGCAGCTGCGGCAGGAAATACTCGGCGGTCACGCCGTGCTGGCGGCAGCGGTTACCACCGCCAGGCCTGCGATCCGGGGTAGGTAGTTCACTCATTCGGCGGTTCCTCTTCTAGTAGTAGAGGGCATTACGACAAGAAGCTGGGTGGAGCTATTCGATGGGCAGCGGTGCACGTCGGTTGTTGATCTGCGAATAATATTTCTACGTTTGACGATCGGTCAATGCCAACTCCAACAATTAACCGGCGGCCGTCAAGCGGGAACATCCTCCGAGTTGATCATGACCTGACCCCGCGGCCGAAATCGGCGCGGCTTTCGCGCGCCCAGACGAACTTGAGTAATCGCTGAACCCCAACAAGTTGCACCCCGGCAACTGGTACTTAGCAATCGGGAGGGCTCAGTGTTGAACACGTCTCAGGACCTTGGCAGCGGCGGCGCAGGATTCAATGTCGACCGCCACAGGAACATCGACGACATAGAAAACCAATTGGGTGAGCGGCTGTGCATCGGCGATGCGATCCTGCTCGGCGGTAGCGACCCGGTTTCACGGTTCATCCAGTTCGGCACGCGTTCGCCGTACAGCCACATGGCCATCGTCACCGGGCACCGGCAACTCATCGAGGCCTACGACTACGCCCTGACCCCCGACGAGTCAGACGAAGGCATCTACCGCCTCTCGCTCAGCGAGCTAATCACCCGATCAGACAAGACCAGTCGGATCCGAGTTCTGCGTCCGGCGGGGATTGACCAGGGACGGCTGGTGGCCGCCGCCGACTACCTACTTACCCATTCGCCGGGATTCCCTACCGTGGCCGCAGCGTTCATCGCCATGTGCGGCCTTTCGGTTCCGTTCCTGAAAGCCTTGCCGAGCGACACGAGGCAGCGGCTGGCGCTGTGGCAGGCCAGGATGGCGGCCGACGGAGTGAACCGATTGCACTGCGCCGAAACCGCGACCCGCATCTACAACGAAGCCGGACTGCAAGTCAGGTTCAACGCACCTCGCTTGGAGTATCACATCCAACACCTGGACCGCTGGCGTGGCACTGACCAGCTGATCGGCCTCCCGACCATTGAACGCACCGCGGTCAAAGGTCATTGGCCGAAGGGCCTCCGCCCAACCAACGTGGCCTCGATGTTCTCGACCGCGGTAGGCGACACCGTCAGGACCGCACGCGAACGGGCCCGGTCGACCGCTGCAGTCGACCGGGCCGATCTGGTCATGCCGGGCGATTTCGCCAGGGCCGAACCGTTCACCGACATCGGCGAGTTCGTTCGCACCCGTCACGGCTGGGCCGCAGCCGCCTAGGCGGCTGGACCGGTTACCGGGGCCTGCCTCAGGCCGTTAACCGGGGCCTGCCTCAGGCGGTTAACTGGGGCCTGCCTCAGGCCGTTAACTCCGGAGGCTGCCACGGCTCGACCGGTAGCCGGCCGGTCAGCTTGAGCAGATAGTCGCGCACCTCGTTCCAACGGGGTCGCGGGCCGGTGCCGACGAAGCCGGTGCTGATGATGCCTTCCTTCAGCCGACGGACCTCACGACGAGGACCTATGGACTCAAGTGTGACGCCCTCGCGGACTCGACCATAGAGCGGCGAGTCTTTGAAGATCGCCACCGCCCGGTTGGGGTCGGCACCTTCACCAAGGCCTTGCTGACTCAGCAACCACTTCGGATAGCTGACCGGCCGGAAACGATCGTGAGGTCGCATCACCGCCTCCACGAGGTCGGTCGATTGTTGAAAGTCGACGCGCTCATAGACGTAGTCGGCACCACTGCGAACCAGTCGTTCCCAAAGTAGCGGGTCGGTTCTGGTCGGCGTGATGGCGACGATCGTGGCCCGAACCTGATGACGGCGCATGGATTCGATCAGCGAAACGCCGCTGTACACGTCGGTGCCGACCTCCTTTGCCTGCTTCACTTCGTCGAGCACGTCGACAACGATCACGTCGAACGGACTCCAGTACCCGACGGTATGACCGAGAGCCTCGTCGAGGGTGTACGCCCTCGGGACCGCGGTCATCGGGTGTCTCGCTAATAGCTGTTGAATTCCGACTCGTGTCACCATGTCGTCGTCGATAATCACCGACCTCGTCTGAGAAACGGCGCGACAAAATTCCTCTGTGTTCATTGCTCCCTCTAGCTAGCTTGTCACCGCCATTCGCCGGTGATGCCTAAAGAGTTAACGTCACCACCAAGGTAAATAGTTTCCTAATGTCCAGGAATCTCGGTGCGACGGCGGGCGCAGATTGAGCGCGCGAAGTTGACCCCGTTTCGGGTCGCGGCCCGAAGCGATGATCGAGACATGTCACTCGACCATCTCACCTTCTCCCTGCTCCGATCGATCGCCTCCCGCGACTGGCTCCAACCTGCACTGAACCGAGCCTTGGCCCCGTTCAACCCGTTCGACCAGCGACGCTACAAGGACCCATATCCCCTCTACGACCGGGCCAGAACCGAGCCGATCTTCTTCCACAAAGCGGCCCAGACCTGGATTGTTACCGGGTACGACGAGGCCGAAGAAGTACTGCGCGGCCCGGTCTCGGTCGACCGCAGCCACATCGAGGGCATCAGCCCATACAACAAGATGCGGCAGGAAAATGTCGACCTGATGATGGCCACCATGTTGATGCGGGACGCACCCGATCATGGGCGACTCCGGCGACTGGTAAACCGGGCCTTTTCCCGCCGAGCCATCGTCGATCTCGAGCCGCAGATCTCCATCCTCACCGACGAGCTGGTCGATCAGCTGCGCATGTCCGGTCCGACGGTCGACATCATGAGCGAGTTCGCCAACCGGTTACCGGTCTACGTCATCGCCGAGCTGCTCGGCATACCGAAGGACCAGCGCGACGAACTGAAGGAAATGTCAGAGGTGGTGTCGCAGTTCGTCGACCCGTTCCTCATGTTCGATCCGGTTGAGATGGATGAGACCATCGACAACCTACGCCTGATGTTCAACGACTTGGCGGCCAAGCGACTCGCTGAGCCGGCCGACGACTTGCTGACCGCCCTGGTCCAAGTCGAAGACGACGGCGATCGACTCGATCGCAACGAGCTGATCAGCATGGCGCTGCTGCTCCTGATCGGCGGTCACGAAACCACGTCGAGCCTGATCGGCAACTCCATCGTGGCGCTGAGCCGCCACCCCGGGGCCAGCAAGAAGCTCGACTCAAACCCGGCCTTGAATCGCAACGCCATCGAAGAGTTCCTGCGCTACGACAGCCCAGTGCAGGCCACCGACCGAACGGTGGTCAGCGAATTCACCATCGGCGACAAAATCCTGCCGGTTGGAGCGATCGTACTGGTGCTCTTTGGGGCCGCAAACCGCGACCCTCGCCGCTACGACAATGCCGACCAGCTACAACTCGACCGAGAGAACCCAAGGCCGATTTCGTTCGGTCACGGCGTACACCACTGCATCGGTGCCGCTCTGGCCCGCATGGAAACAGCGGCGGCCATCACCACCTTCGTTAACGCCTTCCCCGACTTCGAGGTTGACGAGACGAAACTGGAATGGCGTCACTCCAACACCTTCCGGGGGCCGAAGACCGTCCCGGTTCGCCTCAATCAGCCAGCCGTCGCGGCGGTAGCCGGATGACCGCGGCCACCGAGCCGAGCACCACAAGACCACCGGCCACCTGGGCGAGGGTGAACGTCTCGCCGTGAACCGGCCAAGCCAAACCGACCGCCACTAGGTTCATCGACAGCAGGTAGAGCGATGATCTGGCGGCCTCGATATAACCGTGAACCCAGCTCATCAGCACGTGGCCAAACACCCCGGTGAGGTAGGCCAATACCAGCAGCCACAGGAAATCGGTGCGGTCGAATTGGCTCAGGTCGTCACGATCCAGCAGGAACACCGCCGGAACCGCGGCGGCGAACAGCGACCACAGGTTGATGGCAGCCATCCATTCGAATGGGTCAACGTCGATCGTCGACCGGGCCAGCCTGGTCAGGATGAAGTAGATGCTGAAGGTGGCGACCGCCGCGAGCGACAGCCCGATTCCCAGCGGCGAGGCCCGCAACTCCTCACCTGCGCCGAGCACCACGGCAACCGCACCGCAAACGCCGACCAGAGTCCACAGAATGTGGGCGATGGTCGGCCGCTCACCGAAGAGCGGCCCGGCCAGCAGCAGGAGAAGCGCCGGTTGCAGCGTCATCGTGACCGACAGCACCGCAACGGTTGCCTCTTGCAGAGTGGCGAATACAAAGATCAGGTTGATCCCGAAAGCGATGCCGGGCAGGGCGGTCCGCATGAGCGTGTCGCGGGAGATCCTCTTGCCCCGGAACGCCAGCAACGCAAACAGCAGCGGAACCGAGACGGCAAACCGCAGTAGTACACCGAGAACCGGCGGCGCGGTGATCAGCTTGGTGACCACCGGGCCCGTGCCCCAGGACAGCACCACAAAACCCAAAGCCGCCAAAGGAAGCCGACTCGGAGCGCCTTGCGCCGTCGGCTCGGCCTCTAATGCAGTCACCGCTTCCTACCTTCCCGGGCCACCAGTTCTTGATCTGAGTTCTTGATCTGTCAGAGGGCGACCTTCCGACTGTACAGAACACCGACCACAGATGACCTAGTCGAGGTGGAGCAATACCTATCTTGCGCTCCGTTCGGTAGGTGCGGCGCCGGATGAACGATCCGGGCGCTGTGCTGGCATAATTTGCGTCGATGAGTTCCGAACAGACGGTCTATGAATTGGTGGGTGGTGAAACGTTTTTCGCCGAGCTGGCCGAACGTTTCTATGCCGGGGTTTCGGCCGACGCAGAGCTGCTGTCGATGTATCCGCAGCCAGACGACCTCACCGATGCCAAGAAACATCTGGCGCAGTTCCTGGTGCAATATTGGGGCGGACCGACCACATACAGCGATCAGCGGGGCCACCCTCGGCTCCGGATGCGCCACGGACCGTTCACCATCGGCGTGGCAGAACGTGATGCTTGGCTACGCCATATGTCGGCCGCGGTGGCCTCGGCAGAAGGTCTCGATCCGGCCATCGCTCAGCGGCTGATGGACTATTTCACCATGGCCGCCGAGCACCTGCTCAATACCTAGCGATTCAATGCCTAGTGATTCAATGCCTAGCGATTCAATGCCTAGCCGCTCGGGGCTTTAGATCGAGCTAGCCCCTATCGATGATGAATTCGATCCGGCGGTTGAGCGCTCGCCCTTCGGCGGTGTCGTTGTCGCCGATGGGATTGATGGAGCCGTCGCCCCGAGGGGTGAGCCTGGTGGTCTCGACGCCGCCTGCTACCAGTTCGTTGATCACCGCATTTGCCCGTCGCAGCGACAGCTCAAAGTTGAGGGTGTTATCGCCGGTTGAGTCGGTATGACCTACGACGGTGGCCGTCCAGGTCGGGCGTACCTGCAGAAGTTTTGCCAAGTCAGCGATCGACGTGTCCCCGGTTACCAGCTCATCGCTGCCAACCTCAAACAACACCGAGTTGTCGATGCTGATGATCCCGCTGGGCAGTGGCGCACCTTCGACGATGGTTAGCTCGTTGACCAGCTCCAAGCCGGCTTCGGCTACATCGGCATTTTCGGCGGTCAAACGGTCAAGCGTCGCTTGGTCTGCCACCTGGCCCCGCAGTACAACCCGGCCTGCTTCGATCACCGTTGTGGCGCCTCCGCCGTCGGGATCAAATAGTGCATCGGCGGGCACCGCGGGGGTGCCGGAACCGGAACCAGAATCGGGCATCGCCTCCGAAAGCTGTGCACGGATCGTGAAGTCGCCGCTCGGGTCATGCATCTCGACGTAGTGGCCAGCCTGATCATTGAGGATCTTCTGCAGCTCGCCGGGACTGATGGTTGTGCAGCCGATATCGGCATTGTTCAGAGCGCCAAAGTCGACGACGATTCCGCCTCGGACTCCGGCGGGGCCAACATGGATATGGCCGTCGTACGGGGAGCCGATGAGATCAGCGGTGATGTTGTAGCAAATCTTGCCCCTCGTCGGCTCAAAACGAAGTTCGGCCACTCCGGTTGATTCGGAACGACCCTCCGGATCGAACATGATGAGATCGAGGGCAACCGGTTCGCTGGTTAGATCAATCGATGGCTCGGCCCTCACCTCGGCGGCATCAGCTTCAGCTTCGGGGTCGGCGCCAGCGACATCGCCGGCTTCGGCATCTACCGCGCCGGTTCCGGTGGCGGTGTCATCGCCCCGTTGCGTGAGCCAGTAGACGGCGCCTGCGCCGAGAAGGAACAGGGCTAGCACGCCGAGCATTGCGGGCAGATTGCTGCCACGGCGCTCAGGGGTTCGGGTCTCGCTTGGCGTCGCACGTTTAGAAGTGACCGGTCGGCGATGGTTCACCGGCCCGGTTACCGTCGGTGACCTGGTGCCTGCGGGCTGAGGCCGCGATTGAGGCCGTGAAGGGCCGACTACATCGGCGCTGGCCTGGCGAGCGTTTCTGGCCACCGGCGGCGGGTAATTTCCCGTGTTCTGAGGGACACCGAATGCTGCCGCTCCACCCAATGCCGCGCCGCCCGCTGCGGCTGCTTCTCCACCGATACCGGCGAGGCTGGCCGGCTCTTGTGCATGGTCGACTCCGAGCTCAGGTGCGGTGGCTTCGAGCCACGGCCCCCAGCCGCCGTCGACCATGTCGGCCTTTTCTTTGTTGAGAACCGTCAGTAGCGCCTGGCGATCGACCCGATTGCCGTAGCGGTCGGCGATCGACGCCACGACGGCCCAAGCGGCCGGAGCCAGTACTCCATTTGCGCTGCGTTCAGAGATTCCGGCCTCGCCGGAGATAACCGATGCCACCTTCCGTCGCTCGCTGCCGAGGAGCATATTGACCAACTCAGAACCAACCGGCTCATGAACTCGACCATCGAATGCTGCACCGGGATCTTGGAGGCCATTGGTGTCGATGGAGCGAAGTGTCCGCAGAACGGTGACCGACTTACCAGGGTCCTCCATCCAATCGCTCAATCGCGAAAGAAAGACGGGTACACACAGCACCGCACCGTTGCTCGCAGCCTGCTCTGATTCGATACGAAACTGACCGGCTAAGGCCCTTGTGGACGATCTGCTTTCAAGCAGTGTCACGACCTCTTCGAACAGCTCTGCCATCGAATCTCCGAAATGCCTAACTCAGTCCTACAGATCGAGCATTACCACGCAAGGACCCAGACCAACGCGCTGGCCGTAACTGTAGCGCAACAATATTGCCGATTGGGGATCGTTGTCTACGTTTGTCGTCTGTTTAGGCCTTGAATGCGGCCCAGACACTGACTCGAGACCTCCACTTGGTTGTGATACGCGCCGCCGGTAGTTGTAATAACCCATACCTAATAGTGCGTTCGACCCTGCAGCAGATCCGGGATTCGACTCTCCAGCAAGCGCAGAATTGCTCACCGCCCAACGACCCTCAAGCCATTATTCTCACGTTGACTAAAGGGGCGACTTGAGCAACAAGTTGGATTTTCGACCAAAGCAGCGCATGACCAGGTGGTTCGAGCCCTTGGCCATGGTTCGACTGGTGCTCCGAATTTGGTCAACAAGGCGTATGGCCGACCAGCGGGAGCAACCGACCGACCAACCGGTCGCCGTTTTCGACTATTCCGAGGCTGAAGAATTCTGGTTCGACTATGTAGCCGACCTTGGAGATGCGTTCGACCCCACCATGTGCGTGGCCTGGCAACTCGGTCGCACAGAGCTCCTGAGGGCCGATATCGATCCTCAACTTCGTATCCAGCCGGAGTTCGGTGAACCCGACTTCGTCCCCCCGCTACCGGCCGACGACATCCCCGATGTACTGCCCCGTGGCCAGTTGTTGGTCATGGGCGGCGATCAGGTCTACCCAAACGCCTCGACCAGCCGCTATCGGAATCAAACCCTCGCCCCATACGAACTGGGCTGGGAGCCGAGCGAGACCGAAGACGGAACGGCCGCGGAGTCGGGCCTGCTGGTACTGCCGGCCAACCACGACTGGTACGGAGGCATCGGCCCATTTCGAGAGGCGTTCTGCAGCCAGGCCAAGATCGCAGGCTGGCGAACCGCCCAACGGGCATCGTGGTGGTCGGCCCGTCTGCCTCACAACTGGTGGATTTGGGGAATCGACACCGGGCTCGACGGCACGATCAACAACATGCAATACGAGTACTTCCGGTCGGTGCACAAAACCATGCCGAGCGATGCTCGAGTGATCGTTTGTATCCCGACGCCGGCCTGGCGGCTTCGAGAGCGTCACGTCGACCAGCTCGACACCCTCGCCCGCAGCCTGCTCGGCCTCGGCGTAGAACCCGAGGTCTACCTCTCCGGCGATTACCACATCGCCGCGCTTCACCGCAGACAACGACCCGACAGCGAAACGGAATGGCACCTAACAAGCGGCGGCGGGGGCGCGTTCCAGCACCCGGTCCACAACCTCGACTTCACCATCCCTAACCGGCAGGGCGGACTGCCAACTCCGGTGGTGGCCGATGATGCTCCATTCAACCTGGTAGCTCGCTGGCCATCGAGCAGCGAGAGTCGCGACCAGGCGGGCGGCTGGTGGCATCTTCTGTTCGACCGAGCCGCCGCCACATTGCTCGCCACCTTGGCAATGCTGCAACTGCCACTGATGTGGCTGACCGGCGCCAACGATCGAACAGCAGACGACAGCGCTCGCTCGGTGTTGGAGACCGTCGCCGACCAGGCAGTGCCGGTCGGACTGATTGCAGGCGGCGGGCTAATCCTCATCGCCACATTCGTGTTAGCAAAATCGGCCAGCGCGGCACGGGGCGCTATCTCCTGGGCCCGCTCGGTCGGATTCGTTCACGGTGTTCTACAGGCCGCGGTGTTCGGTGCGGCCCAACTGGTTGGCAACCTTGTGATCCGGCGAATACCCGACTCGTCGATCGGCGTCTGGGCGGCTCTGGCCGGAACGGCCATCGTGGCCGCGGTCGCCTCGATCGTGGTGCTCGGCAGCTACCTGCGGTTCGCCAATCGGCGCTTCCGCATGCATGACAACGAGACCTATTCGGCCCGGCACTCCGGCGACAACAGACACTTTGCCCGATTCCGAATCGATCAAGATGGCTCGCTTTCTTGCTACTCGGTTGCCATGCGTCAGGCCGGCAGCGGGTGGGCTGATGCGCTGGCTAACGACGGCGTCGTGCCGCCGCCGTCGGCCTCAAAACCAGAGTTGATCGACGTACGATTCCGCACCGCGCCGACTCGTTAAACGTCGTCGGCGACCCACCGATGTCCCTTCGCGCGAGATTACCTGTCAAGGCAAATACCTCATCGCGATGACCAACCTGCCAAATATCTGGGGTTGATAAATCAACCTGGATCTGTTGACAGCGACGAGGGTGTTCGGTCTAAGGTAAAGCTTGTCGTTGGACATAGGTCCTAACCACACCCCGCCGAATATCGCCGAATACCCGCCGAAACGCCGACAACCTGGAGGTCAGCCCGCCGCCCCAAAAAGGGGATTGGCGACCGCCAAAACACTACGCCGAAAAAATGTTCGCCTGGTTTGAAACTCGAACGCTGTGACAGTCAGTGAGCAGCGATCGTTCATACCAACCGACGTCGATCCTCCCCTCTTCTCTCGACCGTAAGCGCTCAGGCGCCACCGCAGAATGATGTGAGAGTGATAGACGTTTCAAAGTACATCCGAGCCGCCGGGTTCGGGTGTACTTTGGCTTTTCAGCCCCGTCCATTAGGTATTCAACGGGCCGGTTAGGTGGCGGCAAAGTCGGCTTACAGGATGTCGCCATATTCGGGACCGGGGCGGAGCCGCACCACGATCCCGAGCAGCGCGGCGACCAACGCCCCAAACAACAACACCGTTGTGGTCGAGGTCTGCTCAACAGCGATGCCAGAAAGAAGATTGTTGAGCGGGATGATCCCGCCGAACGACAGCATCCACAGCGCCATGATCCGACCCCGGATCTGTTCAGCCAGATGCATCTGCATAAAGGTGGTCAGCGCTGTCGGCATCGTGAAGTAGAACATGCCGAGCAGGAACACCACCGGGTAGGCAAACCCCACCGTGCGCAAGACCGCCAGGACCGCCAGCGAGACGGCGAATCCGCCGAGCGCGCAACGAACCACGGTTTCAGACCTGGTCGAACGCAGCACCGTGCTCACGCTGGCCGCACCGACCACCGCTCCCAACCCAAATGATCCATAGAGAACGCCATATGTGGTGCTGCGGGCATCGATCCCCAGATTGAGCTCGGCGATCACCGGCATCAGACCGATGAACGGCAGACACATCAGCGCAAACGATGCCATCAACAGCAGGGGCCGCCTGATCTGCTCCGCTCCGGCGGCGATCTTGAAACCCGACAGCAAGCGCTCGATCTTTGAGCCGGACATCTTGGTCTGCGGTGGTAACCGCACAAACGCCAGGGCGGTGATAATCGCCAGATAGCTCACGCCGTTGATGACGAACACCAGCCACATGTCGTACTGGGTAGCCAGCCACGCCCCGATGGCCGGGCCGATGACTCGACTGGCGTTCATCTGAGTCGAGTTAACCGAAATGGCCTGGGCCAGGTTCTCCCGCCCCGCGAGGGTCGGAAGTACGGCGGAAAACGCCGGGCCAAAGAACGCCTGCCCGAGACCGGTGAGAAACACCACTCCCAGCAAAGTCGAACGGCCAATGTCACCGTCGTACACCAGAGCAGCCAACACCAGGGCCCACACCGCCTGCCACAGTTGTGTGCCGATCAGAAGCCGCCGCCGGTCGATACTGTCGGCCACGGTGCCCCCCACGACGGAAAGCAGCAGCATCGGGATGAACTGAGCAAAAATCACTCTGGTGGTGAAGCTGGGACTCTCGGTCAGCTCCCAGGCGAGAATCCCCAGGACCACCTGCTGCATCCAGCGGCCGATGTTCGACACGAACGATGCAGACAGAACCATAAGGAACTGGCGGTTTCGCAGAACCGCGCCGACGCCCAACGGCTGCTCACCCTCCTGTTTTAGGTCTGTCACAGCGTTCCTTTTA
>JBOEHD010000063.1:22424-115125 GCA_050633745.1 Acidimicrobiales bacterium
ACTACGTTCCGTCTACCGGGTCGCTACGTTCCGTTCTACCGAATAGTGCGTCGCAGCTTTGGTCAACAGCTACATGCCAGGAGTAACGTCGCCATTCGTGGAGACGACGTCTGACAACGACACCCCTAGGGTAAGGCGCGCGACCCGTCCCCCGAGTTGGTTCACCGGTGCTATCGCCAATCGGCCGGAGTTTCACGCAGTTGAAGTCGACAATTGTCGCATCAACTACCTGTGTTGGGGCGATCCGGCACTGCCGGCGCTCATCCTGTTGCACGGCGGGGCCGCTCACGCCCACTGGTGGTCGTTCATCGCCCCCCAGTTCACCCAGCAGTACTTTGTTGTGGCTCCCGACCTCTCCGGCCATGGCGACAGCGGTCGCCGCGATGCCTACACGATGGAACAGTGGGCCGACGAGGTGATGGCGGTAGCCCGCCACGCCGGCGCCCAGGAACGACCTATCGTCATCGGCCACTCGATGGGTGGCCATGTGGCCATCGTTGTCGCCGCCCGTTACGGCGATGACCTCAGCGGCGCCATGATCCTCGATACGCCGGTGCAACGTCCGGACCCAGAATCGGTGGAAGGCGAAAAGGGGCGCATGTTCCGCAACCCGAAGACCTACCCCGATCTCGACACCGCACTCGACCACTTTCACCTCCAGCCACAGCAGCCGGTGACAAACGACTACATCGTCAACCACATCGCCCGCCACTCGCTCAAAGAGGTCGAGGGAGGGTGGACGTGGAAGTTCGACCCTGCGGTGTTCACCCGCGAGCCATATACAACCAATGTCTACCTCGAGAAGACCCGCTGTCGGTTGGCCCTCATGCACGGTCAGCTGAGCGACCTCGTGACCCCCGACGTTCAGCAGTACATGGAGGAGCTCACAGGGCGGAACGCGCCGATGGTCGAGATCCCTCAGGCCTACCATCACATACCGCTCGATCAGCCCCTGGCGCTCATCGCCGCCATCCGAGCCATCCTGGCCGACTGGCAACACTCGGTCGACAAGAAACGCCTGCGAGACCTGACCACCTAATCGGTCGATCTGGCGCGACCTACCAGGTGATCGGCCGACCTACACCGGCGACTTAAACGATGCGACGGCGGGCGGCCCAGTTTTGCAGTTCGTTTCGGCTGGAGAACTGCAGCTTCCGCAGCACCGCCGAAGCATGGGTTTCGACCGTCTTGACCGAGATGGTCAGCCGCCTGGCGATTTCTTTGTATGCGTAGCCGCGGGCCAACAGCCGCATCACTTCCTTCTCCCGGGGCGAGAGTTGATCCAACTCGGGATCGGCGGGTTCGACCACCGAAGCGGAAAAGGCGTCGATGACAAATCCGGCTAGCCGAGGCGAGAACACCGCGTCACCATCGGCGACCCGGAGGATCGATGAGATCAACTCCGAACCTTTGATCGACTTGGTCACATAACCCCGAGCGCCAGCCCGGATGGTCTCGATCACATCCTCCGGCGCGTCGGAAACCGAAAGGGCCAAGAACTTCGCCTCAACGCCACGGGACGCCACCGCGGCGATGACGTCGGCCCCGGTTCCCGATGGCAGATGAACGTCGAGCAGCACCACGTCGGGGGTCTGCTCGATGATCACGTCGACCGCGTCGGCGACATCGGCAGCCTCGCCGATGACCCGAACCGTGTCGCCAAGCTCCGCCCGTACACCGGTCCGAACCAAATCGTGATCGTCGACCAATACCACGGTCGGCTGGTAGGTCATGTTGGCTCGCCTTTACGTTTGGATCCCGATGCCCCTCGGGCAATGGCGATCTCCACTTCGGTACCTTCCCCGAGATCGGAATGTATCACCGCTGTGCCACCGGCTCGCTCCATACGACCAACGATCGATTCCTTGACACCCCGACGATCGCCATCGACCTGCTCCCGCTCGAAACCACAACCGGCGTCGCGGACGAAGAACTCGACCAGGTCTTGAGAGACCTCGGCATAGATATCGACCTGCTCAGCGCCGGAGTGCTTGGCTGCGTTCACCGTCGCTTCACGGGTCGCCGCCAGGGCGGCGGCGATACCTTCGTCGACCAGACAATCACCGGCGGTCACCACCTCGACGGGCACGCCGTGCAACTCCTCAACATCGGTGGCCAGCTGATCGAGCTGACCACGGATCGAATCGCCGACCCGAGATGCCCGATCGGGATCAAGCCAGTTGCGCAGCTCTCGCTCCTGGCGTCTGGCCAGGTTCAGCATGGCTTGGGGGTCGTCGGCATTGCGCTGGATTAGCGACAGGGTTTGCAGCACCGAGTCGTGGAGGTGGGCTGCCACGTCGGCCCGCTCATCTGAGCGGACTCGAGCCTGTCGTTCCAAATCTCGTTCCCGAGCCAGGCGCAGCCACCAGGGAGCAGACAGAGCTACGGCGATAAACAGCACACCGGCCAGTAGCAGCACGCCGTTGAAGCCGATCCCGATCCACACCGGGGTGACCATCAGCAGAATGGCTGTCAGGCTGGCAACGACCAGAAGAAATCCAACCAGCCTCGACCCATCGGTGCGGCCCTTTGGAACCCGCTCGATGTTGTCTACCGGCCCCGAAGGCAACAGCAGCCAAGAGATCAGATAGAGCACCGGTCCCCAACCGCCGCAGAACGAGAACAGCACGAATGTTGCCCTGACCAGGTGCGGGGAAAGGCCAATCTCCCTGGCGATGGCGGCCGCGACACCGCCAACGAGGCGATCGTCGGCGGCCAAGACCGGTGTCTGCCAATATTGGTATGTGGGACGGAGATCGGCTACTTCGGTCATAGGAATCCGTCTTGATCATCTCACGGCCAAGCCTGCCAGACCACCGGGGATGTCCCTGAGTAAACCCTGACCCACTGGGGGACCATTCAAGGCTCACTCCTATTGTGGGTCATCCAGCCAAGGGAGACAATGGCCTTCATGAGCGACTGGTCCAGTCTAGAAAGCACCGATTCCAGACCCCCGCTGACCAGATCGGCCGACCCCAAGATCGCCGGCGTGGCTGGCGGGTTCAGCGAGTTGGTTCATATTCACCCGAACATCATCCGGATCCTGTTCGTCACCCTGGCTCTCGCTGGCGGTGCCGGGTTCCTGGCCTATCTCGGCCTTTGGCTACTCCTCCCACCCAGCGGCTCCGGGGCAGGAAAGTCGCGACCGCCACAGGTTCTGGCCGCAGGTGGCGCACTACTCGTAGTGGCATTGATCGTCGGTTTGATGTCTCTTGGAGGCGTCGACGACCCGACGAGCTTCATCGTGTTGGCCATGCTGTTCGGTGGCATAACGATCTTGAATCGGGAGCCTGACGGGTGGGTATCACAATCATCATCGGCCGGCTCAGCGACGCTAGATCAGGACCTGTTCGCCGATGATCTGTTTCAGGACGACCCATTCGGCGCCTCGATTGAGGGTGCCTCCTTTGACGGAGGCTCGTTTGCCGTCACAAACCTCGACTTTCCAGCACCCCCCGACCCGGAGCTGGTCATCCCGGGGCCGGCACCCGCTCCCGGGGCGAGTCCCGCTCCACCGCCGGTCGCCGACCAGCCAGATGCGTCCTGGCCGCCACCGGCGGCCACCGAATCCGAGCCAGTCCCCAGCCGTGAATCCGCCCGAGTACCCGCTCAGCCGATTCCGACCATGGATCAGATCCAACGAACCCATTGGGCAGTGGCCAAGATGGCAGACGAAACCACCGTCACCGCTCCCCCAAAGCCAGTCCTGCCACCAGGCCCGCCGCTCGGCTTAATCACCTTGGCCGCCCTCGCCGCAGTGTTGGGAGTCGCTCTGGTGTTGAACACGTTGGCCAACATCTTCGTTGGAGCGGCCACCGTTGTCGGGATAGGCACGGCGATCGTCGGGCTGACTATGGCCATCGGTTCGTTCAGAGGCCGCACCCTGTCGCTGGTACCGATCGCCGTCTTGCTGTTGATCCTGTTGCCAGCATCACCGATCATCGATCATGGCATCAGGGACGGTATCGGCGGCTCGACAATCACTGTGCAATCGGTCGATGAGCTTCTACCCGAATATCGAGTGGGGATCGGCGAACTCATCCTCGACCTCTCCCTGCTTGAGATCACCGAAGACACCATCGTCGAGGCCAGCGTCGGAACAGGCTCGCTTGAAGTCATCGTTCCCAACGGCATCCCGGTGGTGGCTCACGGCAAGACCAACGTCGGCGAGCTTCGTATCCTCGGCGAAGGCCGGGGTGGGATCGGCAACAACCTACGGGTAAGCCCTGGCTCATCGTTCGACGAGGACGCTCCCCGGCTGATTCTTGAAGTCTCGACCACCATCGGGGCCGCCGAGGTTTACCGGGCCCGGACCTTCGAGGATGGTCCTGAGGTGCCGCCGATCGTGGAGCTACAGGAGTTGGAACAGCGCCTAGAGCGACAGGAACTCGAACGGCGTCTACAGGAACTCGAGCCGCCGGCGGCGGTCAACATCGATGAGCTGGAGGGTTCCGATGAATAGCGATGAGCCATACTCGGATCCGATGAGCGAGATCCTTGATTCGTACGCACCGATCTCCGCTGAGACGACGCAGCTCTCTCAGCCGCTCAAGCAGCGGCCTCGAACCGGCGCCTTCCTGTTCGGTGTGTTGCTGATCGGGGTTGGGAGCAGCACCGCCCTCGCAGCCCAGACCCCGCTTTCGTTGGCCCAGACAGCTTCGATCTGTTTGCTGGTTTGTGCCGCCGCGGCGCTGGGCTTTCTGATCACCAGGGGCAGCAGACGCTAGCTAGCAAAACGGGCTTGGCCGCTGGAGCGTTCGCCATTGAACACTTCAGCGGCCAGAACTCGCCGTAATCAGTTGTGCTGAATCAGCTCGCCGATTCAGCTATACCGGGACGACCCAGTTACTGAATCGTGAACTCGATCCGGCGGTTGATGGCCCGGTTCTCCGGAGTGTCGTTGTCGACCTTCGGGGTGGTCTCGCCGTAACCCTTGGTGGTCATACGCTCGGCGTCGACCTCATTGGCTACGAGGAACGCCTTGACCGAGTCGGCACGGTCCTGGCTCAGTGCTTCGTTGGAAGCGTCGCTGCCGTCGCTGTCGGTGTGTCCACCGATTTCAACATTGAGGGCCGGGTTGGCCGTCATGAAGGCGACGGCGTTGGCCAGGACGGCCTGACCCTCTGGGGTGATCTCGGCCGAGTTGACCGCAAAGGTGATCGGATCAAGGTCGAGAATGTCATTGATCGTCGAGCCGGCGGCGGGGGCCGCGGCGGCAACGGTGATCTGGTTGGTTACCGAGGTGACACCTTCGGCGCTGCGAACCGCAGCTTCGACGGTCTCTTTTGCGGCATCGCTTTCAGCTTCGCCGGTCAGAGTGACTACGCCATCACCATCGATGACTCCGGCGACACCGGCGACTCCTGCGGTAGCGACCGCAGCATCGATGCCGGGCTGGAAATCAACCGCGACGGTTTCTTCTACCGTCTCGGCAACCTCTTCCGCTGCGTCTTCAACCGTTTCCACAGCATCTTCGGCTGCGTCTTCGACTGTTTCTGCTGCGTCGTCGACAACTGCTTCTGCCGAGTCGACCGCATCGCCCGCTGCCGAAGTGACCGTGTCTGTCACATCGGATCCGCCGCACTGCGACAGAGCCCATGCGGCCAGAGCGACGAGCACAACCGCGCCGATGATCCAGCCGAGTTTGCCGAATCGGCCGCCGCTGCGACCATCGCCGCCAACCGCTCCGCCGATTGCACCGGCGCCACCAGCGGCCGCTCCGCCTAGCTTGCCAGCCCCGCCGCTCACCGCGCCGCCCAACTTGCCGGCACCACCAGCGGCCGCACCGGTCAGCTTTCCAGCGCCACCGGTAACGGTGTCGCCGAGTTTTCCGGCACTACCGGTAACCGTGCTGCCGAGCTTGCCGCCGCCACTGGCTACGGCGCCGCCCAGTTTGCTGGCTGCTCCGGTCGCTACGGCTGCACCGCCGAGGACCGCGCCACCGGCAGCTGCGGTTCCGCCACTGATGCCACCGATCGATCCGCCAAGTCCGCCAAGCAGACCATCGCGCTCCATTACCGCCTGCTCACCGGCAAGAAGGTTACTGATGCCGGCTCCGTCGAGGCCATCGGTGCTGCGACGCTTGGCCAGAACACCCATGACCATCGGGGCCAACATCGGCAGCAGTTTGGCGATCGCCCCGGAACTCATGCCGGTGCTGCCGACCAAGTTCTTCATAACGCCGGGCAGGTTCGAGCCGAAGATGCCGTCGAGCATGCCCGCGCCGACCTGAGTGTCGCCGCTGAGCATGCCACCGAGGCCGCCTGCCGACGACTTGTCGGAGATGTCGAGCATGTCCATGATGGCTTTGCTGCCACCTGGCTGCTTCGCTTTGTCGGCCAGACCGCCGAGCAGCGCTGGGGTGGCTGACTGAGCAACCCGAACGGTGGTTTCATTGTCAGCACCGATAGCTCCGCCCAGAGCGGAGGCCGTGTCGCCATGCGCGAGTAGGTCGGTTACCGAATCGAATATTGAAGGCATAAACGTCGCCCGTCTTTCACTTATTTGTTTGTTGCCGGTATCCGGCGGTGTCAGGCAGGAATGTCCAACCCGGCAGGTCGATGGACCTGCTTGTATAGGACGCCTGGCCTAGCCACTTGGTCGCGAAGAGTCGCCGCAACCGCCCCTGACCCCACTCTCGCCGCGAGCTGTTGTCATACTGGAGGCGATGGCAATCCAAGCGCCAACTCGTTATCCCGAGGTCTGCCCCCACACCATTCGGCGGACGCCGATGCGGATGCGTTGGGAGGAGCTGACGATGCTCCACTGGCGGTATCCGGCGGCCGAGGTGCAGGCCCTGTTGCCCGAGGGGCTGACGGTCGAAACGTTCGATGGATCAGCGTGGGTCGGGCTGGTGCCGTTCCAGATGCGGGTCGATGTGCCGTTTATGCCGGAGATGCGTCGCATCCTCCACTTTCCGGAGACCAACGTCCGCACCTACGTACAGGGGCGCTCGGGCGAGCCGGGTGTCTATTTCTTCTCCCTCGAAGCCTCGGCTCTGATTTCGGTTGTCACCGCCCGAGTCAGCTACCAAGTTCCATACTTCTGGGCCGACATGTCGATCGACCGCTCGAGTGACAGCTCAGTTGACCGGCCGGCTGATGACCCGGTCGATGGAGTTGATTCAGGCTCGCAGGTTGGCAGGCGGCTGCGCTACGAGTCGTCGCGCTACTGGCCAAAGCCCCGAGGTGCTCATTCGCTGGTTGAGGTGACCGTCGGCGAGCCGTTCGCCCCCGGAGAAGCCACCGACCTCGACCGCTTCCTAACCGCCAGGTGGGCTCTCTACGGAGACCTTGGGCGGTGGATCACCTACGCCACGATGTTTCATGAACCGTGGCCTCTGCATCACGCAACGGTCACCGCATGGGATGATGAACTCGTGGCCGCAGCGGGGCTCAAACAGCCAACCACCGAACCACTAGTGCACTACTCCCCCGAGGTGAGCGTTCGCTGCGGTTGGCCGCGGCGAGGCTGAACCCGGGCGTGTTAGGCCAAGTCCTCCTGGTCCTGGCCAGCGGCGCGGCGTTGGCCGCCGGTCTGGCAGCCATACCTTCACGGCTTGGTCTCGCGACCTCAAGGCGCCTGCTCGGATTGGCGGTGCTATCTATCTGGGGCGCGGTCGCAGTGTTGGCTAGCGCCATCATGCGGCTCGACACCAGTTACGCCTATGTGGCCGAGCAAACCAGAGCCGACATGGCGAGGCCGTTGCGGTTCAGCGCCCTCTGGTCCGGAGCCGAGGGGTCGCTGCTGCTGTTCGCCGCACTTCTGGCCACCGCTCTACTCATCGGCAATCGCTCCGGACCGCGTTGGCAGCTCGCCGGAAGTGGATTGCTGGTTTCAGGCTTTGCCGTCACTTCGTTCCGAGGAGCCAACCCGTTTCAGCGGCTCGACCTACCGCCGCTGTCGGGTGCTGGCATGGCGCCGATACTTGAGCACTTCGCCATGGTCATTCACCCGCCCCTGCTTTACACCGGAATGTGTTTGGCTCTCGTTCCGGCTCTAGTTCGAGATGATCGATCGGGCAATCATGCCGCGCACCGGTGGTCGCTGGCGGCGATGGCCGTGCTCACGGTGGCGTTGGGATTCGGGTCGGCGTGGGCCTACGTCGAGCTGGGGTGGGGTGGCTGGTGGGCGTGGGACCCGATCGAGAACATCGCCCTGATCGTCTGGTTACTCCTGGCCGCCAGCCTGCACTGGCGGCCGCTCGACCCCGAACAGCAAGCCGGCTCCGGGCCCCTGAACGCGGTGGCGATCTGGGCGCTGTGCTGGCCTGCGGTCATCGGCGGAGCGGCTCTGACCCGCACGTCGCTTCGAACCAGCGTGCATGCCTTTGCCGACGCCGCCCAGCTGTCGGTTTGGCTTTGGCCGTTGGCCGCGCTCGCCGCTCTCGGCGCCGCGATCCGGGTGGCCGAGCAGTACCGCGGCCCGTCGAAAGGTCGAGTGCACAACCGTGACCTACTCGACCGGGGTCCGCAGGCCATCCTCGTAGCCGCTGGGCTGATCGTCGCCGCCGGCAGCTATCGACCGTTTATCGGAGGCGACGGCACCGCTGGCTGGTTCTATAGCCAAACCCTCTATCCGGTGGCCATCGTCGGAGCGATCCTGATCGGCGTTGTGCCGCTGCGACGACCGAGCGATGGGCTCGGCGAAGGTTGGCCGATCAAGGCGATGGTGCGCTTCGGGGCCCCGGGGGCCATCACCTTCGGCGTCATAGCAGCACTGGCCGGGTGGCGAGCGTGGTTCCAACTGCTGTTGGCTGCGGCCATCGGGTTTGGAGTGGCCTTGGTTCTATCGTCCGGCCGTCGCAATATTGCCCGGCTGGCGGGTCATCTCGGGGTGCTGTTCGTGTTGTTCGGAGCGCTGGCCGGGACGGTGTCGACCAACTCGGTGGCCCGGCTCAACGTCGGTGAGTCGGCCGTGGTCGACGGCCACACCGTCGAGGTGCTCTCCGCCGCCATCACCAGTCAGCAGCCACTGCAGGTCGAGGTCCGGCTGCTTATTGACGGGGCCTACGAACTGCGGCCCTCGGTTGCGGTGTATCCCGAACGCAACCTGCGATTGCCCGAGGTCTCGACCAGGACAAGACCCTGGCTCGACAGCCAAGCGGTGCTGCGAGACTTCGATGCCGATGCCGGGGCCCTCGTCACCGTGCTATTCCGACCCTGGAACCAGTTGGTGTGGTGGGGCGTCGCTCTGTTGACCCTGTCGGCAACACTCGCCGCGTTTTCCCACCGCAAGCCCGCCCCCGCTGAGCAGGCGAGCCACGATGTAGGAGCAGACGGCTCACAATCAGCGGCGGTCTCGCTTGGCCTTGAGTAGTTCGCTCATCGATGACGGTGGGGCCTGAGGGGCGTCGGGATCCGGCGGCGGCACAGGCGCCGCCTGTTCCTCGCCTTCGAGTCGGGCCGGCTTGTTGGCTCCCACTCGCACCGGCGGGGCGCTGGGGGTCGTTCCCTTCTCAGCGGTGGCCGAGCGGCGCCTGATCAGTGAGCCCGCCCCTGAGGCCGCGGGGATCGGAACCGAACCGGCGATCCAGAGGCGGCTGAAGACCAACGATGCCAGCCAGGCGGCGATGCCGATGGCCAACAGCCAACCGGCCAGCGGAATCGACCTGGTGGTCGACTCAAGCGAATCGCCGTCGAAAGCTTGAGCTGCAGTGATCGGACCTCGCCCACCAGCGGTTTGGGAGAGCGAGGCCAAGAGCGCCTCGTTCGGCTGCCCCGGCAGGTATTCGGCGGCGTAGGACAGGGTGGCTAGGTCTGAGCCCAATGCGGTGGTGCCCGAAGAGGAAACCAACGCAGCCCCAACCGCATAGCTACCGGCTGATGAGACCGAGGTGGCGCCGACGTACACATCGCCGCCGGCCGAGGTCAGCTCAACAGCCCGCTGCACACCGTCGGGGTCGGTCACGTTCACCACCACGGTCCCGGGGGCTGACGAGTCGTCTCCAGTCGCACCAGCCGGAGCTTCGACCCGAACTTCAAGCTGGTCGCCGTCGATAGTGGCCCGCACCGAGCCACCAGCATTGATCGGGAATGAGTCGCGCACCAGGCGAGACCAGAAGGAAACGTACCCTTCCCAATCCGGCCAGGCCTGGGCCCAGCGGAGCTCGGCGTCAGAGGTCCAGGAGCTGGCCCGGCCGAGACCGACCTGCCAGGTGGCGAGCAGCGGATCCTGCTCGTCGCCGATGACCATCAGGGTTCTGGCCGACGGCTTTGCGGTTGTGGCAACAAACCCGAAGAGCGGCGGAGTGGCCTCGATCGGATCGGTCACCGTTGAACTGGCGGTGATCGTCGGGAAAAACTCGCCCTCGTTGATGAAGCTACGTGAGGCGATGACCGATTCTTGAACCAGGATCTCAGGGATCCGAGCCAGGTCGCGACCGGGATAGAAGCGGCCACCGCCGGCTTCGGCGATATCTCGCAGCTCGGTTGCTGAGCCTTCACCGGTGCCGACGACCGAAACGGTGATGCCCTCTTCGAACAGCGCCGCAGCGTCTTTGCGAAGCTGATCCAGGTTGCCGGTCGGGGTGAAACCATCGCTGAACAGGATGATGTGTTTCAGGCCAGCGTCGGATGTCCGCAGCTGCTCGGCCGCATCGATCAGGGTGGCCTGCAGGTTGGTGTCTCCTGCCGGGGTCACCTTGGCCAGCCCGGCAGCGACGATGTCGTCGGACGGGATCTGCTGCAGGTCGAGCAACCACTGGGTATTGGTGTCGATGCCGAGGATACCGACCTCATCTTCGGCGTTCAGAGCATCGATGGCCCGAGCCGCTCCGGCTCGGGCGATATCGGTCTTGGTGACACCACCGGCGATCCGGTCGTCCATACGCCCATCTTCGGCGCAGTGGCAGTTACCCATCGATTCGCTGGTGTCGATGGCAAACACCTGGGCCACGGTGCGCCGTCGCTGCGGGTCGAGCACGTCGCTGATCACCGGCAGTACCGATTCAAGAATCGAGTCCTTATAGCCGCCCATGCCGTAGCTCTGCGGTCCGCCGATGGTGATAAGACCTCGACCTAGGTCTCTAGTCATCGCCGCCAAGTCGAGCATCTGTTTTTCGGTCAGGTCTTCGGCGGTCACATCGACCAGCACCACCGATTGGTAGCCTGCCAGCCGGTCGAGGCTGGGGATCTGGCCCGGCACCGTCTGTTCGACCACGATCGAACTCGACTCCAACGCCCCGACGAGCGACTCGGCAACGCCGTTTGCTCCCGATACCACCAGCACCCTGGCGGGGCCCTCGACCAGAACAACGGTCCGCCCAACGTCGTTGCGGGTCTGGTCATCGAGAGCGACCGATACCGACACGTCGTAGGAAACCAGGCCTCCGACATCCGGCGTGTCGCGTAGCGAGACCGCAGTGTTGCCTTCGTTGAGCTGCACCTCGGTACTGCCGACGATCACCCCGTTGCGCCGCAGCGTGACCACGGCCGGTTGGGCAACGGTTGAGAACAGCGTCGCTTCGATTACCACCGACTCGCCGTCGTCGACCGTGGACGGTGAACGAACCGCAGCCACGGAGGCGTCGGCGCCGGATGATTCGTCGATCAGCACGTAGTCGATGGCCACGCCTCGTTCGGCGAGATGGGCCGCTTCGGCCACCGCGTTGCCCGAGGTGGCCCGACCGTCGGACAGCACAACCACCCGTTTCTTCGAGTCGTCTGGCAGCATCGCGCCAGCCAACCGCAGACCGGATGCCAGATCGGTTCGGTCCTGTTCGATCTCGACAAACGACGCGGTATTGGTCCGGTCTCGATCTCGGAGTAGCTGCTCGACCCGGGAACCGTCGGCGCTGATCACCACCGCCGAACGGGCGCTGTCGTTACCGTCGATCCGCTGGTCGATGGCCTCTTCGACAAAACGGTCGGCGGTTTCGACACCCCGCGACCCAACCGAGTCCGACCGGTCGATAATGAATACCGTCGCCACCTCGTTTGTCGGGAACGGGATGGCCAGACCGATCAGCGACAACACCACACAGCCCAGCGCAGCGACCCGAAGACCGTTGGCCGTTCGACGTTGCCAACGAGGAACGCCGGCCCGTGGCAACCACAGCAACCATTCGACGACGATGACCGCCACCAACGCCATCAGCACCAGCCAACGCCACGATCGTTCCGAAGTCGGCGGCTCCTCGTTGGCTCGCAGCAGGCGGGGTTCACTAGCTGGCACAGGTAGCGGGGCAAGCTGCGACTCGGCGGCCGGTAGAGCGACCGCCACGGTCACCGTTTGGCCATCCTCGGGGGTAACGGTCCAGAACCCTGGGCGGTCGACGGCGGTCGAACCGAGGCCAGCGGCGAGGAAGGTTTCAGTTCCCCGAGGGTTACTCACCACCGCGTTACGACCGGCGGGTGGAGCCAGTTCCTGGCCGACCCGCAGCGAAGCGGGCACCACTGCCGATCCTGCCAGCTCTTGAATGATGCGATCGCCGAGCACCGGGAATCCAACGTCGAGCGGCAATGAAGAGTTGCTCAGCTCAAAGGCAAAGTAGACAAACGGCAGACCGGATCGTTGGCCTCGCAGCACCAGCGGCGCACCCTCGGCGGCGATCAGAGTGTCGGCGGTTGGCGCTGTCAGCCGCTGGGCTTCCACCAGTCGGAGCCGGGAAAGGTCGAGACCGGCCAGCAGTCGATCGCTGGTGCGGATCAACGTGGGCACCGGCTGGGTCACGGTGCCGTTCGCTTCGACTCCGGCGAAGCCAGAAGGTGGGGCGATGGCCCAGAACGGTCGGGCGATGTCGTCTGGTACATCGACGCCGACGAAGATCGTCACGTCGGGAACCACTTCGGCCGCGTCGACGATCGTGATGCCCGGTAGCGAGGCCACCAGCGCTTCAACGAAGGGATCGCTCGACCCCTCCACCGACACCGAAACCGAACGTTTCTGACGGGCCCGGGCATAGGCGGTGTCATCGATGGCCAGCAGATCCTCGCCGCCGAGGCGAGCGATCACCTGATCCCCGGCCGGGAGCTGCAACTGCAGCGTGACCGGCTCGTCGACACTGACCTCGACCTCTTCGACGGCCTGGGTTGCCCCGTCTATGTCGAACCGCACCGGGACGGTAGCGTCCGGACCGCCGGTGGCCACGATGGTGGCGGTGACCAGCAGCCCCTCTTCGTTTGGCACCGCGGCCAGCGAGGTGATGGCCCGGTTCACGTCGGATTCGCCGACGATGCGATGAGTCACGCCCGAAGGCAGGGTCCGGAGCGAATCGTCATTGTGCTGTCCATCGGAGATCAGCACGATCCCGATGGTCTGCTCTGCGGTTTCAAGACCATCGGCCAGAGCCATAGCTCCGTCGAGATCGATGGGCCCGTCGCTCAAGTCGACCGCGGCGATCGCCGCGGTGAAACTGTCGCGATCGGCGGTCGAGGTGACGGCCACCCGTGGCACCGGGCCTCCGACAACCAGCGACGCCACGCCACCGTCTGGCAGTTCATCCCACAGATCGGTAGCTATCTGTTTGGCCTCTGCCAGACGATTGGCCGACCCGGCGGCCGATCCATCGAGTGCTCCCATGGAGGCTGAGGCATCGAGCACAACCACGGTGTGGCTGGCCAGGGTGGTCTCCGAGCGGGCGACCGGGTTGGCCAGAGCCAGCGCAGCCAAAATCACCGCCAGTATTTGCAGCAGCAGGTTTACCGTCGGCTTGAGCCGCTGCCAGGGCGAGGCCGCGGTGGCTCCAACCGTTTCGGACTCCCACAGCATCTCGGAGCTGACCACGGTGTCGGCCCGCCGAGGTTTCAGCAGGTGAAGCGCAATCACGCCGATGAGGGCGGTCAGCAGCCATAGCCCCGCCGGATTGGCGAAGGTCACGACACCACCCCACCGGAACGTAGCGATCCCAGCAGAACCTGTTTCAGGTCATCGTCGGCCGACACCAGCGTGTAACCGGCATTCAACCCGGCGACCCGGGTAGCTACCTGCTCCAGCCAGGCGTCTCGCCGTTCCTCATATCGTTTGATCGACGCATCGGTGAGCGACATGGCCATGCGTCGACCGGTCTCAACATCGACCAGATCGACGTCGCCTGCCACCTGCGGGTCGAGCTCGCCCTTTCCCAGTACCTGGATCACTGCCAGGTCGGCGCCCCTGGCCGGCAACCGGTTAAGCGCCGGTTCCCAGCCCTCGTCCAACAGGTCCGATAGCAGCACGGTCAGCCCGTTTGGTCCCGATCGACTCAGCAGCTCACCGGCGACCGCAACCAGCGATCCCGACCCCTGGGCTTCAAGCCCCGCTAGGTGGTCGCGCAGCCGCGACCAGGAGGTTCGAGATGAGAAGCGGGCAACCTGCGAGCGCCCGGTTGCACCGACGGTGTGAACGGTCACCACATCACGTCGGGTCAGGGCAACAAAACCGATGGCCGCCGCGACCTCGGCCGCTCGCCGCAGCTTGCCGTCGAGCCCCATCGAGGCCGAGGTGTCGACGACGAGGCGAACCACCAGGTCGTCCTCGGCCTCGTAGAGCCGGATCAACATTTGGTCGAGCCTGGCCAGGGTCAGGTAATCGATACGGCGAAAGTCGTCGCCCTGTTGGTACTCCCGGAAGTCGGCAAAGTCGAGCGAGCTGCCGTAGCGCTTCGAGCGGTGTTCACCGGAGATCTTGCCTGCCAGGGGTCGACGGGTACGCAGCTGCAGCCTCTCCAGAGCTCCAAGCAAACGAGGGTCGTCGATCGGCACCGAGTCTCCTACGGAGCTCCCCGCAGCCCAACCTCGGGCTCCGGGATGGCGGCCAACAGGTCATCGACCATCGACGCTGGCGAGACATCGTCTGCCGCGGCCTCATAGCCGAGCACCAGACGGTGGCCGAGCGCGCTGCGAGCCAGGGCCCGAACGTCGGCGACCGAAGCCACCGGTCGTGCGTCGAGCAGAGCCGATGCCTTGGCCCCCAGGATGAGAGCCTGCGCCCCACGGGGCGATGCTCCAGTGCGCACGTAGTCTTTGACCGACTGTGGGGCTCCAGCTCCGTCGGGATGGGTACCGACAACCAGGTCGACGGCGTGGCGCACGACGTGATCGGCGGCAGGCACACTCCTCGTCAGCTCGATCATGGCTCGCAGGGTGGCAGCGTCGGTGACAGGGTTGATCGGAGCCGGCGCTCCTGCGGTGGTGCGATTGATGATCTCATGCAGCTCATCGCCGGATGGGAAGGCGACGTTGGCCTTGAACAGGAACCGGTCGAGCTGGGCCTCGGGAAGCGGGTAGGTACCCTCCTGCTCGATGGGGTTCTGGGTGGCCATCACCAGGAACGGCCGAGGCAGCTTCCTCGTTGCTCCGGCCACGGTGACCGATCGCTCCTGCATCGCTTCCAGCAGCGCCGACTGGGTTTTCGGGGTGGCTCGGTTGATCTCGTCAGCCAAAACCAAACCAGCGAAGATCGGACCCTCCTTGAACTCGAAGGTTCGGTTGCCATCAGCATCGGCTTGCAGGACCTGGGTGCCGGTCACGTCGGCTGGCATCAGGTCAGGGGTGAACTGGATACGCCCGAACGACATGGCCACCGAGTCTGACAGTGCCTTCAGCAGCGCGGTCTTGCCCAAACCGGGCACACCTTCCAGCAGCACGTGGCCTTCGCACAGCAGCGAGAGCAGCACCGTGCGCACCACCTCGTCCTGGCCGACGATTAACTTGCCGACCTCGGCTTCGATGGCCGAAACCACCTGGCCGTAACGTTCGGGGCTGATCGCAGGCACGCTCGGCGGCTGACCGGCTTGAGGATTTGTTTCGGCCGCGTCTGTCATCTCGCTAGTTGCCTCCGGTTGTTGTTGCCAGGTAGTCGAAATAGGACTGCACCGCTTCGGTTTCCGAAGGGGCAAGCGACATCGTGTTCAGAGCATCGACCGCCTGGTTGCCGTAGTCGGTCACCACGTCTCGTACCGGCACCGCCGCCCGCCCTTCGCCGGTGAGACCATTGGCCCGGTTTGGGTCGGTCGCGGTGCCATCACCGGTGGCCTGAGCCGTCGCATCCAGGATGTCGGACTCGCCACCGGCGGGGGTCACGACCGTCGCATCGCCATGTTCCGGCGAGGCTCCCTGATTGTTATTGACGCCATCGGGATTGTCGCCAGCACCGGTGCCAGATGGATTATTGCCCGTCGCCTGCATACCACCGCCGCCGCCTTGACCTTGACCTTGACCTTGACCTTGCCCCTGACCCTGTCCCTGGCCCTGGCCTTCGCCTTGACCTTGACCTTGACCCTGGCCTTGGCCTTGACCTTGGCCTTGGCCTTGACCCTGGCCTTGGCCTTGACCCTGGCCTTCGCCTTGACCCTGGGCTTCGCCTTGGGCCGCTAGGCGCTCGGCTAGGTCTCGAAGTTCAGCGGCGGAGAGGTCGCCGGCCAAACCGGCTTGAGCTGCGGTGGCAGCACTGGCACTCGACTCCGATGCGGCGCCCAACGCTGCTGCTAGGGCCCCTGGATTGCCTGCGGCAGCAGCTTCGGCTGCCGCTCCGAGGGCTTCGGCGGTTGTAGGGTCGCCTGCCTCCTGGGTTGCGGCCAGCTCGGCAAGGCGTTCGGCCAGGGCCGCCAGTTCCTCATCGGACAACTCCCCTGCCTGAGCGGCCAACGCAGCCAACTGCTCAGAAGCGTTGGCCCCGGCGGCCAGCGGTGTCGCTTCAAGGGTTCGAGACAGGCCGAGCGAAGCCGCTCGTTGCGCCAGCGACTCGGCGTCGGTGTTCGACTCCAACTCGGTCGACGCCTCCTCTAACTTCTTCAGCGCGGCGTCCAGGTCGGTTTCGCGTGAGAGCGACTCGGCCAGCGCCCCGAGCTCCTCAGCCAAGTCGGCGGTCAACGGATCCTGGGCCAGTTCTTCGGCCCTAGTCTCCACTGTGTCGGCCACCTGCTCGATGGCCAGGCGTTCCTCAGCTAGGCGATCACGATCGTCATCGGCCGGGTTGCGGACCACTGCCAGCGCCACCGCTGCGGCGAGTAGCGCTGCGCCAAGCAGCCAGGGTTTGTAGTTGAAAGGCACCCGAACCGCACGCGCTGCATCGTCGGTTGTCAGCGACTCAACCTGGCTATACAACTGCGGGGCGAACGCACTACCCCGGTCGATCTCCAACGCCGAGGTCACGATGTCGTTCGCTTCAAGGCCACGGTCGAGAGCTCTGGCAACCTTAAAATCCGAGACCCGAAACACCAGGGCATAACCGACGAGACCCAGGGAAACGCCGGCCGACAGCAAGAACGCCGCAGGCTCCGGCCACCGCCACGGAGCCAGCCATCCGATCAGCACAAGAGCCACCGCAACCGCGCCGACAACCGGAACCGTATTCTCGCCGGTGGCTACCAACCACGCGATACGCAACCGACGGCGGGCGATGCCAAAGACGCGGCTCAACCCGAGGTCGGACGGATTCATCGTTCCGTCTCGGCTGGCATCCGCAGCCGATTCGTAGCGACGAAGAGCGAGATGTAAATCATCAGCGCGCAGAACAGTACATACCAGCGCCAGACCGAGGTCGACTCGGCTTCCCGGTTGCCTATGAAACCCTCGTTCTCCAGACCTTCAATCGCCAGCCTTAAACCGGTCAGCGGGTTGCTGCCAAAGTTGACGTCGGAGCCTGCGGTGTAGTCGGCAAGAGCGACAAACGGGTTGACGGCCAAGATCTCTTTAGGCGGGACCACAGACTCGTTGAAGTCGGCGGTCACCGACTGGATCGCCGCAACCACACCGAGGGCGATGAAACTACCGATGGCGATGGCCAACACGAACCCGTAGGTCAACACGATCGCCCCCTGCACCTTCTTCAGCAGAGCCGAGAACATGATGCCGGTCGTGCCGAGCATAATGGCGGTCAGCACAATCATGCCGAGCCCCTTGAAGATGTCGCTAAGGCCGACACCGCCGATGAGGAAAGCGACGGACAGGATCGGCGCCGCAACCACAACCAACAGCACCGTGAAGGCGATGGCAGCCAACGACTTGCCGAGCACGATCGCCAAAGGGCTGAGGGTGGTCATCTGCACCGGGATCAGCGTCTGTCGGGTTCTTTCACCGGCGACAGAGCTGGCGGTGAACGCCGGCACCAGGAACAGCACAAGGCCGAGCATGCCGAACAGCGTCCACTCGAACAGGTCTTTGCCGATCAGCGCCGAGTCGGTGCTGACCGGGTCGACGGTGTCGATGTTGTTGTAGACGTAGTAGACCAGCGTGGCCAGCCCGCTGAGCAGCAGCAGCCACATCGTTACCGCCACCGCGGCCCGCTTCGAACCGGCCCGCTCGATCAGCTCTCGCCGCAGCACCGGATTTTTGGTCACGTCGGTAATCGAAATCACGACTGCACACTCCTGTGGGTCCGGGTCACTGCACGCCCGCATGCCCGGTTCACTGCACGATTCCTTGGGTAACGGTGAGGAAGACATCTTCCAGGCCCTGGCTTATGTCGCTGAACTCAACCACTTCTCTCGGGTCGTCGAGTACTAGCTTGCGGAGCAGCTCAGCTTTTGAGAGGCCATCTGCGAGGTCGAACTCCTCAGACGAACCATCTTCGAAGATCGCCCTGACCCGTTGCACAGCACGTGCTCGTTCCAGGATCTCGGTCGGGCTGCCGGAAGCCAATAGGTGGCCGGCCTCCATAATGCCGACATGAGTACAGACCTCCTGCAGCTCCGAAAGGATGTGCGAGCTGACCAGGATCGTCTTACCCATGGCGTTCAGGTTTTCGATCATGTGGCGCAGTTCGATCCTGGCCCGAGGATCGAGCCCGGATGCCGGTTCGTCGAGGATCAACAGCGCCGGATCGTGGACCAGTGCCCGAGCCAAGCTCAGGCGCTGCTTCATGCCACGGCTGAGGCTGTTGACCTCCGCGGTGCGCTTCACTTCCAACTCAACCAGTTCGAGCAGGCTGTCGGTCAGCGTTGCCCATTCGTCTTCGGGAATGCGGTAGGCGGCGGCAAAGAACTCGATGTACTCCAGCACATTCATGCCTTCGTAGACTCCGAGGCCGTCTGGCATGTAGCCGATCTTGCGTCTGACCTCGGTCGGGTTGGTGATCGGGTCGTGGCCCTCGACAAGGATCTGCCCAGCGGTCGGCAACAGTAGCGAGGCGGCCATCGACATCAGCGTCGACTTGCCTGCACCGTTCGGGCCGATCAAGCCATAAACCGACCCTCGGGGCACGTAGAAGTCGACCTGGTTGACCGCTAGCAGCGAGCCGTAACGTTTGGTTACTCCAACGGCGGCGATCGACGCGTCCTCCGGAGGCACATAGTTCGATGGCGGCGCCGGCATCGTTCCCCTCGCTGTGCCTAGGCCTGCGCCAGTGGCCGGATCGATAAATGTGGCCTCACCGGTTCCAGCGACCGTGCCTGCTGACATCCCAGCCGGCGAGATAGACGGCGATGGGATCGATGGAGCGGGAGGCGGTGGGGATGGGGCAGACGGAGGCGGTGGATACGACTCCGGAGAAGCCCCGGGGGTTTGAGGTGAGGGTGAGGGTGGGCGTGAGGATGAAGGAGGGGGCGGTGGTGGCAGGTCGATTGGTTCGGTCATTCGAGCACCTCCACCGCGATCTGATAGTCGATCGAACCTTCACCTAGGTCCATCGCTCGGATCTCGTAGTCTCCGGCGACGTCGGCGCCGAACTCGACCCGGCTATCGACTCCTCGCCCATAGTCATCGTTCGACACCAGCAGTTCACCCTCCGGCGATAACAGCTCCAGGTACGAGTCGCCCTGGCTCGAACCCATCGTCGCCACAACAGACTGACCTTCGGCCAGGGTCACGATGTAGGCATGGTGAGTCTGGCTGCTGGTTACGCCCGACTCGACCACCTCTTCTCCGACCGGGAGAACACCCAGCTCAACTCGTAGTTCTTCCTCTAGGCCCCGCTGTGGTTGATTTGGTCCGAATCGCCCATCAGGTGGCGGGAAGCCACCTTCCTCCTCAAAGAAGTCTCCACCGGCATTCCGGAACGTGAGTTCGGCACCGAGCGATGGCGCCGCCGAATCTTCGGCGTCGAGCACTATCAGGGCCGTTGCCCCCTCACCCCAGATCCACTCCGGCACGTAGGAGCGGAAGTTCAACTCACCGTCGATCAGTGCTTCGGCCGGGATATCGAGTTCGATACCGCCGTCGTTCGGCAGATCGAAATGCTGCCAGCCTTCCTCGGTCAACACGCTGAGCGCCGAACTGTTGGCGGTAACCCCGATGGAGAGGCGATCAAGATCGAGGTCGGGGGCCAGCGTGACCCGGTAGTCCTCGACGTAGCCCGAGAAGTTGCCGTCGAATATTGGCTGTTGACGATCCGACAGTCTCGCAACGGTGCGGAAGCCAACCTCGGGACCGACCGATGAAACGTTGGTCCTGACAAACAGCGCCGTGCGACCTTCGGTAACGCCGGGAACGGAACTCGCATAGCCGTCGCTCCAACCGACAACACCGAGCACATCGTCGGGGCTGGCCGTCGACCCCTGGGCGATACGCCATTCGGTCCAGGCGCCAGCCGATGTGGTGGAATCGCGATCCTGCGGCACAACGCGCTGCCCATCGAAACCACCGAACCGGTTTACCCGGGGCCAGATCAGCAACTCCTTCATCGTGCGGTTGCTGTGGTCACCCCACTCGACGGTGAACTCAACCGTCTGACCTGCTGGTATGACGCCGATCGACTCTCTGGCGTTGCCCAGGAATGCCACCGCATCGGTGAGGTCGGAGTCGCCGTTATTCGTGACCTGAGCGGTCACCACCTCACCGTCGATCGTGGCGTTTTCGATCGTAAGCAGACCGTCGAACTCGGTTGCGACACCGCTGAGCCGAGCGACAGCGTTGCTGCCCGGAGGCATATCGAACGAGACCTCGGTCGACGACGAACCGACCCGGAGCTTGACCGGACGTTGGCCGTCGGTTCGGCCTTGGCCAAGGTAGCTCCACCCGGGCGGCGTCTCGAACTCCCGGCTGCCGCCAAAGCTCGACGTGAGTAGAAGGTTTGAAGTGGCCCTCGATCCTCGCTCGTTCACCTCGACGATGGTGATGTGGGCTTCGGTCCGACCGCTGCGGCTAATAAACCCGTATCCGAGAATGGCGCTGGCAAAGATCAACGACAGCAGCGGGAGAATCGTCCACATTCGACGCTGCGCTCCCTTGGACGACAGGAACCCGAACATCACCGGCCCGGCGATCAGCGAATAAAGCAGTAGCACCCCGGCGATGAGGGCTACCGCAGGCAGCGCCACATTGGCCAGGACAGCCAGCTCGCCTGCAGATCCGTATCCCAGGTTTTGGCTTTCGGCCAGGTTCCGAAGTGCCTCGGTCCCCAGATAGCCGCCGATGGGAATGCCGTCCTGCCATTCCTCCAGGTAGACGACCGACCCTGCGCCGAAGACGAAACGATCCGCATTGGCGGTTGGCACCTGGTGGTAGGCGTCGTCGAGCGACCGTGTCGGCCCGTCGATTATCAGTTGGCCGCCGCCGCGTACCCAGGCATCGACCTGCAGCACCTGGTCGGTATCGGCTCCCAAATCTCGGATGGCCGCCGGGGTGGCCACGACCGACGACATGCGCTCGAGTCCTCGCAGCCTGTCGTCGAGCACCAGGGTCGAGAGCTGCTGTTCACCACCGATTTCGGTTACCCGCTGCGGGGGTGCTTCGACGCCGAGTATGCCGATCGAGCCGCCGTCGGTTCGACCGACCGGGAATCGATCGACTTCATCGGTGGCGACCACCTCACCGTTTGACGACAGCGTTGCTGCTAGGTCTAGCCCTCGCCAGCCGGTGACGAAACTGACGGGGAACGAAGCTACCGAGTTTGCCGCCAGGTCGATGTCGAACTCGTAGGTGGTGGTCGATTGGCCCGGCGAGTTGTCGACCACAAGTAGGGTCCCGGAGATGGCACGCTCGGCCTCAACGGTCACCCTGGCATCAGCGATGGCCCGATCGCTCTGCGGCGGTGCGCCAATGACTTCGATCTCAATCGTGGCGAACTGGTCGTCTTCGCCGTCATTGGTCGCGGCATCGACCGGGCCAACCCATGCGAATATCAGGCCGCTGATAGCCAGAAGCCCAAAGACCACAAGAGACCAACCGGAGTATCGAAGCCGAAGCGGCGAACGCAGTTGTGGCTTCCGCTCCGTCATGCGTCACCGCCCGACGGCTGAGACATGCCCGGCTCTGAGATTCCCGGCTCTGAGATACCAAGGAATACTTCGTCCTCGAAGAAACCTGGGCCTCGGGCATCCTTCGTAAGGCCAGCCCAGAGAGAGCCGAGTATCGCTATCAGCAGGAAGCCGACCCAAAAAATGAGACGACGACGGCGTTTCTGAGCGTTGACTATCTCACGAATATCGGAACTCACATGTCCCCATTCGACCGTCCCTGTTCTGACTGAGCCCTAGTACAAATGCCGCCTCGCCCTCCACCAGTGGAGACGGCAGCACGATGGTAGTTCACCTATCATCTCTTGCCCGGTCAGGTACCCCTGGGGCGGTAAGGCAACTAGCGTTCGGGAATGCAGTCAGTAGAGCAACTCTTCGGCGACATCACCGTCGTCGAACTCGGCCAGTACATCGCAGCGCCCTATTGTGCGGAGCTGCTCGCCCACGGCGGAGCGGAAGTGATCTCGATCGAGCCGGTCGACGGAGGACCAACCCGCCACAACTCGCCGCTCGGCCCGTCGGGAGATGGGCGACAGTACGTCATCAAGGCTCGTGGGAAGAAGGCCATTCCGCTTCGACTTTCTACCGACGAGGGCAAGGCGATCGTAAAGGCGTTGATCGCTCGGGCCGACGTCTTGATCACCAACATGCGACCGGGTACGGCCGAACAGTTGGGCATCGGCTGGAACCAGTTACTCGAAGAGCAGCCCGCACTCATCTATGCAGAGGTCCGAGGGTTTGGCGATGTTGGGCCACTGACCGATGAGGGCTGCGTCGACATTGTGGCTCAGGCCGCTTCCGGTTTGATGCGATCACTCGGCCGACGCGAGGAGGGCAAGGCGGTGCCATCCGATGTAATGATCGCCGACTACACCGCGGGCAGCCTTTTGGCCTTCGCAATCGCTTCGGCACTGCGCCATCGCGACAGGACCGGTCGGGGCCAGCGGGTTTCGACGTCACTTATGGCGGCCTGTCTCACCGCTCAGCATCGCCGAGCCAATCGGTTCGATGATCTCGATGGCTGGCACCGCGAACTTCAGCAGCAGCTGGACGGCAACGGCAACGACGCGGAGCAGCCCGATTTAGATGAGCTCGCGGCGTGGCGGGACGACCAGATCGGCACGGCGCCGTTCTTCTACAACTGTTATGCGGTGTCCGACGGTGAGGTTGCGGTTGGAGCGGTGGCCGCTAACGGACCCCGGCTGCTGGAAATCGCCGGTCTCGACCCCGCCGACCTCGAGGCCCCGGCCCGATTCGCGGGCATGACAGTCAACGAGACCACCGATCTGGTAGCCGCCCATCTCAGTTCACAGAAGGCAGACGATCTCGTCGAGCGACTCCGAGCCCTCGGGGTCCCCACCTCTCGCATCTATTTTCTGGAGGAGGCCATGGCTAATCCCGACCTGCACGAAGCCGAGCTGTTCCAGACCTTCGACCACCCCCGACTCGGTCGTACGGTGATGCCAGCACCGCCGGTCAGGTTCTCGGCGGTCGACTACTCCGCAGGCGTCGACACTCCCCGCTTTGGGGAACACACCGATCAAGTCCTAGCCGGACTGGGCTACGACCAGGAGATCATCGACCGTTTAGTGGCCGACGGCATCGTCTCTCGCGGCGGGTGATCGTCTCCTGAGGGGGCGTCGTCCCACCAGTGGGCAACTGCCTTAGCCCGGTTTGTGGGCTTGGATCGTAAAGGCCAAGGGCACCGATTGGCGGAGCGGTTCGGGGAAGCGATACCAGCCGTCACGATCGGGAACCGGCTCCATCCATGGCAGGAACGGCCAGGCCAACTCCTGATGCTCTTCGAGTCGATCGATCACTAGGCCGGCATCGATCAGCGCCTGCACAACCGCGCCGAGGTTGTGAGCCCACTCAACGCTCTCGGGCGAGGTGACCTCGCCATCCCCCTTATAAGTGGTCGGGTCGTTCCATCGCATCGGCGGCGAGCCTTCGAAGTACGGGAAGTCGATGGCCATGTTTTCCAAGGTGGCATCTTCGGAGAAGATCATCGCCACCGGATGCCCTTCCGTGATGTGGAAGCGCCCACCCGGTTCGAGGAGCGCAGCCACCGTCTCGCCCCAGCGGCCGATGTCAGGCAGCCAATTGATGGCTCCGACGCCGGTGTAAACAAAGTCGTAGGTTCGTCCGAGCGCCTCAACTGCGTCGTAGACGTTGCTCTCAACAAAGCGTGCTTCGATACCACAACGCTCGGCCAGGTCGCGGGCTGAGACCAACGCGTCTGCGGAGAAGTCGAGGCCGGTGATCGATGCCCCGAGACGGGCTAAAGAGATGGTGTCTGTTCCAAGGTGACACTGCAGGTGCACCAGGTCGCATCCGGTGAGATCGCCGAGGTACCGCTGATCGAACTTTACAACGTCGGAGATGGCTGCAGAGTCTTCGACAAGTCGGTCGATCTCGTACCCGTTCGGACCGAGGTGAATCGGGACTCTGGCGTTCCAGTTGGCCAAGTTCGCCGCCATCGCCCCCCGCTGCTCAGCATCGAAGTGATCCATGAGCCTCAGACTAGGGGTCGAGTTAAGGCCCCGGGCTAAAGACCCATGACTAAAGGAATGGGCAGTCCGTCCGATGACCTACATGATGCTTGCAACGGAGAGCGGGCGAACTCGCCGCACCATCGGGATCACTTCCCGTGCAACCGCTGCCGCAGCGGCCATGCTCTGCCTGTGTCTTACCTCGTGCGTTAGCGGAGCGGACGACGACACAATTGGGCCAAAGACAACCTCGGAAGCGGCCGACTCCTCGGCCAACGGGGGGCTGGGCAATGCAGGTATCGGCTCGCTGGCCTTCACCGGCCCATCGACCTTTGCCCCACTGACCGCTCCGAGCGGCACGCCCTATCAAACCTGTTCTATCAGCTACCGCAACATCGATTGGGAAGCGGAGCCCGAGGCCATCGTCGAGTCTCATACCAGTGCCTCCACCGCGGCATGTGCCAACGAAGCCTGGTACCGAGACACCGCCTTTCAAAACGGCATCCTGACCTTCATGGCTCTGGTCGGCGAGCAGGCGTTAGCCGATGCTGCGCCCAGTTCGGATCTACCGGCAACCATGGCCGCCAGTCTGCGTAGTCAGGGTTTCGACCGCCTGGCCGCGATAGACATCATCACCTCGGGACGCTGTGAACAGGGCGAGGTCCAGGCCGCGCTGTTCACCCTGCGAGACAGCGCTCAGGCCGTCGAGGGGCTGCAGTCCCTGCTGGATTCGGCCGAGGCCAGCGGCGCTGTGATCGACCGGGGCCAAAACATCACCGTCATCTCCGGCGCAGGTGCTCCCTGCGTTACCGCAGTCGTTCACGGCGATGCCGTCCTCGGTTGGATCACCACCGCCGACATCGAGAATCTCGAGCTAGCGATGGCCGAAATCAAGCTCCCATATCGCAGCGATCGCCAGTAGCGTAAATCTTCTATATTGGAGCGTTCGCTTTATCAGCGAGAGGCCTTAACGGGCCGAAGAAAACCCTGGTGTTTCGTCACGAAGCTGCAATAGGGTGAGCAGAAGTGGTTTGGCGATCTAGGCAGGACGGAAGCCAAAATAGACCGGAAACCGCTCTGCCGGAGCTGGTCCTTCAGCTTGAGTCAGGCTCGGCGGCAGCCGAGACACGGCTACACGCGTCCTTCAACGCAGCCGAAGAGGAGCCAGCAGACGCCATCCTGGATGCCCTGGCGTCATCGGCAGCCGCCGGATCACCGTATTCCTTGGAGCTATTGCTCGGATTGGTGGCCGAAAATCGATTGGCAGCACCGGCAATCGGGCGCCATGTAAACAGCCACACCGTGGCTGAAGAAGTCGAGCAAGAGGTGTTGATCGCGGTCGCTCGCTCCATTCACCGCTACCGAGGCGATGCAAAATTCACCACCTGGCTCTACTCGGTGGCCCGCAACACCGCCATAACGGAGATTCGTCGTCAACAACCAACAGTAGTGATCGATGATCGGTACCTCGACCATATGGACCAGCGTCGGGTCAGCTCTCTCGTCGCCGAACGTGACCTATTGCGCGATGCGATTTACTCCTTACCGCCCATTTTCCGGGAGACCGTTCTACTTAGGGACGTCGAACGACTGAGCTACAGCGAGATCGCTGAACGCCAGGGCCTGGCGATCAACACCGTTCGGTCTCGACTGTCTCGTGGGCGAGCTCTGCTGGCCGCGCTACTTCCAGATCAGCGATCGAACCGATGACGCCCCTGCGCACCAAACGCTACATCGGCGGCTACCGGGTCATCGCTCCGATCGGGGCTGGCGGATTTGCCACCGTGTACCGAGCGATCAACGAGGCGACCGGGCAAGAGGTTGCGATCAAAGTCCTGGCCGAGAATCACAGCCTGGTCGCTGACACCAGACGTCGCTTTCTAGAAGAGATCGATCTGCTGAGAACGGTTGATAGCCAAGCCATCGCTCAGATATACGAGGTCGGTGAGACCGAGACCGACCAGCCATTCATGGTGTTGGAGCTGGCCGATCGAGGCGATCTCAGGCGGCGGCTTGAGGAGATAAGAAGTAGCCACCAGGTACTCAGCCGAGCCGAACTGGCGCTGCTGGCCCACCATCTCTACGACTCGTTGACCACGCTGCATCGGGCGGAGATCGTTCACCGCGACGTTTCGCCCGGCAACATCTTGATCCGCAGCCACCAGAACACACCAAACACCAAGCAACCAAAGAGCGACGGTTCGGTGGCATTACTCGAACCAGGCGAGCGGTTACTCCTAGCCGACTTGGGCCACGCCAAAGACATGATCCGAGCCTCCGGCTTTACCGCTGGCGGCGGGACACGGGGCTTCACCTCACCAGAACAGCGGGACGACATTACCGTCGTCGACCTGCGTGCCGACATCTTCAGCGCAACCGCGGTCATCGAATGGGCGGCTCACGACGGCGAATATGCCGAGATCCTCGAACCGTTCTTCGACGTAGGGCTGGCAGAAGACCCGGCAGACCGCTTCACCAGCATGACGGAGTGGCACGCGGCGTTCTCTGCGTCATTGAGCGCAGGCAGCGACGAAGACACAGGCGGACCGTTGGCTCTCGGCTCGATGGTCGACTTCGCCAAGGGCCAAGCTCCGTCCGTCAATCGGCGAGCCATCAGCGTGGCGGTCGCCGCCCTAGCCCTCGGGGGCATGGCCGCCTTCGTGCTAACGCAGCTCAACACCCCGAACGAGATCGGCAATGGAACGACGGTGGCCGGAGTGAGGGCCGATGTAAATCCAGACATCGACGATGGAGCAGATGGTTCGCTCAACAGCGGCCCAACGCTCGTAGTTAAGGCAACCGATGAGGATCTTCTACCCGCCAGCCCAACGGCGCCACTGATCCAGACCTCCGATGCTGACGGAACAGTCCCCGGGTCCCCTACGTCAAACCCCAGTAGCACCTCGCAAGGGCCGTCAACCACCGCTGAAAGTGCCAGCACCACGGTCAGCGTCACTACGACGAGTACGAGCACCAGCACAAGCACCACCGAGGCCAGCACGACAAGCACAGCACCTACCACCACCGAGCAGCCCGGCGGCGGCACCGATCCGTCAGCCGACATTCTTGAGCCGGCTGACGGCGGTCGGATCCGCAACGAGATGAGTATTGCAGGCGTCGCAGAGGGACTTGCCCCAGAAGGCCTGGTCCGTGTTGCGGTGGTTAACAGTTCGACAGACTTGTACTGGAACGCCGAGGAAGAACAGTTCCAGCCCGAGCCTGTGCGGTTCGATGTCAAGGTCGAGCAGGACGAAGATGACAGCCTCCCGGGAACCTGGGAATATACGATCCCGGCTGAACGACTTGAGTCGGGCCTGTATTACATCCGCGTGTGGGCCAGCGATGCCGATGACAACCTTCCGTTAGGCAGCGACACACATGCCGTGGAGGTTAGGTAGTAGCTGCAGCCCCCCAACCGTCTGGGAACCAAGTGCCACAAATCGAATCGGTCACCACCGAAGTCCTGGCGGGCAAGAATCTAATAAACGTCATCGTTCGAGTCCGCGACCGTGACGGCGCTGAGGGAACCGGCGAAGCCTGGTGGGGTATCCCCGACCGCACCGACCCTCCACGGGCGGCCACACCTATAACCGCGGTGATCGACGATCTGCTGGCACCAAGAGTTGTCGGCCGCGACGCCGATCACATAGAGCGAATTTGGCACGAGCTATGGGACTGGGGCTACCGCTACGCCGACCAGGGCATCTTTCAGATGGGACTATCGGGACTCGACCTGGCCCTGTGGGATCTGAAAGGTAAACGCCTAGAACAGCCGGTGGCGTCGCTGCTCGGCGGGCCGGCGAGCGATGGCATCCGCGCCTACGCAAGCTTCCCGGCGCTGCGAACCCCAGAGCTTCTGGTCAGCGAGACCACCAGGGCGATCGAAGCGGGATTTGGGGCGATCAAGCTTCATGAGCTTGACCCTGAACTCACCGCGTTGCTGCGCAACGAGTTCGGCGACGAGGTGGAAATCATGGTCGATGTGAATGGCCACTTCGATCCGATCGAAGCCATCGAACACGGAAAACGGCTCAGCGAGCTCGGGGTGCTTTGGTTCGAGGAACCGGTGCGGCCTATGCGCGATCACCGAGCGCTGAAACGGGTGAACGACGCCATCGCCTGCGATCTTGCGGCGGGCGAAAACGAATACACCCTCGATGACTTTGATCGCCTACTCAAGACCGGGGCCATCGCCTACCTCCAACCGGAAATCACCAAGATCGGCGGCATGACGCCCGCCCGACGGGTCAGCGCCCTGGCCGAGCTCTACAACGTGGCACTCAGCCCTCACAACTTCCGTCTCGGGCCGTCGCTCTACGCGTCAATCCAATGGGCATTCACCACCCCAGCTACAAGGTGGATGGAGATTCCATGGCTGCCACCGGGCTCGGAATTTTCGTTCCCAACCGTGCTGCCACCGATGAAAGACGGCATGGTTCTGCCGCTGACCGAACCCGGCCTCGGTGTTCTCGCAAGCTAAACGTCACTCGGGTTTGATGGGCCTCCGGTTGCAGTCGGGCCTAGCCTGAATTCATGGCAAGCGTCGAAGCAAACGGAATGACCATCGAGTACGACATCCGAGGCGATGGTGAACCGATGCTGCTCGTCATGGGTTTGGCAGGCCAGCTGGTCGACTGGCCAGACGACTTTGTCGACCTCTTCGTCGACCAGGGCTTCAAGGTCATTCGATTCGATAACCGAGATATCGGCTTGTCGACAAAAACCAACTGGACACCGCCGAGCGATGCCAAGACCCTGAGGTCAATGATCACTCGCCGCCCGCTACCCGGGGTCGGCTACACGATCAGCGACATGGCAGCCGATGCTGCAGGCTTGCTCGACGCACTGGGCATCGACGACGCCCACGTTGTCGGAATGTCGATGGGCGGCATGATCGCCCAGGAGCTGGCCATCAACCATCCGCAGAAGGTTCGTTCCCTCTGCTCGGTCATGTCCAACACCGGCGACCGCAAGAACGGCGGCATCGCCGCTTCTCTCCTAGCCAAGATGGCCCGTCGCAAACCACCGACAAAGGCCACTGCAGCCGACGCCTCGGTTGAGCTGTTCAGTCTGATTGCCGGACCGCACTATGACCCGATCGAGCATCGCAAGCTGGTGGCGTTGAACATCGAACGCAGTTTCGCCCCCGACGGTGTCGCCCGACAGACCGCAGCCATTGCCGGCAGTCGCAACCGCACGCCGTTCCTGGCGTTGGTGAAAGCGCCGACGCTGGTCATCCACGGCCTGGTCGACCCGCTAGTGAAACCGAGCGGCGGTGTGGCCACCGCCAAAGCTATCCCCGGGGCCCGGCTGTTGGCCTTTCCCGACATGGGTCATGACCTGCCGCGGCCCCGTTGGCCTGAGATGCGCGACGCCATCATCGAAAACTGCGGGCGGGCTGTAAGGGTCTAGTTCTGCCACCGGGTGCTGCGCGGGTTAGTTTTGCCCGATGGATGTTCGTTTGGATGGTAGGAACGCTCTAATCACCGGTGGAAGTCTGGGCCTCGGCCTAGCTATGGCCACCGAATTCGCTCGATCGGGGGCGACGGTGGCCATCGTTGGCCGCACCCAGGCAACCCTCGATGAGGCGGTGGCCAGCATCACCGCCGAGGCGCCAGAGGCCACGGTGCAGGCCTTTGCCTGCGACGTTCGAGACGCCGCTGCTCTGACCGCGACCCATGAGCAGGTCGTGGCGGCCATCGGCCCGATCGACATTCTGGTCAACAACGCAGGTACGTCGGCGGCCATGCCGTTCCTGAAGTCAACCGACGAGGACTGGCAGAACGACCTCGACCTGAAGTTGTTGGCTGCGGTTCGCCTCTGTCGGCTTTGTATCCCGGCCATGGTTGAGGCCGGGCGGGGCCGAATCATCAACGTGCTAAACACCGCGGCCAAGGCGCCCGGTGCGAAGTCTGCCCCGACCTCGGTGAGCCGAGCGGCCGGCATGGCGCTGACCAAGGTGCTGGCCTCCGAGTTCGCATCATCAGGAATTCTGGTCAACGCATTGAACACCGGCGTTCTAAAAACCAGCCAGTGGCATCGCCTGCACACCGAACGTTCCCCGGAGCTGACGTTCGATGAGTTCATCGAGTCGGTCGGCAAGAACATCCCGGTTGGTCGTATGGGTGACGCGTCAGAGTTCGCCAACCTGGCCTGCTTCCTCGCCTCCGATCAGGCTTCATACATCACCGGAACCGCTATCAACGTCGACGGTGGCATGGCGCCGGTGGTTTGAGCCAGCGGTTTGAGCCGCTCGCCAGCCACTAGCCAGCAGCACCCGGGTGCAGCGGATCTTGACCCAGACGGTCGAGTCTCCGCAGCTGGGCCTTCACATAGTCTCGGGCGCGGCGTTGGCCGCCGCGCTCACCTATGGCCTCTTGGAGGCGTAGCAGCCCGGCCCGAACTACCTCCCGCCGCGGCTGCCAACCGCTGGCTTCACACTGCGCTAGCCACTGGCACGGTGTGCTGTGACCGCGACGGCTATTGCACCGCGAGCAGGCCGCCAACTCGTTCTCGATCCAGCTCGGACCACCTTTGAGCTTCGGGACAAGATGCTCAGTCGTCGCTCGGACCAGGGGTGTATCGATCTCGCGGTTGCACCAAACGCACCGCGCTCCGTCCCGTTCGAGGATCAGCAGCAGCCGGGCCGCTCGATCTACCTGAGCCACAAATCCAATGGTAGGTCGACAAAAACCGATCTTGCGCGGAACTTTTGTTGACTTCGACGCGACGAACGTGCTTTCCCGGTCGGTTTGATCCGGCCACACGCCACTGGAGCACAAATGCGTCTTCGTCCACCTCAAGCGTCTCGAGCCGGTTTAAGACAACTTGTTTTCCTACTGATCTTCGCCGCCTGTCTGATGGCTATGCCTGCGGCCGCCAATGCTCTGACCTCGCCACAAACCAAGGTCAAGTCCCCAGCCCAGGGCAGCATCGTCACCGCTGATGTGACGGTGAGAGGGTCGGCTAGCCATGGCCGTGGGGTCGCTGAGGTCAGGCTGGTGTTCAAGAACCTCGATGACCGTACCTACTGGAACGGCCACGATTGGCAGGATGAGTTCGTGCGGTTCTCGGTACCGGTGGACCGCCCGGGGGCCAAACAAACCAGTTGGTCCTACGTCATGCCGTGGCAAGAAATGACCGAAGGTAACTACCGGGCTCGGGCCTTTGCTCGCAGCGTCGATGGCAACGGTGATTCCAGTGGCGGCGACCGGAAAGAGTTCAGCTACCGCACGAACCATGACCTATACGACACCGAGATAACCGGTCCGACGGGGGCGATCTCTGACGCCGAGCCGATCACCGTTGTGGGTCGAGGACGTTCGAGCGAAGGCGTGGCGCTGGTCAGGGTGGCGATCCACCATCGCGAATCCAAGCAGTACTGGAACGGCGAATCGCAGCAGTGGCAGAAACGTTATGTGAACAGTTTGGCTGAGCTCGATGAGCCAGGTGGGAACGACGTCAACTGGCAGGTGGTCATCCCGGCCGGCAGCAATCTTGTTGGGCACTACACCGCTCGGGCATGGGTTCGGACCTCGACCGACAAGGGGGACCCGTTCGGCCGTGGACGCACCAGCTTCGAAACTGTTGCAACACCGCCTCCGACTACAACAACGACGGTGCCTCCAACCACAACACCTCCAACCACAACACCACCAACCACCGCGCCACCAACCACTGCCCCACCGACGACTCGGCCGCCGACCACTACCCCACCGACCACAACCCCGCCGACCACCGCGCCACCAACCACTACCCCACCGACCACGCAACCTCCAACCACCCAGCCGTCCACAACGGCGCCAACCACCGCCCCGCCGACTACCGCTCCTCCGAGCACACAGCCGCCGTGTGCCGGTGGGAACGCGGCGATTCTGGTGCCGTGCAGCGGTGTGCTGATCGGGGCCTCGGGAGACTTCAAGGCCGACGACGGGTCGTCACAATCTAAGCAGGATCACTTTGCCAGGATGGAGGAACGGCTCGATGCCGACTTCGACATCTTTCATGACTTCCTGCAGTGGCGAGACATGGTTAGCAAGACCTGGCCAAACGCCAAGACGCAGGCCCTAGCCGATGATGGCCACATCCTGCTGACCAACTGGAAGTCGCCGACGCAGAGCGTCACAGACTGGGCCAGAATCGCCGACGGCGTGTACGACGCCGACATTCGGACCGCCGCTGGTCAGGTCAAAGCCTTCGGTGAACCGACATTCATCACCTTCTTCCACGAACCGGAGGACAACATCCGCGACACCGCTGACGGCGACCAGGCCAAGGTTCAGCAGTACATCGATGACTACAGCGCGGCATTCCGCCACATCCACGATGTGTTCGAATCGGCCGGTGCCGACAACGCCATCTGGGTGTGGGATATGCAGGGTTGGCTTGGCGGTTTCGAAAGCTACTACGAGAACGGCCTCTACCCCGGCGATGACATCATCGACTGGGTCGGCTGGAACCCCTACAACTGGTACGGCTGCGAGAACCACAACAACCCACGGAAGTGGAAGACCTTCGATCAGGTGATCAGCCCGTTCTACAACTGGTTGGATGAGGGAGGGCCGAACCGGCCGTCGCTGGACAAGCCGATGATGCTCGGCGAATGGGGCAGCGAAGAAAACGATGGCGCCTCCAATTCGAGCCAGACGAAGGCCGAGTGGCTCGACGATGCCCGTCGGATGCTTCCCACCCAATTCCCCCGCTTGCGGGCGGTGGTGTACTTCGACACCGAAGGGCGCAGGGCCGACAACACGGTGCAGTTCTGCGAGTGGGCCATCGACAGCAGCCCGAGTTCGATGGCTGCGATGACCTCGCTACTGACCGATCCGGTTCTAACTGCTCGCTGGTAGCCGCTCGAAGGCGACTCGACGCAGCTTCCGGCACGGCTCAGTCAGCGACGGCGACATACCGTTGATCGCTGACTGGGTCGTTGGCGTCGGAACCGATGGCCCAGACCCGAACGAAGTAGCGGCCGGGCGGCAATTCATCGGCGCCGACGGTATATGACCAGCTGACGTCGTTGGCCCCTGAAGGCGTTACCGGAACCAAAAACCTGATCCACTCCGACTCGAATGACCGAGTCGAGTCATGCCAATACTTCTTGTCTTGCTCCCGACGGATCACCAGGTTCACCCCGTCGATGCCGTCTCGGTAGCTGGCACTACCGAGAACTTCAAGGTCGGTGGCGATCAGCGATTCGTCGAGCGGGCTATCGATGAAGGCACGCGGTGAACCTATAAACAGCGGATCGATCGTGGTTGTGGTCGTCTCTCGAACGCTGGTCTCTGGGATGCTGGTCGCCGCGGTTGTCGCTGGCGACGTTGTCGCTGGTGACGTTGTGTCTGATGTTGCTGGTGTTGTTGTCGCTGATGTTGTGGTCGCTGTGGTGGTTGTCTCTGTTGTCGTCGCTGTCGCTAATGTCGAGGTTGGCGAGCTACTCTCGGGCGGCGGCGGGCTACTCTCGGTATCGGCGGAGGTAGCTGAGTCTGCAGTACTCGTTTCGGTCACAGGTGCAGGTGGTGCGGCCTGCGACGTTGAAAGGGCGGGCGTCGGCGACGCTACCGATTGTGAGCTGCCCGTCGCACTGGAGTCGGTAGTCGACGACCCGAAACGATCATTGGCAAACCAAACAGCGGCGACGATCGCTGACAGGGCCAGTAACGCCCCGGCGGTCAGATACTCTTTGCGGAAAGAACGACCGGCAGCTATCGGGTGGCTTTCGACGGGGCGGTTCCCGACGGTGTGCGGCGGAGATCGGCGATCCAGAATGTGGGTTAGCTCGGCCGACCATTCGGCCATCGACGGGTGGCGATCCTGCGGATTGGCGGCCATGCCGGTAGCGATGAACTCGGCCAGCTGATCGTCTAGCTCACCACCTTCGACCATCCATCGGATCAGTGCGGTGGCGCCGTAGACATCAGCCCGATGATCGACAACCGCGATTTCCTGCTGTTGTTCTGGAGCGGCAAAGCCGCGGGTGCCTCCACCCGCTGTCAGCCCGGAGGCGAAGTGCAGATCCTTAGCGAATCCTAGGTCGGCCATCAGGTAACGCTCGTCCGGTGCCAGCAGCAGCGAATCTCGGGCGACATGATCGCCAAGCGCTGTGGAGGTGGCGATCAAGACATTCCCCGGGGTGACGTCTCGGTGCACGATCCCCGCTTCGTGCAGCACACCGAGAGCGACCCTCAGGTGCTCAGCCAAGGCCAGTGCATCGGCACGGTCCGGTGAGCGGCCGCCAGCTGTTCTGCCAAGTCGAAACTGTTCAACCCGTCGACCGAGGTCGCCCCGGTCGGCCAATTCGAGCACCATGTATGGTTGACCGGCATCGGTTTCGCCCTGGCCATAGACCGTGGCGACGGCCGGGCTTCGAATAGCCATCAGTAGCGCCGCTTCCTCGAGGAAACGCTGCCGTAGATCGGGGACCTTACTGTAGTTATCTGCCAGCACCTTCACTGCAACTTCGGTGTCGGCATCCTCGTCGAAGGCCCGGTAAACCGAAGCCGAAGAGCCGACTCCAATCAGCTCAAGCAAGCGGTAGCGGCCGATGTAGCGGGGCTCGCTAGTGCGGGTGGTGCGGGTCACGACAGTCGACCCGCAAGTAAGGCTCGACCTCGGGAAAGTCGCGACCGCACGGTGTTGATCTCAAGGCCCTGCCGTTTTGCGATCTCGGCATAGCTCAGGCCTTCGATATCTCGCAGCAGCACCGTCTCGCGAAAGATCGGGGGCAGCGAGTCAATCGCCTCTCGCACCACCTCCCGCTGGGTCACAATTGAAGACATCCGCCGGAGGGTCTTGTTGGCCAGGAGGTCGCTCTCCGCTAGTTCGTCTTCCGGCCGAAGCCGACGGAGCTGACCGATGGCGACGTTGCGGGTCAGTGCATAGAGCCAGGTGGTGAACTTGGAATCGCCCCGGAATCGTTCGATCGAACCGCTGACCGCTACCAGCACCTCCTGCTCGATGTCCTCGATCAGTGCCCCATTGTTAGAGAGCCGAGCGATAGCCGGAGCGGCCAGGTCGAGTTGGTCAACAAGACGCAGCAGCAGCTCAAGGCCGCGCTCCGAACCGGTCGCTGCCGAAGCGGCCACGAGATCTACCACCGTGGAGTCGACGCCAGCAAGCGAGACCAAACGATCGCCTGCCGCGGCCGACCCTGCGGTGTACGCCACGAGCAACTCAGCAGCGGAGGAAAACGATTGCGGCGATGACTGCGGCGGCGCTGGCGGCGGCGCCGTTGCCGAACGACGACTCCCGCTACTCCGCCGCCTTATCACGGTCTCACTCTATTCGGTTGGACAAGTACCGTCTACAGCCAGCTCGGGCGGTGACAGCTCGGGCCAGGCTGCCGGCCCGCGCTACGAAGTGAGGGTAGCCGCCGTCGATTGGTTGAGCTGGTCGATGCCCTGGATGATCTCCAACATGGTGGCAGAAGCCGACTCGACGTCGCTCCGAGCCCGGTCGGTGGTATCACGCTGCTCTCGTACCCCGGTCTCGACCTGCTGCTGACGACCGACGATCGAGTCGACAAGCTCGGCAACGCCCGATACCCGGGTAGCGGAACTGGTCACCCGGGAACGTAGATCGTCGGTGATCTCTCGGATCTGGTCGGTGGCCTGTGAAGTCTGCTTTGCCAGGTCCTTCACTTCGGTTGCGACCACGGTGAAGCCGCGTCCGGCGGTGCCAGCTCGCTCGGCTTCGATGGTGGCATTTAGAGCGAGGAGATTGGTCTTGTTGGCAATGTCGGAGATCAGGTCGACCATCTCGGTGATTCGACGACTCCGCTCATCGAGTTCTTCGACGACCTGCTGTGTGGTCGAGGCCTCGTCGTTGGCCCGCAGGGCCAACTCCAGAACCTGATGAACCTCGTCGGAGATTGCGCTCGAAGTCTCGGTCATCGTTGTCATCGTTGATGATGTCTCGCCGATCATTTCTCGCACACGGGCCGAAGACGAAGCCAAATCAGAGGAGCGTCGGGCGACATCTTCGGCCTGGGCCACCTGTTGTTCGAGGTTCTGCCGCTGGCTCTCGGCGAGAACGATACTCTCGTCGCTGAGCAGCTTCTGTCGCTCCATCGTGGCGTCCTGTTGTGCCGATAACATCAGCCATCGGTCATGCTGCAGTTGCAGTGTGTACCAGTTGATGGATAGCGCCCCGATCAGCATCAGGACGAAGAAGACGTGCACCGCAGTCCACAACAGCGGATTCTGTTGCCCACGCTCGTGCTCAAAAAGGATGGCCGGATCATAGACACTCAACGTGGCGTGGTGGACTGCGGTGAAGCCCACCACCGCTACGAACGGCCGCAGGTCGACATACAGAGCGGTCAGTGTGAGCACAACAAACCAATGGAAGTGAGCCTCGATGATGCCGCCGCTGAAGTGAATTAGAGTTGCTGCTGCGTAGACGAGACCCACCGAAGTGGCGATGGAACGAATCAGGCGGTGCATCTCACTCAGGCCAAGGACGCCAAGTACAAACACCGGCAAGGTCTCAACAGAGGCATGCCACAGGGCATAGTCCTTGAGTAGTCCGATAGCTAACAACACCGGGATGTGTAGCAAGAGAGTACGGGTGATTAGTCGATGACGGAACTCGAACTGTTCGTCATCGATGGCTCGTCCGTTTGGAATATGGTCCTTAAAGCCAGTCACCCTTAAGTTGTCGGACTCCGTCATCCAAAAACTAAGCAAAAAGTCAGGCTGACATATCGGCCGAATCGATGAAAGGACTCTGGGTGTCAAGGACCTTGGGGGCGTCACGAATTATTCGAAGAGCGACAATAGTGGCTGTTGCAATTTGTATAACCTGGCTCGGGCTTCTGCCCGGCGATGCAGGCGCGATCACTGACGATCCTGACGTCGACACCTTCGCCGCGTATGAGTATCGCATCGACCCCGACCGAGGTGTTGTCGATGTAACGATCAACATGGCGGTGACGGCAGACAAACCGAATCGCACATTGAGCAGCGGCGACTACTACGAGTACTACTTTCAGGGCTATTTCCTGGCTGTTCCAGAAGAGGCGATCGACCTCAGGGTGACCGACGCAGCCGACCGGGCCCTGAACTTCGAGGTGAACACCGAGAACGAAGGTTTCTCGATCCTGGACATCGATTTCCGCCGCAATATCTTTTACCGGCAAACCGCTGACGTGGTGGTGACGTACAGCCTGCCAAAGGGAGAAGCGCGCAGCGATGCTCCAGCCAGGGTTAATGAGGCCTATGCCGGGTTTTCGATATGGCTGACGCCGCAACTCGAAGGTGCTTCGGTGACTGTTGTCAGCCCAAAAGGGTTCGATAATGAAAGTACCGGTTCCGAACCGTTCAAGATCGAATCAAATGCCGATGAGACTCTGTTTATCGCCGAAGACGTAGACCCGGAGGACTACTGGGCACTGGTCTCGTTAGCCCGAGACCAGTCTCTGACTACTACCGAACTCTCCATCGCGGGCAACGCCATCGAGGTCAGCGCTTGGCCAGACGATGCGGCCTGGTCCGAACATGTGACCATCAACCTTGAACAGGGTCTTCCTCGACTCATCGAAACCGTCGGCCAGCCATGGCCCATCGACGGCGAGTTGGCGATCATCGAGTCGTACTCGCCATACCTGCTCGGTTACGCAGGCTGGTATGACCCGACCACAAACCAGATCGAAATCGGCGACGAACTCGACAGCCATCTCGTCTTCCATGAGCTATCGCACGTGTGGTTCAACGATGAGCTCTTCGGCAAGCGGTGGATCACCGAGGGGCTATCCGACGTGTTCGGAGCGGCGGTGGTCGAATCGATGGATCAGGAGCGGCCGAGGCCGCCGTCGACCTCGCTGCTCGACCCTATCGCCGGGCCGCTCAACGAGTGGAGTCAATTCGACCGTGATCCCGAGGTCGAAAGCTGGTCATACGATGCCAGCTGGACGGTGACCGAGGCCATCGCTGAAGCGGTAGGGATCGAGGTGCTGTCCGATGTAGTGCAGGCCGCGGCGGAAGACGAGATCTCGTACCTGGGCGATGGGCCACCTGAATCAGACTCGAGGGACGACGGCTGGCGGCGATACCTCGATCTCATCGAGAACCGGGGAGCGGTAACCGACGACAGCATCACCGATCTGTTCAGTGAGTGGGTAGTACCCGACCCGCTGAAGCCCATGCTGGCTAAGCGCTCGGAACATCGCGGCCGCTATGGGGAGCTGGTTGAGAGGGGTGAGACCTGGGCTGCACCTCACGCCGTTCGAGTCGCCATGTCGGAGTGGGAGTTCGACGACGCCGATGATCTTATGGCCGCTTCGGAGGCGATCTTGGACCGTCGAGAGCTGGTTTATGGGGTTCTTGCCCCGCTCGAAGCTTCGCTGCCAGCGAAGCTAGAAGCGGACTACGAGCACGCCACCTCAGACTTGCGCCAAACCTCATCGCTGATGACCGAGGTTGAGGACAGCGCCGACCAACTCCGGCGTTCCTATGAAGCGGTGGAGAGCGTTTCAGGTCCGCTGCAGTGGGTGGGAGCGCTTGGCACCGACTACCCGACGGACTTCGATGAGGCTGTATCGGCCTTCGAACGCGGCAACCTCACCGCCGCGACGGCTCAGAGCCGTGCAGTCGATGAGGAAGTTGCCGATCTTAGGAACCGAGGACTGTTCCGAGTGATCTCGGTAGCCGTCGGAGTATTGCTTTGTATTGGCTTGCTTGCGGTGATCCTCAGCCGGCGGCGATATCGCCGCCGGCTGAATGCATCAGTGCAAGTTAGCGCCGCTGCAACAGAAGCTGATAGCAGCGCTAGTTAGTGCCGGTGCTACTCGCCGCCGGTGACGCTGATGCGATCCTGTGGCCCGGGAGCCACTGGTGAGTTCGCACCGAAGTAGGTGACCAGGGCGTCAAGGTCGACTTCGCCGCCGAGGCGGTCGGTGCCGTCACGGAGGATGGAGAAGTTGTCGCCACCGTCGGATAGGAAGCTGTTGACCGTGATGCGGTAGCCAGCTGCGGGGTCGAGCACGACGCCGTCGATCATGATGGTCGAAGGGTCGACCCTTTCACCGTCGGCTGCGGAGGAATCCCAGGTGTATGAGAAGCCTTCCGAGACCTGCAGGATGCGAGGGTTGGTCTGACCGAGCCACTGCTGCTCGAGCAAGGTGTCGATCTGCTCGCCGGTCAGGGTCATGGTGACCAGGCTGTTGCCGAATGGCTGTACGCCGAAGGCTTCACCGAAGGTGAACTCGCCTGGGCCCTCATCACCGGAGGCTTCGAACAGGATGTCTGCTCGGATGCCACCGGGGTTCATGAACGCTGCGACCGCTGAACCGGTGATGTCACTTTCGGTTGCTGCAAGCTGGGCATCAGCGATGACGTCACCGAGAGCCGACTCGCCGGCTGGGGTGTTGTCTTCGGTGATGTCTGTGGTGGTGGTGCCGATGACCTGGTTGGCCAGAGGATCCGACAGAGCGGTGTACTTGTCGATCAGCTGCGTGACCTTGCGGACAGGCTTGACGCCCTCCTGCAGGTTGGGCACGTTGTTGATCGAGACGATGCTCATGTCCTTGGTCAAACGATCGAGGTGCACGTCGATATCGGTGAACAAGCGACCGCGGTTGTCGGCCATGGTGACCCATTTGCCGTCGATCTCACAGATGAATTCGTCGTTGGTGTGACCAGCGATGACCAGGTCGACCGCGTCGTCGAACTGGGGAACGATCTCGGCGATCGGCCCGGTAAGGCCGGAGCCGCAGTCGTTCTGACCACCGTCGGAGAAGCCACCCTCGTGAAGCAGGATCACGATCGACTCGATGCCGTCTGCTTGCAGCTCAGGCACGATGGCGTTCACGGTCTCGACTTCATCTTCGAAGGTGAGACCGGCGACGCCGGCCGGGGTGACGATCGAAGGGGTGCCTTCGAGGGTCATGCCGATGAAGGCGACCTTGATGCCTTCGTAACGCTTGATGGCTACACCGGGGAAGATCGTCTCGCCGGTGTCTTCATACTTGACGTTGGCTGCCAGGAACTGGAAGTTGGCGCCACGGAAGGGAGTGCCGTCGAGGTTGCCGTCGACCGGGTGCGGGCCGCCGTTCTGGAGACGGAGCAGCTCGTCGACGCCTTCGTCGAACTCGTGGTTGCCGACGCCGTTGAGCTCGAGGCGCATGAGGTTCATGGCTTCGATGGTCGGCTCGTCATGGAACAGTGCCGAAACGAGCGGTGATGCACCGACGAGGTCGCCAGCCGAAACGAGGATGGAGTTGCGGTTGTGGTACTCGCGGGCCCGCAGGTTGGCCGCCAGGTAGTCGGCCCGACCGACGCCGCCGAACGAGCCGGAGCTAGTGGCGATGTTGCCGTGGAAGTCGTTGATGGCCAGGATCTGGAGACGAACCGGGGCGAAGGTGCGACGTCGTGCTGTCTCAACATCTTCACTTGCCGAATCGGAGCCGGCATCTACTGTTGCCGCTGCTGGGGCTACCAGCGCTGAAGCACCCAGCATGAGGGCCACCAGGGCCAAGAGCGCTGCTCGCACTCGTCGATTACTTAACATTCAATGCCATCCTTATATACCCGGGGACGGAGACGTCCCACCATGTGCACGCAGCATGCTAGGTCAGGGCCCGGTGAGAATCCAGGGTCAGCTGGCAAGCTAGGACGATGACCCAAGCTGACATCTGGCGGTGGAGGCCAACTAGCTGTGGAAATCGGATCTAGAGATCGACCTCGGCCGGATCTGTGGATGACCGGCCGTCTGGCTGGCCCGGCCGTGTCACGCCGCCGATGGCAACTTACTAGTTCTGTTACTTTCGATCGTCGTTTCGACGGGCGGCGCCAGCGACCGTAATCTAACCGTGGTATGCGGTGAGCGCCGTCGTCTCGTTCTGGACGTCTCAGGCTGACGAGTAACCTGCCCACCAAAACGTTGTTAGCAAACCATCTACTCAAGCTATGCAGTGACAGGAGCCCGAAATGAAGATCTCTATGGCCTTGGGGGCCGGCGCAAGCCTCAATCCGAAAAGCCTGGCCACCCGGGCGAAGGATCTGGAAAGTGCTGGCGTCGACCTGTTCTGGGGCGGCGAAATCTACGGCTTCGACCTCGTTTCGACCTTGGCGTTCGTTGCGGCCCACACTACGAAGGCTGAGCTGATGACCGGCATTCTGCCGATCTACAGTCGCTCCCCGGCCCTGATCGCCCAGACCGCCATGACAATCGACACGCTGTCGGAGGGCCGGTTCATTCTGGGACTTGGTTCGTCTGGCCCGCAGGTCATTGAAGGCTGGCACGGTGTTCCGTTCAAGAAGCCTCTGGGTCTGACTCGCGACATCATCGAGATCAGCCGCAAAGTGTGGTCTGGCGACAAAGTCGAGCACGAGGGGCGGGCCTTTAGCTTGCCGTTGCCGGAGGGCGAGGGCACGGGCCTTGGCAAGCCGCTGCGCCTGATGTGCAAGCCGTTCCGACAGGACATTCCGGTGGCGGTGGCCTCGATCGGACCGAAGAATGTTGAGATGACGGCCGAGTTGGCCAATCTGTGGCAGCCGATCCACTTCCTGCCGGAGATGTTCAACGAGGTATGGGGCGACTCGCTGGCCGCTGGTAAGGCCAAGCGCGATCCGGAGCTCGGCGAGCTGAAGATCATCGCTGGCGGAACCGTGGCACTCGGTTCTGGGCCTGCGGTTGACGAGGCTCGCAAAGCGGTGCGAGACAACGTCGGGTTTTACGTCGGCGGCATGGGCGCTCGCGACAAGAACTTCTACAACGACCTGTTCAAGCGTTATGGCTATGAGGAAGAGGCCGTTGCCATTCAGGACCTGTTCCTTAGCGGCAAGCGCGAAGAGGCCTTCGCTGCGGTGCCAGACGATTACGTCGACCGGGCCAGCCTCACCGGCGACGAGGGTCATGTGCGGGAACGCATCGAGGTCTACAAAGAGGTCGGCATCACCTACCTGAACATCGACATCCCCGCTGGCACCGAGAACCCTCTCGAGGTCATCGAGAAGGTCAAGGCGTGGGCGGAGTAGTACCCGACCGCAAAGCAAACCAGAGGCTCGACCGTGACTGAAGTGCACACCTCGTCCACCGGCATCGACTTTGTTCGGACCGCCGATGAACGTTTCGCTGGCCTGGCCGACTACCCATACAAACCGATCTACGTCGAGGTTGACGGTCTTCGTATGGGTTATGTCGATGTCGGGCCGGCCGATGGGCCGGTGATGCTGCTGCTTCACGGCGAGCCGACCTGGGGCTATCTCTATCGGCGGATGATTCCACCTCTGGTTGAAGCTGGGTTCCGCTGTGTGGTGCCCGACCTGATCGGTTTCGGACGTTCCGACAAACCGACCGACAGGTCGGTGTATACCTACAACGGGCATGTGGCCTGGATGGCGGCGTTTCTCGACGCCATCGATCTTGGTGTGGCCACCCTGTTCGCTCAAGACTGGGGTGGCCTCATCGGTCTGCGTATTGCCGCGGAGCATCCGAGGCGTTTCGACCGAGTGGCCATCGGGAACACCGGTCTTCCGGTTGGACAATCGCTTGGGCCGGGCTTCGACGGGTGGCTGCAAGCATCGCAGACCATGGAGTTCATGGACGCTGGTGCGATGTTGCAGCGGGCTACTCAGGCCAGGGAGTTGACCGACGCCGAGATGGACGCCTACCGAGCACCGTTCCCCGACGAGACTCATATGGCGGGCGCTCGGGAGTTCCCTACGCTGGTATCGATCACTCCAGAACATGGAGCGGTTGCCGAGAACCTTGCGGCGTGGACCGAGTTGGAGCGCTGGGAAAAGCCGTTCCTCACACTGTGGTGCCCAGGCGATCCAGTATTGGGCCACCTCAATCGTGAATTCATCGAGCGGGTACCCGGGGCTGCTGGCCAACCTCATCAAGAGCTCACCCCCGGAGGCCACTTCATCCAGGACGACCGGGGCGAAGACGTGGCCGCTGCCCTCATCGACTGGATGAGCTGAAACCACAGCTGGGTTACATGCGCTCGAAACCCCGCCGAAACCGGCCGGAAATCGAAGCGCCATAGCTTGAGTGCGTGGCTCCTTCAACTGGTGTGTCTGCTGTCGATCATCGAATCTCTGCTTCACCGGAGACCTGCTTCTGGGGTTACTTTGACGCTGGAACGGCTCCGGTGCTCTCGGTCGAACCTGGCGAAGTGGTCGAGATCGAGGCGGTTACCCACCATGCCGGTGATGCTCCGGACCTGCTGATGGATGATGGCATCAAGGCCATCTGGGACGGCATCGCTCCTGAGACCCGGACCCCCGGGGTGCATATCATGACCGGCCCAATCGAGGTGGCAGGCGCCCAACCTGGCGATGCACTGGTGGTGGAAATCCTGGCGATGTGGCCGCGCTTGGCTTATGGCTCCAATTGCGCCGCTCATTGGGGGCGTCTGTATGAGGACATGGGCAAGGAGCGCATCACTATCTATGGACTCGACACCCCGGACGGTCATGAGGGTCGGCTGGACTTTCCCCCTATCGCTCGCCCCCTGTTCGGTTTCGACTTCACCGAGCGCGCGCTCTACGACATGCCCGGCGTGATCTCGCCTGCGGGCTCGACTGAACGAGAAAGGTTCGGCGTCGACGTGGCGGTCCCGGTTCGCCCGCACCTTGGGGTGATGGGGGTCGCTCCCCCGAGCACCGAGCGGCTCGACAGCGTGCCTCCCGGCATCTTCGGTGGCAACGTTGACAACTGGCGGTTCGGACCTGGCGCAACGATTCGGTATCCGGTGTTTCATCCTGGCGCTGGCTTCTACGTCGGCGACCCGCATTTCGCTCAGGGCGATGGCGAACTGTGCGGCACCGCAATCGAGGCATCGCTGGATGTGCAGCTTCGACTTTCGATCGAACCGGGAGCGGCACCCGAGGCTCCCCTGCTCGACTACGGCGACAAGATCTACACCCACGGCTTCGGAGCCAATCTCGATGAGGCGATGCTCAACACCGCCCGCCAAATGATTCGGCTCATGGTCAAACGTTTCGGCCTGACAACCGACGAAGCGTATTCGCTCGCTTCGGTCGCGGTAGACATCGGAGTGACCCAGGTGGTCGACGGCACCGTAGGATGCCATGCCTCCATCGACCCTTCGATGTTCGTCTGAGTCATCCAGCCACCCAACCGCCCCGCCTAGCATCGTTGCGGTGTCGGCACGGTGGCATGATGTGTGCCGTTCGGTTTGTAGATCTTCAGACTGCGATCCGGTAGTAGTTTGATCGACCATTGCCCCTCATGAACTCGGTGATGGTGCTTCGAACACAGCGGAATCAGATTGTCGAAATCGGTTGCACCACCGTTTTCCCATTCCCGGATGTGGTGGGCCTGACACCACCCGATTGGCGCAGCACACCCTTCCCAACCGCACCGTGCGTGGATGGTCTTTACGGCTGCCCACTGGGCATCGGTAGCGGTGCGGTACTTGCGCCCGACGTTGATCGGCACCCCGGACTGGTCGAGCGAGACTGGCCGGACAACCGCATCGCAGCACAGCCGAGCTATCGACTCCGGCGCCACATCGTGTCCGCTCTCGGTCTGCCGAACCGAGCGCTCATGAGCCCCGTTGACCATCGTGTCGTGGTCGACAACCACCAGCACCGACGCCATCCGTCTGCCTCGGTCAGCGCCCCCGATATCACCACGCTCACTTCCAGGTTCGGTGACCAGCTCGACCAGCGCCTGCGCGGCCAAGTTGCTGTCCTTGGTCACCGCTTCATCGCATGCCGCTGCGATTGAGGACACTCGCCGATCGATTGCGCTGACCAACATCTCATAGCGCTCAGGATCCAACAGTCCCGAGAACCGACCCATACCCGTCGCATGATCGAACCAGTACCGGAACTCAGACGCCGCCTGTTTAGCCTTCGTATCACGAAGACCGTGATCGGTCGTCGCCGCATCAACACAACGTTTCACGTATCGATCGAACGACTCGGGCAACATACGCTGCGCCCGCTCAACCAGATCGGCAAAATTGAAGAACTCTCGCTGCTCGTCGGACAGCTTGGCGGTATGCCGAGCAACCGAATCAACGTGGGAGCCCGTGGTCGCACCAACCGATGCCGCATTACTCAGGCCCTCAACCTGCTCAACTGTTCTAGCTCGCGCCGACTCGCGGCGAGCCTGCCGAGAGCCAACCTCACCCTCACCCCGCAACGTCTCCTCAGCTGGAGCAGCAACACCCTCACCAGCGAGCCGATTCGATCGCACACCGATACGAATCACCAAACCATCAAGGCATCGCTGCACCGCTCGCACGTCGCCGAGCAAAGACTTCAACTCCGGTTCGTCGAAACCAGACACATCAAACTTGGCTAACCCCGCAGGTAGCCCTCGAAGCACCGACCGGATCCCAGCGTCACCGCCAACATCAACATCAACACCCACATCAACACCGCCGTCGACAACATCACGGCGATCGCCATCCAACCCCAACACAGCCAAACCCCACAGCGGCCCACATACGGAGCCAACCAATCCAGTAACGGATTCCAGTTTCAGGGGAGGCCGAAAGCCTCAAAGGGCCGCAGCGACCGAAGAATTTCAGGCCACTTGCAGGTACTCAAACTTTAGCGTACAATTGTTCGACCCGCAACGGCAACCGGCGTCTTTCGTACCAAATATTTGGCACCAGAAACGCAGCACTCAGAAGGCCATATACATCACGTGCATTCCAACCAAGCCGTGCCGTTTGTGGTCAAAGGCTTTAGGAACCGTTCCGACAATCTCGAAGCCGAGCGACTGCCAGAGACCAACCGCAGCACCGTTCGTCTCGACTACCGCATTGAATTGCATGCCGTGATAACCGGCGGCTCGAGCCCAGTCGAGCGCGTGGAGAGCAAGCCCTCGCCCCACGCCGCGATTGCGATATGCCGGGGCGACCATAAACGACGCCGTGGCGATGTGGGAGCCCCGGGCCGGCCGGTTCGGCCCCATCTTGGCTGAGCCAGCGATCTGGCCGTCGATCTTTGCAACTACCGTGCGACCTGGCGGCGACTCCATCCAGAGCGATCGGTCGGCCTCCATATCAGGAGGTTCTGGAAAGGCGATAGTCTCGCCAGCGGTAACGATCTCGGCGTAGAACGGCCAAATCTCCGACCAGTCTCCCGGCGCGGCTTCTCGGATCTCCATAGGGCGACTCTACGTTGCGTCGCTCACGCCGGATCGTCATTTTCTAGCAGCTGTTATTGGTATCGCTAGCGATCTCAGCCGTTGCGCCCCGTAGAAACAGATAGCCAACCATGCCATATGGCCAGGTCCGCTGAAACTGCCTCCGAGGTGCCACACTGAAACGGTGATGATCATTCGCGGCTCGATAGTGACCATGAACCCCGACCGCGAAATCATCCGTGACGGCGCGGTGCTGATCGACGGATCGACGATCGCTGCGGTCGGTCGGTTCGATGAGATCGTTGCCGCCAACCCCGATACCGCTGTCAACGGCTCGGCCTCTGACCTCGTCCTGCCGGGCTACGTCAACGGCCACCAGCATCTGACCGGTGACCGGCTGATCCAATCGTCGATCCCCGACAATCTGGCTCCCGGCGAGGCGATCTTTACCTGGGTCGTGCCGGTCCACGGGGCACACACCGGCGATGACGACGAACTCTCTGCCACGTTGACTCTGGCCGAGTCACTGCGCAACGGCATCACCAGCACCTTCGAGGCGGGCACCGTGGCCCACCCCGACCGGGTGGCAGCAGCCGCAACCAAGGCCGGCGCTCGACTCACCGTCGGCACCTGGGGTTGGGACATCGAGCACGGCCCGTTCACCGGAACCGTCGACGAGGTCCTCGATCGCCAGCGTGCCGCGCTCGACCTGGTCACCGGCCCCAGGGTGTCGAGCTGGGTCAGCCTCGTCGGCCACGATCTGATGTCGGATGAACTAGTGGTCGCGGCCACCGAACTGGCCCGAGATCGCAACGTCGGTATGACCTTCCACCTGTCGCCAAGCACCAGCGATCAGGAGAGCTACCTGGAACGAACTGGCAAGCGTCCCATCGTGCATCTTGGATCACTCGGCGTGCTTGGCCAACATCTGGCGATCGCCCACGCGGTCCACATCGACGAGGCCGAGATCGAGCTTTTGGTCGACACCGGCACCGCCGTGGTGTCATGCCCCTGGGCCTACCTGAGACTCGGTCAGGGGCTAACCCGATCGTTCCGCCATCTCGATCTGTGGAAGCAGAACGCCAGGCTGGCGTTGGGTTGCGATGCGGAAAACGCCGGCGACATGGTCGACGGCATTCGTACCGCGGCGCTGTTTGCCGGCGTGGCAAAGGATCGTGGTCTCGACCCGACGGTGTTCGGCGCCCACGATGCGCTCGAGCTACTGACCATCCGTGGAGCCGAGGCCATGGGGGTCGGTGATTCGGTTGGCTCGATCGAGGTCGGTAAGCAGGCCGACCTCGTGGTCCACGACCGCACACGCATCGAATGGATACCTCAGAGCCCCGACCCGGTGCTGCAACTAATCTGGGGCAGCGACGGCCGTTCGGTTCGAGACGTCTACGTCGGTGGCGATCAGGTAGTGCACGACTATGAGCTAACCACCGTCGACACAGCCGCCCTGATTGATGAGGCGGTGGCGGCCGGGAAAGCGTTGCGAAATCGAAGCGGTGTGGCTGAAACGTCGCGCTGGCCAGTGACCTAGGATTAGGGCCATGACTTACCCTAACGCTCTAGTGTTCATCGACTTTCCGGTGACCGATGTCGACGCGGCAAACACCTTCTATACAAACGTCTTCAACTGGGAAGTCGAGGAACGTATCCCCGGCATCTTCCATCGGATCATCCCCGGCTCGAACTTCAAGCTCGAAGATGGCACCGAGAGCCCGGTCGGCAACCTCCACATGGGAATCTCCTACTGCGGAGACGTCCGACCCCACCCCGATCCTGCCCCCCAGGAGCCGCTAAACATGAACCCCGGTGGACGGGCCACTCGGGCATGGATCCTGGTCAGCGAAGACGATTCGTTCGATCGCATCATGGAAGCCGCTCTGGCAAACGGCGGCACCGAGCTGTGGCGTAACCACTTCTGGACCGAGTTCGGAGGCGCCAACGCCTCGTTCCTCGATCCCTGGGGTAACCAGCTGATGTTGTGGCAGCACCTTCCCGACGCCGAGCAGGACGAAGAGACCCACCAGGTAGTCGGCGACTTCACCGTGCCCGACGGTTGGACCGTCGAATAGCGGTAATAGCCTCGCAGTCTTAGCTGTTTAGCAGGGCCAGCATCCGGGCTGAGCCCTCGATCGTCTCTCGCAAACCCTGGTACATGTCGTCGCGCTGCACGGCCGCCAGGTTACAGCTGACACCACTAAAGCCGAGGTTGAGCAGGTCCTGAACCTGAGCCGCACATTGCTCCGGGGTGCCGACGATGGCGAACTTACGGGCCAGGTCAGCGTCGATGAGTCGCAGCATCTCCGGCGGGTCGAATCGATCGAGGTCGAAGTACCAGCCGGTGGCCTCATCGAGCGTTGCCACGATGGCCGCACGCCGCTCCGGATCGACCGGAGGGCCGTACTCGCCAAGGATGTCGAGATAGTGGGCGGCGAACCGCTTTACCGACTCGACGGCCAACGACTCGTCGTCGGAGATACACAGCGTGACCCGAGGCAGCACCTCGACTTCGGACACGTCACGACCGACCCGGGCCGCGCCCTCGGCCAACCAACCCCGGTAGCGGGCCACGATCTCCGAGGTCAGATGGCGAGCACCGACGAGGGCGATGTCGGCCACCTCACCAGCCAACCTCATCACCCCGGGGCTGCGAGTCCCAATGGCGATCGGTACCGGCTGGGTTGGAGGGCGGATCAGCTTGGCGCCATCGGTCGAAACCGTCTCACCATCGAGGTTGACGGTCTCGCCTGCTAGCAGGCCTCGCATGGCGGCGATCGTCTCCCGCAGCGTGTGAACCGGCCTCGGGTAATCGATGCCGAGCTCTTCAAGCCCAGCCCCAACACCGATGCCGCAGAACGCCCGGCCGCCCGACAGCTCCTGCAACGTAGCCAGCGCCGAAGCGTGCACCGCGGCGTGCCGGGTGTAGGGGTTGGTGACCATCGAACCGATCTGGATGCGCTCGGTTCTGGCGGCGATCAACGCCTGCAGCTGATAGGTGTCGGGCCATAGAGCCACGCACGAGATGCCCAGCCGATCGAACCCTGCGTCCTCGACCAGGCATCCGAGTTCGACCGCTTCGGCCGGCGCCATGCCGGGCGTGATTTCTGCTTCAAAGGTCATAGATCTACAGCACCGGCCACTTGGACTTGTCCGGCAGACCCGACCTGGCGGTGATGGCCTCACCCGCCACTTGGCAACGGGAGTAGAAGGTGCCCTCGTCGATGGTGGTCATCTGACCGTTCTCCACGACCTTGTGGCCGTCGACGAATACGGTGTGTACCCCACGCCCATCGGCCGACCACACCAGCTGATTCATCACGTTCAGCAGCGGGCTCCACTCGGGGCGGTCGGTGTCGTGCAGCACCACGTCGGCCTTCTTACCGACCTCAAGCGAACCGATCGAGTCCTGCATCTGCATCGTCTTTGCCCCACCGATGGTTGCCATCTCGTAGGCCATTTCGGCCGGGAACATCTGCGGATCCTGACGGGCATCTTTGAACAGCCCGGCGACAAGGTAGGTAGCCCGCATCAGGTCGGAGTAGTTCGAGGCGTTGTTGCCATCGGTGCCGATGCTGACGTTCATCCCCATCTGCATCATCTCCGGCATCTTGCCAACCTGGGTGACCCCGTAACTGACCTTGAGCGCGGTGGTCGGGCAGTGGGCCACCGACACGCCGGTCTCGGCCATGACCTGCAACTCGGAGTCGTCGACTTGCACACAGTGGGTGATGGCAACGTCGTCACGCAGCACTCCGAGCTCGGCCAGGTGGATCATCGGCCGCTGACCGAATTCAGCGACGAAACCCTCGGGGTCGAGCTTGGCTGGCGACATGTGAAAGCTCATGCCGACGCTGTGCTCATCGGCCAGCTCGCGGGCCGCCTTCCATAGCGGGTCGGAGCAGGTGGTGTGGCCGACCAGTATCGACCAGGCCCCAAGGCGCCCGTCGGCCACCGAGGCAAATTCCGTGAGCTGGCGCTGCAGGAAAGCGATCGACTGATCGGTGTCCTGCTTGTACACGTCGGGCTCGGGTGGCAGGTCCCACACCCACTTGCCGACCCGGCCCCGGATGCCGACCTCGACCAAACCGTCGATTACCTCGTCGAGGAACCGGATGGTGCCAGCCTCAAGGAACGTGGTGGTGCCGGACTTCAACATCTCGACCGCGGCCAGCTGGGCCGAGAGTCGCTCTTCGGCTGCGGTGTACACCGCATACAGCGGGCACAGCCACATGAAGACGTTCTCTTCGAACGGCGTGTCGTCTGGAACGTAGCCCCGGGTCAGCGGTTCACCGGTGATGTGAATGTGGGTGTTTACCAGCCCGGGGGTGACAACAAAACGGTCACCACCAACCACCTGTTTCGGCTTATACAGCTCTTCCAGCACCGAACGTTTGCCGACGCCGACGATTTCGCTGCCCCGAATGGCCACTGCGCCGTCGCGGATGATGTCGCGGGTGGCGTTGACGGTTACCACGTGGCTTCCGACTATGAGGGTGTCGATCGGTTCGGGCATGGGTTACCTCCGAGGTTTGGTGGCGACGAAACTCTGCTGAAATCCGATCGGTTCGATCAGCCGTAGCTTCTCAAAACCGGCCTCCACCAGCCACTCGGAGAACTGCTGATGCGTGAAACAAAAGCCCTTCTCGGTGCTGGCCATCATGGTCGTACCCATGATCACTGCGTGCGGGTTGAACTTCCGCTCGATGTCGGTGAAGTAGTCGGCCAAAACCAACCGGCCCTCCGGCTTAAGGGCGTCGAAGGCCCGCTCGATCAGCCGCTTGGCCCCGTCGGCTCCTTCGGTTCGACAGATGTGGCCCAGCACCACGATGTCGTAGTGATCGGGTTCGATGTCGATGGTGTGGAAGTCCCCGGGCCGGAACTCACAGCGGTCGGCAACCCCGTGCTCCTCGGTCATCTTCTCGGCGACGGCGATCACCCCGTCGAGGTCGTTGATCACCGCGGTTCCGTCGGGGCAACCGTTCAGCATGGCGATGGCCCACGGCGCACCGCCGGCGCCGAGGTCGAGCACCCGCGGAGCCCGCAGCGCCGAGTACCGCATCTTCAGATCGGCTCGGGTGGCGCAGCGGAACATGGTGGTGAAGGTGCCTTCAACCAGCGGCACGTAGAACGCAACCGGGTCGTCTTCAATCGGGGTGGCGGGGCGACCGTTGCGCACCGTGTCGGCCAGGCGGGTCCAGTTCTCATGAGGCCCGGGGGCGACCGGGATAAGGGCTGACATCGAAGCCGGGCCGTCGGATACCAGGTACCGTTTCGCCGCGTCGTTTAGCTCGTAGACATCGGTGAACTGATCGAGCAGTTCCAGCGCTACCACCGCGTCGAGCAACGAACGCACATGATCGACCGGGGCGTCGATTTCGGCCGCGATTACTTCGACGGTTGTCGGGCCAAGCCGTTGCATGGTGTCGAACACGTCGAGCTCGAGCGCGGCCAGCAAGATGTAGTACCGGCCGAGCCCTTCGATGGCGGCCCACACCGGAGCGGCGGCTGGAGGTTTGTAGTCGGTCCACGGTCGGCCCTTGTGGGCCATCGTGTGAGACTTCTTCAACTCCGGATAGGGAGCATCGCGGGGCTCGAACATCGGCTACGGGCGCAGCACGATCTTGCCGAAGAAGTCGCTGTTCATCATCTTGCCCTGGGCTTCGGCGGCATCGGCCAGAGCGTATTCGGAGTCGATGACAACCTCGAAGTCGCCGCCGCAGAACTTGTCCCACACCGGGCCGAACTCTTCTGGCCGGTAGGGGTCGGAGCCCATGATCTTGATGCCGGAGTGGAATAGGTAGCCAAGCGACGGGATCGTAGCTTCGTCGCCGGACGAGTTGCCGCAGTTGACCAGGCGTCCACGTATACCAAGACCGAACAGCGACGGGCCGAACAGCGCGGTGCCGACATGGTCAAACACCATGTTGACCCCTGCCCCCTGAGTGACCTCTCGGGCGAAGCCGGCAACATCGCCCGTGCGGTTGTTGAGCACATGGTCGGCGCCCAGAGCCAGCGCACGCTCGCACTTCTCGTCGGTGCCCGCGGTGGCCAGCACCGTTGCGCCTGCGTTCTTTGCCAGCTGGATGCCCGCGGTCGACACGCCGGAACCGGCGGCATGAATCATGACCGTCTCCCCCGGCTGCAGGCCACCGACGTCGAACAGGGCATGGTCGGCGGTGAGATAGCAGGTTGGGAAGGTGGCGGCGTGTTCGAATGGCATGTCATCGGGCACCCGATACACGTGGCTAGCCGGTGCTAGACATTTCTCGGCGTACCCGCCGTCGACGGTTCCGCCGATGATGCCCAGCTCACCGTATAGATCGCCCATGCCTGCGAGCTTTGAGTCTTCGGCAACGCCAGCCAGCGATGGATCGACGACGACTCGGTCGCCGACGGCCACCCCGGTAACCGAGGACCCAACCGCCGAAACGGTGCCCGCCACATCCATGCCTGCGATGTGGGGATACTGGAACCCGGGCATCTGGAACCAGCCGTTGCGTTGCACCACGTCGAGCCGGTTGAGCGATGTGGCGGCGACATCGATCACTACATCGCCGGGACCGGGTTCGGGGTCTGCCACATCGGCATACCTGAAAACCTCGGGTCCACCTGCTTGTTCGTAGAACATTGCTTTCACTGGAGTAACCCCATTCGATTTCGATGGCCGGTGTTGATGGTGATGGTTGTACTGATGATGGTTGTGTTGATCATTTCAGTCCCCTGATGAACGGCCGGGCCAGTGCAGCGGGCGGCCGGACACGGTGAGCGTAGACCGCCATGGCCAACAGGGTGACGACGAACGGCAACGACTGCAGCAGTTCACTATTCAACTGATAACCCAGACCCTGAATTGAAAGTCGGAACGACAGAGCGGCGGCGAACAGCACACACCCGGCGATCGTTCCCTTGAGGGCCCAACCGCCAAAGATCACTGCGGCGATAGCGATAAAGCCCCGGCCGCCGACGATCGAATCCTCAAACCGGCCGATCTGGACAAAGATCAGAAACGCCCCGCCGAGTCCCGAGGTCAAACCGGCGTAGTAGATGGTCTGACGACGGCGCCGGTTGACATGGATGCCTGAAACATCGGCCGATTGTGGGTTCTCGCCGGAGGCTCGAACTTCCAAACCCCAGCGGGTGCGGTACATCAGCCACCATGATGCTGGCACCACCAGATACAGCAAATAGAACGGCCATGGTTGGCCGAACAGCGCCTGGCCGATCAGTGGAATATCGCTCAGCAGCGGGATGTCCCAGGTGGTTGCCACTTTGGTCGACGGGGCGATCTCACGATCGAGGAACCCGGTGAGCCCGAAGACCAGGATGTTCAGGGTCAGCCCAACCACAAACTGGTCGGCCGCTAACCGGTGGCTCATCTCCGCCTGCACCGAAGCCACGATCATGCCTCCGAGAGCGCCACAGATCAGCCCAACGATCACCGAGTCGGTGATGTGGTAGCCGACCGCCGAGGCGAACGCCCCAGAAAGCAGCATGCCTTCGACGGAAATGTTGAGCGTGCCCGACCGTTCGGCAACCCACTCACCGGTGGCGGCGAAGGCCAGCAGGCCGGCGAAGAGCGCGGCGTTGATGTAGGTCGAGTCCGAGGTCAGAATGTCGCCAACCGCTCGTAGAAAGTCCATGATTTATTCGCCTCCTCCCCCGCTAGGTCCTGGCCGTCGCCGCGGCACGGGCCCGACGGCGATCTCGAATGAACATGACCGCTGGCGGCAACAGCAGCGCCAAAACCAACAGCCCCTGAATGACATCGGTTATGCGGCCCTCGACACCGGTGCTGCCGACAAAGCTTGAGCCGGTGCGCAGCCCGGCGAACACGAATGCCACAGGGATGGCCACTGCGGCCTTTTCCCTGGCCACCAAGGCAACCAGCAGACCGGTCCAACCGATGTTGTTGCTGAACCCGGGGACCAGTTGGTAGTTGCCGAAGGCGAACCCGCCACCAGCCAGCATCGCCGCTCCGGCAAAGCCAGCGAAGGCCCCGCCGAGCAGGAGCGCCCCTGCTCCGTATCGGTTGACGTCGACCCCTGCTCGCTGGGCGGTGCGCTGGTTTCGTCCCAGCATGCGCAGCCGGAAGCCACACACCGTTCTGGCCAAGGCGAAGGCCACCACGCCAGCCAGCAAGATGGCAATGAAGACCGTGATGGGAAACTCATTGCCCATGATCTCCGGGCGGGGCAGTCGATTGTCCTCAGCCAGCTGCTCACTGACCTGGTTGCGATTGCCACGGTCGGCTGCGGGGGCCAGCAGCAGCCAATCCCAGCGCAAGCCGTAGGCAACCGCCTGGCCTGCGACGGTCACCAGCAGCAGGGTCGAAAGTACTTCTGGCACGCCTCGCCAGAATCGGAGCAGCGCCGCCACCCCGGCCCACAGCGCGCCGCCAAGGGCACCGAAGAACAGCAGGAGCACCACGTTCAGTGGCCCCGGTCCGCCGATCAGGAAAGAAAAGTAGGTTGCCATGGCCGCTCCGATGAGCAGCTGACCTTCTTGACCGATGTTGACCAGGCCCGCCTTGGCCGAGATGATCGTGCCAAGCGCAACCAACAGCAGTGGAGCGGCGGCGCCAAGGGTCTCGCCCCAGCGGCCGGGGCGGCGCAGGCTGCCGTCGAGCAACGCGCTGAGAACTGGGCGCCAGCTGCCGCCGGTCGCTTCGACCAGGAGCATCGACAGCGTGAGCGCCACGGTGACGCTGAGGACGTAGAGCATGATCCACTCGCCGACTCGTACCTGACGTCCAGCGGTCACGATGTCGCCCCGCCCATCAGCATGCCGATTCTGTCGAGATCGGCTTCGGCCCGGCTCATTTCGCCGACGCTGCGCCCGGCGTGCATAACCACAATGCGGTGCGCCAAGTCCATCACTTCTTCGAGCTCGCTTGAGATCAACAGCACCGCCACGCCATCGGCGGCGGCTCGGCGAAGCTGGTCTGTCATGTATTCGATCGCGCCAACGTCGAGGCCTCGAGTCGGTTGAGCAGCCACCAGCACCGCCGGGGAATGCGACAGCTCCCGAGCCAAAACGACTCGCTGCTGATTGCCGCCCGAGAGCGACCACAGCGGAGCGTCGGGGCCAGCGCAGGCTATGTCGAACTTCTCGATCATTTCCTCGGCGAAGGCCTGCAGACGTTTGCTGTCGAGCACGCCGTTCTTGGCGAAACGTTCGGGGTTTACCAGCACAAGGTTCTCGGCGACGGTCATGTCGAGCACAACGCCAGAATCGTGGCGGTCTTCGGGAATCACCGATATGCCGGCTGCAGCCATCGCCCCGGAGCGACCGGTCTTTACAACCGTGTCGTTTACCTGCACCGAACCGGATTCAAGACCGACCAGGCTGGAGAGCAGATCGCCCAGGGTGCGCTGACCGTTGCCCTCGACCCCGGCGATACCGACGATTTCACCGGCCCCGACCTGGAGCGATAGCCCATCGAGCAGCGTGACACCACCGGGACCACGGGCTGTCACATCGTCAATACGTAGTACCGGTTCGCTACGCAGCACCGGCGCAGTGCTAACTCCGGCTTCTGTTCCCGCCTCCGTTTCCGACTCGGACTCAAGCTCCGAAGCGGATTCGGTTTCGGCAACCGGCTCGGCTTCGGAGCCTCCGTTTGTGGCAACGTCGCTCAGCAGACCGAAGGCGGCCCGTTCGGAGCGCAACGAGACGTCGCGCCCGACCATGCCCCGGGCCAGGGTGCGGGCGTCGGTCTCGTTGGTGTCCATGCGATCGACGACGGCGCCACGGCGCATGATCGTGACCTCATCGGTTGAAGCAAGGATCTCGTCGAGCTTGTGGCTTACCAGCACGACGGCCCGCCCCTCGGCGGCCACCACGTGACGCAGCGAGATGAACAACTGCTCGGACTCGTCGGGGGTGAGCACCGAGGTCGGCTCATCGAACACCACGATGTTTGGGTTGCGACGCAGGCACTTGATAATCTCGACCCGCTGCCGCAGCCCGGCGGTCAGGTCTCCAACCCTGGCATCGGGTTCGATGGCCAGGCCGTACTCGTCGGAAATGTCGCCGATGCGGTTACGGACCGCCGCCGGATCGAGGCGACCCGCTTCGCCCAGCGCCACGTTTTCCCACACCGTCAGCGCTTCGACCAGGCTGAAGTGCTGGTGGACCATGGCGATGCCGAGCGATGAGGCGTCGAGCGGATCCTGGATCACGCTCTCCTTGCCGTCGACCCTGATCTGTCCGCTGTCCGGCAGGACCAGGCCGATGAGAATCTTCATCAACGTGGACTTGCCAGCACCGTTCTCACCCAGGATGCCGTGGATACGGCTCCGCTTAAGCGCGAGGTCGACGTCATCGCAGGCGACGACCGCTCCAAAACGTTTTGTGATCCCGAGCAGCTCAACCGCGGGGACCGAAGCTTCTGTAGCTTCGGTCCCCGTGGTGCTGGAGCTATTACCTGTCACCCGCCGCTGTACGCCGCACCGGAGATGCCACCAAGCACGCCGAGTAGCTCACCATCGGTAGTCACCGCGGTGAAGGCGTCGCTTACCAACGCGTTAGAGTCGCCGGCTGCCGAGCAGAGCACGGCGCCGTTGAGTCCGGCCTCGGTTGGGAACTGGTAGGTCGAACCTTCGGCCAGGTCACCGGCGACGATCAGGCGCAAGGCCTGCGATGCGTAGATGCCACCGTCGAACACGATGGTGCCGGTCCAGTTGATGCCATCATCCCGCTCGCAGATGTCGGCCGGCCCTGCGGCGAATACCGCCATACCCTCATCGGTTGCCAACTGGCCAACGGGCTCGAGGGCCCCGCCGAGGTAGGCGTAGGCCAGCGTCGAGCCGTTGGCCTTTGCGTTGGTCAGCGCCGCGGTGGCGTTGCCGGAGTTGTCGAAGTCGAACTGGAAGTCGCCGGTACCGACGTACTCCATCACGAACGACGGGTCGACCGACTGCATACCGGCCACGGTGGCATCGTAAGCCTCGACCTCAAACGGGAGGTCGCAGCAGCCGAGCCATACGGCCTGGGTGCTTCCCTGTTCCTGCAGCACCGCGCCCATGGCTACACCAGCGGTGTAGTGGATGGCTGCGCCCCAGTCGGTGGCCTGAGCCAAACCGGGCAGCTCGGTGAAACCGGCTCCGCAGTTGCAGTACCAGAAGATGTCTGGGAACTGCTCGGTGAGGTCGGCTAGCGGCTCGGCGATTTCGCTGGCACCGACCATCATGATGTCGACACCCTGCTGGGCGAGGTCGGCCATGGCCTGCGCCGCTTCGGCGCTGCCGATGTTGTCGCTCACGATCGGCGGCGCGAAGCCGTTCTCAACCGAGAATGTTTCGGCGAAGTCGACCAGTGACTGGTAGTAGCCGTTGTCATCACGGGGCCCGGCGGCAGCGACGCCGATGGTGACCGTTCCATCGCCGTTTGCGTCAAACGCGGTGACCAGTTCGTCGGTCTCCGGCTCTTCTTCGGGAACCTCGGCCTGTTCTTCCTCGGTGTCCGGCTCATCGACCGTTTCGGTCGACTCCTCGGTTCCGGTGTCCGCTTCGTCGTTAGACGCTTCGGGCTCATCGCTACCGCAGGCGGCGACGAACATTGCCAATACCGCGAGCAGTGCGACTAAACGCACCCCTCTGGCCTTAGGGAACTGTGACGACATTTTCTCTCCTCTTCCTAACCTCTTTGTGAGGACTGCTTATCGTTTAGCTGTGTCGGCTGTGGCCCACGCAGCTTGGTAGCGCGAAACGAGCCACCGATTGAACTGAATATGGCTTTCTTCCTGCCACGAGTACCGCCCTCGTGGGGCGAAGCGGGACCGCAAACCACGCTGCACCTTGGTTGTGGCGTCCTGGTCCTGTTCGACGAAGACCTGCACGCCGGCATCCGATAGTGCCATCTTCTGTTCGAACAGCGGGTCTTCTAGTGCCGACGGGTGAAAAATGTAGCCGATCTCAACGTCGATCGTTTCGGGGCCGGTCGGACGTACCAGGAAGAAAAAGCACTGATCGGGGGCGGTGCCGAAGCACAGCGTCGGCGGGACGAGGGCGAAGGTCGAGCGGGTCCGCTCTTCTTCGGTGAGATCGGGAAAGACGTCCATGATGACCCGGTGGGTGGCATTAAAGCCACCGTCGATGTGGGTGTAGCCAGCAGTGCGAAAGATCACATTCGAATCGTCGGACCACGGCACCGGGAACGCCGACATGCTCGACGGGCAGAAATCCTGCACGAACTGATGCAACCGGTTGGCGTGATAGCCGTCGTTGAAATTTTCGAACATCACCTTCCAGTTCCACTCCATACCTTCGAGCGTGAATGTGCCAGGACAAACAGCGTTTTCGAGGTCGTAGTTGTTAAGGAACGATGAATAGCGATCCAGGGTCGGGGCCAGCGGGGCGGCGTCAGGATCGAAGTTCACAAAGATGAAGCCCAGCCACTCCTCGACCTTCAGTTGCGGCAGAGCAAAGGCACCCTTGTCGAAATCGATGGTCTTCTCCATGGCCGGCGCGCCGAGCAGGCGACCGTCGAGGCCATAGTTCCAGTGGTGATAGGGGCACTTGAAGGTGCTGCTGTTGCCTTCGCCCTCGCAGACCTGCATCGCCCGATGCTGGCAGACCGACGACATGGCCCGGACCTCGCCCGCCTTATCGCGAGCCACCACGATGGGTTCATCGACCAGGGTGACGGTGAACCAGTCCCCGACCTCGGGGATACGTTCGGCCCGGCCGACACAGAGCCATTCCTTCATGAACAGTGCTTCCGCCTCGAAGGCCAGCACCTCGGGCGAGGTGTAGAGCTCGCTCGGCAAGGTTACAGCGGTGCCAACATCGGTGATTGATGCGTCGAGGCCCGCCATCAGTTCGTCGGTCAGGATGTGGTTCATGGTTGATCGCTCGCTTGTTGCAGAAGGAATTTGCGGATCTTGCCCACGCTGGTCCGGGGCAGCTCTTCCAGGAAGGTGATGTCGCGGGGTTGTTTTGCTTTGGCTAGTCGCTCGTCACACCAGGCCATCAGGTCCTCGACCGTGGGCGGCGACTCTGGGTCAAGCGCTACGACAAACGCCACGGGGACTTCATCGCGTATCGGGTCGGGGGCGCCGACGACCGAAGCTTCGAGCACCGCGGGATGTTCGGTCAGCACCGATTCGACCTCGACGATAGAGACGTTCTCACCGGAGACCTTCAGCACGTCGGAGCGACGCCCATCGAAGAAGAATCGGCCGTCGGCGTCGACGATGGCACGGTCACCGGTGCGGAACCATGGGCCTCGAAAGCTCGCCGCGGTGGTCTCCGGGTCGGACAGGTACTCCTGGAAGAGGCTGATCCCCCGCTCCCCCCGAACCACCACTTCGCCGACCTGACCAACAGCGACCGGATGTCCGTCGGCGTCGTGAAGCTCGACCTCGCAGCCCTTGGTGACGAAACCCATCGAGTCCGGGCGAGGCTCGGTGGCGTCGTTGGTTAGGACCGCGGGGATCGTCTCGGTCATGCCGTAGAGCTGACGGGGACGGCAGCCAAACCACTCAGACAGGGTCTCGTACTGATCGTCGGCCAGGTTCTGGGCGAACCAGCAGTGACGCAGCGCGGCGCCCGGAACCGGTCCACCGCGAGCCAGGATCATGCGCATCGGTGCGGCGAAGAGGCTGGCGCAGGTGGCCTCGTGGCGGGCCACCTGTTCAAGAAACCCGCTGGCGGAGAAGGTGTGGATCAGAGCGACCGAAGCCCCGACCGAGATGGCGGATGCGAACGAGTAGTACTGGGCGTTGGCGTGGAACAGCGGCAGCACCACCAGCTGGCGGTCCTGCGCTGTGAGCTGCGCCGCCTCGGCCATGGTCTTGCCGACAAAGGCGTAGTTGGCCTGGGTGATCACCACGCCCTTCGGCCGACCGGTGGTACCGCTGGTGAACATCACCGCCGCGGTGTCGGTCGGCGCCGGTTCGGGCCAATTGGTGAACCCCGTATCGAAGCTGGAATCCGAGCCCGAGTCCGAATTGGAGTTGGAGTCGGAGTCGGAGTTAGAGAACGGGGCAAAGCTGGCGTCTGCCTCGTCGATCTCGATAACCACAAGGTCGGCGGGGGCTGCGGCCCGGTAGGTCTCGCGGCGGGTGGCGGCGCAGAAGCCGACAACCGGTGCGGTGCGCTCTAGATGATCGACCAGTTCAGCGGTTCGAGCCATCGGATCGCTCGGCACGATCCAAGCACCGAGTCGCGCCGCGGCGATCCACACCGCGATGAAGGTCGGGCAGTTGGTTAACGCCAGATGCACGGCGTTGCCGGGCTTGACCGAGTTGGCCGTCAGCAGCGCGGCCACCGCCGCTACTCGATGGTCGAACTCGCTATAGGTCCACTGCGTGACGCTGCCGTCGGGGCCCTCGAACCGAAGAAACACCGCGTCAGAGTGAGCGTCGACGCTGTCAGCCCATAGCTGGGCAAAGGTTGTGACCTCGTCGTTCATCGTCGTTTACTCGGGTGTGCCGTAGCCGCCGCCGCCGGGCAGCTCCAGCCGAACAACATCTTCGCCGGCAAGGCTAATCCTGGCCTGTGTCTCGACCGACTCGCCGTTGACTTTGAATGAGCCGGCTGCTCCGGCTTCGCCGCCAAACAGGCCCAGGGGCGGGGCCGAAAGGCGGCTGGTCACCGCGTTGAGCTGCCATGCTTTGTCGGTTGCCACGCTGAACTCGATGGTTTGCCCTAGGCCGCCCGGCTGGGCACCGGAGCCGCCCGAACCGGGCCGCAGCGACTTCTCACGGAACCGGATGGGGGCCGACGCCTCGACCACCTCGATCGGCACCGCCGACACCCCGGTGGGGTAGGAGCAGGCGTTGAGCCCGGGCTTTGAGGAACGGGCGCCAACCCCACCGGCGTAGGTGAACATGGCGGTGATGAACGGGCTGCCATCAGGATGGTTGCCATTAACCTGCATCGTCCACACCGCACCGGCGCCTTCGGCCATCGCCGCCTCCGGTCGAACCTGAGCCAGTGCCTTGAGCAGCGCGTTTGGCAGGAACATGCCGACGACGTGGCGGGCGGTTCCCGGCTGAGGGCTGACCGCATTCACAATCGAACCCTCGGGGGCCTTCACCAGGATCGGAGCCAGGCTGCCGTGGTTGTTTGGAATGTCGGGGTTCAGTACCGAACGCACGGTGAAGGTGGTGTAGGCGTGGGTGTAGTTCATCACCACGTTGATGCCCCACGGCGAGGCCTCGGAGGTGCCTTCGTAGTCGACGGTTATCTCGCCTGCGTCTGCATCGACCTGCAGTGAGCAGACGATGTCGATGGTGCTGCCGTCGGCCAGGTCGAGCACTGCGCTGGCGTCGTATGTGCCGCTCGGCAGTTCCCGAATGCTCTCACGAGTGGCCGCTTCGGAGCGGGTGATGATCTCGTCGGCCAGGCTCTCGATGTCTTGCAGATCGTGGGCGTCGCACAGGGTCGACAGTCGCTGGGCGCCGACCTCTCCCGATGCCATCTGGGCGTGGAGGTCACCGGCCATGTGATCGGGCTGACGCACGTTCGACATGATGAACTTCCACACGTCGTCGTTTCGTTCGCCGCGCTTCATCAGCTTGCAGATCGGGATCCACAGGCCTTCCTCGAATACGTCGCGCCCGCCAGCGCCGATGCCGTAGCCGCCGACGTCGGTGTGGTGAATGGTCGAGCCGAACAGGGCGATGACCTTGCCGTTGCGCCACGCCGGAACCAGCACGGTCACGTCGAGCAACTGACCGGCGGTCTTGTACGGATCGTTGGTGATCAGAATGTCGCCCGGCTCGAGCGTGTCGACCGGATACTCATCGAGCATCTTCGATGCCCCGATGGCCAGGCTGTTGATGTGCCCGGGGGTTCCGGTTACCGCCTGAGCCACCATGCGGCCACGGCGATCGAATACCGCGTTTGCCAGGTCGCCGGCTTCTCGCACGATCGGTGAGAACGCCGAACGCTGTAGCGCCCTGGCCTGCTCATTGACCGTTGAGATCAGCGACTGCCAGAGAATCTCCAGCTCGATCGGATCGAACGGGGACGACGCGGGGCGGTCTTCGATGATGGTCATGACTGGGACTCCCGGGTTGCGATCAGGCTGCCGTCTGCGGCCACTTCCACACTCCAACCCGGTCGGATGACCGAGGTGGTTTCTCGTTCTTCGACCACAGCAGGGCCGGAAAAGGTTGCTCCGGCGCCAAGGCTTGAGCGGTCGTAGACCGGCGCCTCAATGGCTGCAGATCCCCGGCCAAAAACCATGGGCCGAGTGCGATTAGGGGTTGGGTCGCCGGTGGCAGGGGCGAGGTTGTCGTCTGGCTCGACCACGGTTGTGGTGGCCGATGCCGATAGCCGCCAGGTGACCGCTTCTACCGGCACATCGGGAATCGCCATGCCGTAGATCCGGCGATACTCCTCTTCGAATGCGGTGGTCAGCTGCTCGGCGGTGGCGGGCCAGGCGTTGCCTTCACCGACCCAGATGGTGATCTCGTTTCCCTGACCGGCGTAGCGGGCGTCGACGCCGTAGCGGAACACCACCGCGTCTGCGGGAACGCCTGCGGCCAGCAGCACCCGCCGCCCCTCGTCTCGGAGTTCGTCGAGCAGCGCATCGCGCTCGGCGGGCTCGATCGAGTCGACCAGGCGAGGCAACGAACGGGCAAGATCGATTCGTACCGGTGAGACCAGGGTGCCGAACGCGGAGAGCACGCTGGCGTTGACCGGGAAGATCACCGTTTCCGCTTCGAGCAGCTCGGCAACACCGCAGGCGTGAACCGGGCCGGCGCCGCCGAAAGCGATCAGCGGAATGCCTCGCAGATCGATGCCCATCTCCACACCGTGCATGCTGGCTGCGGCGGCCATATTCTGATTGACCACTTCATGGATACCGGCCGCAGTATCGATCATGGCCAGGCCGAGCCCGCCGGCGACCGTGTTAGTTGCGCCTTCGGCGGCCGGCACGTCGAGCGGCATGTCGCCACCGAGGAACGCCGCCGGATCGAGCAGACCGAGCAACATGTCGGCGTCGGTCACCGCGGGGACGGTGCCGCCGCGGCCGTAGCTGGCAGGACCGGGATCGGCGCCTGCCGACTCGGGGCCAACCTTGAGCAATCCGAACTGATCGACCCTGGCCAAACTGCCACCGCCGGCGCCTATCTCGACCAGATCGACCGATGGCACCGATACGGGGAAGCCCGAGCCCTTCTTGAAGCGGTAGGCCCGAGCGACCTCGAAGGTGTTTGTCAGTTCGGGTTCGCTGTCGACGATCAGGCAGGCCTTGGCCGTGGTGCCGCCCATATCGAAACACAGCAGCTGCTCAACACCGAGGCGCTTGGCGAACCAGCTGCCAGCCAGGGCCCCAGCGGCGGGCCCGGATTCGACGAGGCGGATAGGGCCTCGGGCCGCGTCCTCGGCCGATACCACGCCGCCATTAGACAGCATCATCAGTACCGAGCCGCCGAAGCCTTCGGCCGACAACCACTTCTGTAGCTCGTCGAGGTACGGGCCGATGACCGGCATCGTCGAGGCGTTACATGCCGTTGTGACCATGCGGGGGTACTCGCGGATCTGGGGCGAAATTTCGGCCGAGATGCAGACCGGAACGCCAAGCTCGGCCCGCAGGTAGTCGGCTACTTTGACCTCGTTAGCCCGGTTGACGTAGGAGTTCAGCAGGCAGATGGCCACCGATTCCACGTCGGCGGCCCGCAGCTGGGTGGCCAGTGCAGCCAGCGCGGCATCGCTCGGGTCGGTGAGGATCGAACCGTCGGCCGCGGTGCGCTCGTCGAGTTCGAAGGTGAGATCCCGGGGAATCGGAGGAGCGGGGAACTCGATCTGCAGGTCGTACATGTCGTAGCGATGCTCGTCGCGGATCAGCAGCGTGTCGCCGAAGCCCTGGGTAGTGACCAGGCCTGCTCGGCCGGTTTTGCCCTCGATCAGCGCGTTGGTGATGAGGGTGGTGGCGTGGACGATCGGCGCGGTGATGTCGCTCGGGGCTACCCCGGCCTTGGCCAGCAGTTGGGTCACGCCGGCGCGCACCCCGTCGAGTGGGGCGGCGGGGGTGGTCAACGTTTTGTCGACCACTACTCGACCGGTCTCGCCGTCGAGCAAAACCACATCGGTAAACGTTCCACCGATATCGACCGCAAGGCGCCAGTCGGCCATCAGCCTTCCCTCAGATCGTCACGGGGCGGGGCGAACACATCGAGAATCCAGCATTCGTCGTACTCGTCGTCACCGACGAAGATGCTGTCGCCGTGCCAAACGCTCGGCGGCGCAAGGTAAGCCTGATGTTCGTCAAGCACCGTTCTCTCGGCGTCATCGTCATCGCTCACGATGCGGAAGTCGAGGGCGCCGCGCACGATAACCCCGAGCTGCTCATGATCGTCGTGCTTGTGCAGGAACGAGCCGGTGGCACCGCCCTTGATCCGCCAGAAACAGAGCTGCAGATTTTCGCCGGTGATAACCCGGCGGCGGAAGCCTTCCCGGTCGGTCTCGACAAACTCGTCGTCTTCAAAGAAGTGGCAGTACTGGTTTGCAAGGTTCATTCGTTCGTCTCCAATAGGGCGCCGTATTTGCCCACGTCGGCCGCCAAGTCGAGAGGCCGGATGATCGCTTGATGCTCATCATCGCCCCATAGATGCGGAGGCACCAGCCACATGACCTCAAATTCCAGGCCATCAGGATCTTTGCAGTACAGGCTCTTGTTCACGCCATGGTCCGAAGCCCCAGCCAGCGAGCCAGCAGCCCGGAGGCGTTCTTCCATTTCCACCAGTTGGCTCAGCGTGCTGACTTCCCAGGCAACGTGATACATGCCGACGGTTTCCTTGCCCGCGGCCGAGGGTCCTGCGCCGTCGCCGATGGTAAAGAAGGCGATGTCGTGGTGGTTGTCCGAGCTTGGTGCCCGCATGAAGGCGTACTTGCCTTCCTCACTCATGATGGTTTTGAAGTCGAGAACGTCTTCGTAAAACTCACGATGGCGGTCTGAGCTCCGCACGTACAACACGGCGTGATTCATGCCCTTTATGCTCATTTGGTTACGCTCATTATTCGGCTCCTATCATCTCGGCGAAGCGGCGGCGCCACTCGACCGAAGGTCTATCCGACTGCACATTGACCAGCCCGGTCCGACCGAGCGGCAGGGTGCCGGAGACCTGTTCCAACATCTTCTTGTCTTCGGCACCGATGGCTCGGTCGAAGGCGATGATCTCTTCCGGGTCGGTGTTGTGATCGTCGTTCCGCCACACCACAAAGGTAAACAGCGAATGCAGATCGTCGACCGGGGTGCTGCACAGCAACAGTATGTGCTCTAGCCCGTCGTCGTAAGCGATGGTGCTTCGCACCGTAAACGGCAGGGCAAAGCCGGTGGTCATAACCCGGTGCACCGTTTCTTCCTCGCTACCGCTGACCGCAACCGCTTCGTCGGGGTTGGCGGCGTCGACCTCGTATCGGTAGCCGAAAAAGCCGTCGGCGAGTTCTTGCAGGCTCAGCTTCGGGACCATGGGGTCTTGGCCTGCGCCGAACGTGCCGGTGTGAACCCAGGGGAAGTGACTGAAGTCCATGAAGTTGTCGACCATACGGGGGGCCGAAGCCGCCCACGGTTCAACGCCGGTGTTTAGCCGTCTAAACGCCGGGTCGTCGTCCTGGGCGATGGTTGGAATCTCGGTGGTCGGTTCGCCAGGGCAAACCCAGATCAGGCCGTACTTGTCGGCCACCTGTTTGGTCTCGAGATGGGCTGTCGGGGGAATCGCTGCGTCAGGGCCAGACGATGGCACGAGCGTGCATCGGCCCTCTGATCCGAACTCCCAGCCGTGGTAGGCGCACGAAAGCGTGCCGGCGTTGCTGGTGCCGATCGACAGTGGTGCTTCGCGGTGGGGGCAGCGGTCAGCCGCGGCGATCGGCTCACCATCGGGGCCTCGCCACAGCACTAGATCCTCGCCAAGTAGCCGAATCGGGCGGGGTGAGACATTGAGGTCGGACGAATCAACGACCGGATACCAGGCCCCTCGCAATGACTCACTTTGTACGAATGACGTCATGGAGCTCCCGAATCCAACTGCTACCTGACCTACTACCTGACCTGGCGGCCTGACCGTGTGGCTCTCTTGGTCTGACCAACTGACCAAGAGAATATCCTACAATAACAGATGTGCCCGCAACCTCTGAATCGTTAAATCCCGGATCCGCTGCCGCGGTGGCCCGTTCCTACCTGAACGCCTTCACCGACCGGGATCCTGCGGCCATCGCGGCCCACGTCGCCGATGGCTTCATAAACGAACACACTTCGGCACTGGGCGCTGGTTGCATCGGGCGCGCTGCCTACCTCGAACGCTTGCCGGGCTTCTTAGCCGACATGGTCGACCTCGACTACCAAATCGAAGAGCTCGTGGTCGACGGCGACCGAGTGGCGGCGTTCTACACGATGACCGCTCGCTGGCAGGGCCAAGCGCCCATCTCGGTGCGAGGTGTGCAGCGGTTAGTGATCGCCGAAGGACTGATCGTTCACCGCACCGATTACTGGGACAGCGCAGTGTTTCTGACCCAGGCCAGCGAAGAGGCCAGATCGGCGCTGGCCTCGTTCGGCGTCAACAGCCCGAGCGATTAGCTGAGACTGTCAGCCAACCGAGGGCCGTTAATCCAGATCGTCGACCATCGACTGTTCAACCGAGTTCAGGTGCTCTTCGGCCGCGGCTCGCACGCCGTCGACATCGCCGGCGACAAAGGCGCTGGCGATCAGGCGATGGGCTTCGCTGGAGTCGGCGATGATGCGACTCACTTCGGGCTGGTTGCTCTCAGCGCTTAGAAGGGCGTCGAACTCGTGCGACCGGAACAGCCGATCCAACACCTTGCCGTAAAGCTCGATCAGCAACGGGTTGCCGCAGTTAGATGCAATGGTGGTGTGGAACTGACGATCGAGTCGACGGAACCCAACGATGTCGAGATCCTCGTCGAACTGCTTCACCAGCGCCTCGACCTCTGCCCTCGCTTTGCCATCAGCTCGACCGGCGGCCAACACGAAGATCGGCACTTCAAGCACTCGTCTGGTCTCGAACAATTCGGCCACGAACGACTTGCGGTCGCCGCCATCATCGACAACCACATCGGGAAGGTGCTCGGCGACGTACGAGCGGTTGCCTTTTCGTTCGACGACGCCGAGCGAGAGTAAACCCTGCATGGCCTCTCGGACCGAGGTCCGGGCCACTTGAAAGCGGTCGCTGAGTTCGCGCTCGGATGGCATGGCCGCGCCCGGCGCGAGTTCGCCCATCGTTATGCGAGCCAACAGCTGGGCTCGCACCTGAGCACTTACCGTTTCCCGCTCGATCGGAGCGAAGGGGTGGGGTTCAGCCGAGCGAGATTCAGACATCGTCACTAGTCACCGTCATTAGTTGCCCTTGCAGGTCATAAGCGCCTTTTGTAGCCCGGATGGTGGTCCTGGGCCAATTGTCTGACCAACGGGCCAAACCATAGCTCCTGATGAAACTGGTGGTCTGACCAACTGACCGATGATAGGTTCGAACTGTGAGCGATTCCATCTACGAACTTCATCCGACAGAACCACGGTGGACCCACATTGCGCTGCGGGTCAAAGACATCGACGCAACCATCGCCTGGTTCGAGGAGTTCACCCCGATACGTCTCATCGATCGCCGCGAAGACGACATGGGCTACGGCGCATGGCTCGGCATGAAGGGCGAGACCAACAATCCGTTCGTTCTGGTGCTGGCCCAGTTCTTCGACGGCAAAGACCCGTTCGCCGACGCTCCAATCGCCACGCTCGCTCCATTCGCCCACTTCGGTATGGAATTGCCGAAGCGAGAAGATGTCGATGCCATCGCCGAAAAGGCCGCCGCGGCCGGTTGCCTTGGCATGCCGCCGACGATGATGCCAGCCCCTATCGGCTACATCACCATGCTGCGCGACCCCGACGGGAACATGGTCGAGTTCTCATGGGACCAGGGCGTCTACGCCACTCTGCAAGAGCAGTGGGACGCAGAAAAGTAACCAGCTAGCCGCAACTAGCAGCCGCAGCTAGTGCTGGCCGAAGGTGTCCCAGTGGGTCAGCTCGGTGGCCGGTAGACGCTTGGCTAGTTTGAAATCGGTTCCCTTGGTGTAGGCCACAGGAAAGAGGCCGGCCTGGGTGTAGCGGTCGAACGGGATGCCGAGCAGTTCGGCAACAGGTTTTTCGTCTGGCAGGTGGAGCGTGGTCCACGCCGAACCGAGGCCGCGTTCGCGCAACGCCAGCATGAAGCTCCACACCGCGGGCAGAATCGATCCCCACTGGCTGGCCTGGCCAAAGGTGGGCAGCCCCTCGTCGAGCCGTCCTTCGATCAGGGGGATCACCAGGTACGGAGCGCGATGGAAGTTCTCCGACAGGTACATGGCCGAGGAACGCACCAGTTCCTGACGGTCGGCTCTAGTGTCGCCCTCTGCGTACTCCCGACCCGGTTGGGCGGCGTAGGCGTTGAAGTTTTTGGCGTAGGCCTCGGCCACCGCCTTCTTCTTGGCTGGGTCCTCGATCACCATCCACTGCCAACCCTGGGTGTTCGATCCGGTCGGCGCCTGTAGAGCAATCTCGATGCACTCCAAGACCAGCGACCGCTCGACCGGACGATCGAAGTCGAGCCGTTTGCGTACAGACCGAGTGGTGGTCAGGACCTCATCAGCGGACAAACCAAGCATCATTTTGGGCTCCAAGTACAGATCGGATGGTTCACAGAACAGCGAGTATCCTCCACCTGCATGCCTGATGTCGAGGAGAGGGAACGCCAATGATCGATGAAGAGCCGGTGCGGGCGCTACTGGATCAGCTCGACCTCGAAGAGTTGGACGTGAACCTGTACCGAGGCCACAACCCCAGCGAGCGTCACAACCAACGGGTCTTCGGCGGTTTGGTCGCGGCGCAGGCGTTGCGGGCTGCAACGCTGACGGTCGACTCGGACCACCACCCCCACTCCCTGCACGGTTACTTCCTACGCGGTGGCAAACCGGGTCGCCCCATCGTGTTCCACGTCGACCGGATCCGCGACGGCCGCTCATTCACCACCCGCCGGGTAGTTGCGGTGCAGTTCGGTGAAGCGATCTTCAACATGACCGCCAGCTTCCAGACCCACGAAGACGACCCAACCGACTACCAGACCAGCCTTTCGCCGGACATCCCGGGGCCCGACGAGGTCCCCGATCGCACACCAAGGGATGAGCAGCACGCCGAGTGGATGAAGCGCTCCCCGTTCCAAACCAAGGAACTGGGTCCAGGAAAAGTCGATGAGCATGGTGTCTATTCATCGACCCGACGAGTGTGGTTCCGGGCCAAATCAGCGCTGCCCGATGACCCCCTACTACATGCCTGTGCGTTGGCCTATGCAACCGATATGGGAGCGGTGACCGCTGCCGTTGTTCCGGTGTTGGGCGACGAGTGGGTTGAGGCGTTCGCCAAGATGATGTCGGCCAGCCTCGACCATGCGGTGTGGTTCCACCGACCGATTCAGATCGACCAGTGGCACTACTACGACCTCAACGCCGTCAGCAATCAAAACTCTCGTGGTTTGATCCGAGGAACCATTCACCACAACGACGGAACCCTGGTGGCCTCGATGACCCAGGAAGCGCTCATGCGTAAACTACGACCGGTAGCCACCGAAGCCGAACTGGGCTAGCGGCTCGACCTCTTCAAGCGAGATCACAGACCGCGACCTAGTATCGAGGCATGTGGCGGAAGCGGGGAATTCGGAGCGGTGCTATTTGGGTATTGCTGTTCGCAGCGATATCTCTTTTTGGGTGCGCAAGTGGGAAGGACGAGGGAACAGCGATCAGCGGCGAAACCGCGGTCGCTTCGCCGACAATAGCGTCCGAAGCGGCGACCACTTCGTCCGAGCCGGAAACCACGACGACCACCGAGCCACCACCCCCGGACTACGCCGCTATATACCTACAGCTACACGACGAGGCGGTGGCATTCATCATGAACCCGCTCGAACAACCGAGCGATGCGATCAACTGTGTGCAGAACGTCGACTGCATTGTGGTTAAGAACCAAGCGATCGACGGCCAGTTCTGGAGGGGCATGGGCTCGGACAATCTGACCGTCAGCTCCGTTGAGGTACTAGACGAAATCAGCTCCGACCTGGTCCATCTCAAGGTGACCGTCAACGCCGAAGAACTAATCGAGTTAGTCGACTCCAACGGCGAGGTTATCGAGTCGGTCGGAGTCCCAACCGACGCCGCCGAGCGGGTTGCACTTATCAAACAGGGTGAGGGTTGGATCTTCTCCGGACCCTCGGATGGGCGGCGTTGGGAGCGCTCAAGGTACGAAGCACCGCCGGAGCCGTTCAGCCTCGACGATCCGCTCGATGAGCCGATGACTCCGACCGGCGAAGAGGGCGTGACCGACGATGGGGTGGCCTGGCGAACCCTGACCACCGAGGACCGTTTTTGTCTTGAAGCCTCGACACCATCGATCGGCAAGATGACTAGATGCCTGTCTGCGCCACCCTGGGACGTTGGCGCCCTGCGCTACTCAATGAACTTTTCGGGGGACTCGGCGACTGGCCAGGAATACATCGTCATGTGGTTCGGGCTGAAGGTCGACGAGGCCGCAATATTCTTCGAGGACGACACGGAGCAACGCACACGATTCTTCCCGGTCGACTCCTCGGCTGCATTCAGAGACGATGTCGAACTGTCGATCGCCATATCAAAGATCGACCAACGTCCATTGGCGGTCTCGGCCTATGGGCCGGAAACCGAGTCCCACAAAACTACGTTCGATTGGCCGGTCCCGAAGGACAACCCCAACGACACCGACGGCTAGCTCACCGCAGCGAATGGCGGCCGCGCTATGCGATGGGTAAACCTTGGACCTGAACCCGGTGGATGGTTCGGGGATCGTCGCCGTGATCGTGGACCGCGTAGTGCAGCACCGAGCGGTTGTCCCACATGACGAGATCTCCCGCCTGCCAGCGGTGACGGGCCTGAAAATCCGGTCGGGCCGAATGTTCATAAAGGAATTCGAGCAGACCCCGACTCTCGTTGCGGCGCCAACCTTCGAACCGCTGGGTGAAAGCCCGGCACACATAGAGCGCCTCATCGTTGCGCTCTTCGTGGCGACGAACCACCGGGTGGACCGCCCGAGGGGCCTCGCTCGGATCCTGCCGATATAACTTGGCTAGCCCCTCGGCACTGTGAACGGCCTGCATATCTCGCAGCTGACCCTGGAGCGTTTCCGACAGCTCGGAGAAGGCGAGGTGCTGGTTGGCAAATGCCGTCTCACCGCCGAGCTCGGGCGCTTCCAGCGCATGGAGCATCGTCAACTTCGGCGGCACCGCTTCGTAGCTCATGTCGCTATGCCAGTGTTCGTTGGGGTCTTTCGCCTTGCCCCGATTCTCCAACCGCATAACTTCCGGATGCTCCGCCGTCCCGTTGTACGGGTGCTGCTGCAGCGGACCCCAACGAGCGGCGAACCGCTTCTGTTCAACAGCGCTGAGCTGCTGGTCGGGGAAGGCCAAAACGTGATGTTCGGCGAAGGCGGTTTGGATCTTGGCGAAGGTCTCGTCGTCGACATGACGTACGTCGACACCGGTAACCACAGCCCCAAGTGGCGCAGCAAAACGATCGATTTCCACTCCGTCAGTCTCTCACGAGTACCAACCGGGCGACAGCCCGAGCTACTCGAGCGTGCGGAATGTGATGTAACTCTCGCTGCCCGGGCGTGCGAAGTGCGGCGGGTCTCCGTGCCCGGTTACCACAAAACGCTCTCTGGCAATCCCGAAATCGACCAGCGCGTCGACCACCGCATCACCCTGGGTGTGGCTTAGATCATGATTCCGCTCACTCGTTGCTTCGGTGTAAGTATGAGCGGCGATTTCGACAGCAATGGTCGGGTCGATTTTCAGCGCTGTTGCGACGTCGGCCAACAATGCAAAGCTCGTTTCGGTGAGCTCGCCGGTACCGGGCTCGAAGTCGATGGCGTCGGTGTCGATCTGAGAAACAGCAACCGAAATGGCCGCGGGTAGACCGACTGCAATCTCGACCCTGGTTTCCAAGCCGGTGTCGATTGAGGTCTGCCCCATGCCGACTTCTGACAATCGCTCAGCGTCGGCTCCGGCTGCGGTCATGTAGGCGACGGCCTCATCCAAAATCTCGTGAGAAAGGTCATGGCTGCGGGCACGAGAGTCGGTGTAGGCATAGGCCAGCAACGACAGCGACGACGTGTTGCGCTCTGCCATCGCCTCGATCGCCAGGTCGAGGTTTGCCGAAACCTCAGCGGTGAGTGCGCCGTCGGCACCAATCGCCGCGACGTTGGTATCCATGCCGGCCAACGCCGCGGCCAAGTCGGGATCGTCGGCTTCGAACAGCAGCAGGGTCTGCCCGTCCCGAGGACGGGCGACCGCGCTACCGAGACCGGTGGATGTCAATCGACCGGGATCGACGTCGGCGGCGATGAGGGCCTCGATGATCGACCGGGCCTGAAGCGTGCTCAAACCGTGGTTGTGACCTGGTGTTGACTGGGTGAAGGTTGCGACCTTCACCTCGGTGGGGATCAAGGGGTGCGCCTCGAGGATCGATGCGACTTCGTCAAGCACACCCTGACCGGCCTCGGTCAGCCGATCGGTGCCGGGGGAAAACTGAATACCAGACAGGTCTATCGTCGCCAGCTGTGACTCCAGCGCCTCAAGCGATGATGACGAATCGAGCGAGGTCGTCGAGCCGCCAGCCTCGGTGGGCTGGGTGGTAGCGGGCTGGGTCGAGCTGGGTTGCTGGGTGGTAGAGACCTGCACCTCCGCGCTGCTCGACGGCGCAATCGCGCTCGCCGTCGCCGGATCATCGGCTGCAGGCTCGGCTGCCTCGTTTGATCGCTGGGTGCCAAGCCAATAGCCCCCGACGGCAGCGACAGCGATGCATGCCGCGACGAGCACCATAGGCACCACGCCGACTCGCCGAGCCGAGTTGGCTGGAGCCGCGGCGGTATCGACGCCCCTTTGACCGGCTCCAGCGGCGGTAACTGGATCGGGGATACTCGACACCTCGATGCCGTGCCAGCCGCCTTCTTCGGGGAGGTCCTGACCCGAGAGTTCCTGGTCACCATCGGCCGGCAATACCTCACGAAGCAACCTGCCTAGATCATTTGTCTGATCTTCTTCGGTCTGCCGCATTTCAAGCCCCCGTCACAATGCTTGAGCATGTTTCAAATTAGAACACCCAGCGCGATCGATTATAACATTCTTTAGAAAGTTGAGAGCCATCGGATTGCCGAGGCTTAAGGTTAATTTGGGGTTCGTCTACCGTGCGGCCCTGTCGGCCGCTGTCAAGGTTGGACTATGAAACCAGCCCGCCGACCAAGGTGGCTCTTTGCCAGCCCCTTTGTGTTCTTCACGATCGCCGGGCTGGTTGGGATGCTGGCCATCGGTGGCGGCGGTCTCGTGGCATCGCAGCGGGCCGGTCGGGCCGAGGCGATGGCCGATGTCCGGGCGCTGACCCAGGTCGTGGCCAAGACCGTCGTCGAGCCGAATCTCACCGCCGAGCTGATCGCCGGAGACGAGGGAAATATCGCCGTGCTCGATGCGATCGTGACCGAGCGAGTCATCGATGACACCACGGTGCGGGTCAAGCTCTGGGACGCCAGCGGCAAGATCGTGTACTCCGATGAACCGCTGTTGATCGGCGAGGTCTACGAGCTTGAGGCCGACAAACATCGTTCGCTCTGGTCTGGCGAGACCGTTTCCGAGATCAGCGACCTTCAAGGCCCGGAGAACCGTTTCGAGGCCCAGATGTCTAGCGAAATGATGGAGGTCTACCTCCCGATCGAAGGGCCGGATGGCGGTCCACTGCTCTACGAGTCGTACTTTGCGATGTCGTCGGTTTCAGACTCGGCCAGCAGAATCCGAAGCGAGTTTTTGCCGATTATTGTCGTGCCGGTAGTCCTCATGGGGGGCCTACATTTTGCGCTGGTGTGGGGTCTGCGCCAACGGGTCCGCCGGGCGCAGGCCGAACGAGAGCGCCTGCTTCGCCGAGCGGTCGAGTCCTCAGATCTCGAGCGCCGCCGGATCGCCGCCGATCTGCACGACGGTGTTGTGCAGGATCTGGTCGGCACGTCGTTTGCCGTTTCCGCTGCCGCCGAGTCTGCCGCGGTTCACGCCCCGGAACTGTCGAGCGACCTCCGCTCAGCCGCAGTCGGCACCAGGCGCAGTCTTCAATCGCTTCGCTCTCTACTGGTAGACATCTATCCTCCGAACCTCCATGAACAGGGGCTCGAAGCGGCTCTTGTCGATCTCCTGGCACCGGCCAGAGACCTGGGTATCGAAACAGAACTGACGATCGATGGGGAACTCGAAGCGGCGCCGGAGAAGACCGCCCTGCTGTATCGGGTGATCCAAGAGTCGGTACGCAACGTGTTTAGGCACGCCAACGCCGATCATCTCAACGTTCATCTGGCGACAAACCCCGACGGCACGACGGTGGAGATCATGGACGACGGAGCGGGCTTTGTCTCGCCTCATCGCGAGAACGGCCATCTTGGACTACGCCTTTTGGCCGACCTCACCGCCGACGCTGGAGCTGGCTTCACCGTCGAGTCCGAACCGGGCGTCGGGACCACCATTCGTTTGGAGCTCACGTCATGATCAGGGTTCTGGTGGTCGACGATCACACGATCGTCAGAGTCGGGTTGCAGAGGCTGCTCGAGCAGTCTTCCGATATCGAGATCGTCGGTGTCGCCGACCGCGGAGAACAGGCGGTGACCCTCGACGCCGAACTGGAGCCAGACGTCGTACTCATGGACCTCTCGATGCCAGGGCAGTCTGGCATCGAGTCGACCAGGAAGATCTGCGCCTCCCGCCAAGGCGCATCGGTGGTGATCCTCACCGCATCGACCGACCCAAACCAGATCGTCGACGCCTTCGATGCCGGCGCGGTTGGATACCTGGTCAAAGATTCCGACCCTCAGGTACTCGTCGAGGGCGTTCGGTCGGCAGCCAACGGTGACAGTCCACTCGATGCCCGAGCGGCGCGGTATCTGCTTCGAGGACGCCACACCAACCATCATTCAGCCAGCCAGCAACTGACCAAACGCGAGCGCGACGTCCTAGAACTGGTAAGCCGAGGGCTGGCAAACAAGGCGATCGCCCGCAGCCTCGGCATCAGCGAGAAGACGGTGAAGGCTCACTTGACCAGGGTTTTTGCGGCCATCGGTGTTAGCGACCGAACCCAAGCTGCGCTGTGGGCCAAGGAGCACCTCAGCCTCTCACCATGACTCTCGCGCTGAATCTCGGTCCGAATCTCTCCGGGACCCCCATCTTGTACTCCCATGGTCCTAGGACCAATGTCCACTACCCCCACCGTCGACGGCACGGTCAAGCTAAAAGGTGTATGAACAAGACACCTTCGGTTCGCCGCCGGTCGCTTCGCTCAACCTCAGAGGCCTCCCTAATCGAGGGCTCAGTTTCATCGCGTTCGAGCGAACCGGATCTATCGGTGGAGATCTCGGGCGGCCCTGCCCGAGCGACCGTGCATGTGCGGGTAGCGGGGAGGCGCCCGCACCCCCTGGCCCTCGATGGATCCGGCTGTGGTCGCCTCCGGCTCCATCCTGAGGCCGGGGGTGCACCGGTCACCATCTTGTTCGATGACCTGGTGATCCTCCAGGGAACCACCCCACCGCCTAGCGGGACGGTCGGATGATGGGAGGTTGCAGGTGACACGCGTACTTATATACAGCCACGACACCTACGGCCTGGGGCACTTCCGACGAAGCTCGCTGCTGGCATCTGGGGTTGTCGCAACCCACGCCGAGGCCGAAGTATTGATCGTCACCGGGTCGCCGAGAACCCAGTCGTTCCGCCTCCCCGATCGGGTAGACACCGTGAAGCTCCCGACTGCGACCAAAGACGGTAGCGGTCGCTATCGGGCTCGCAAGCTCAACATGGACCTGCAGTCGCTGGTGCGATTTCGTAGTGATCTAATCAGCACCACGATCAACAACTACCGGCCAGACGTCATCCTGGTAGACCACGCACCCCTCGGTATGAGCCGGGAGTTGGTACCGGCACTTGAACAAATCGGGCTTCGGCACAAGCGGCCCCGATTGGTTCTCGGTCTCCGCGACATTATCGATGAGGTCGGCCGGGTCGACGCCGCTTGGCACCGAGACGGCACCTGGGGCTGGATCGATGCCTACGACGAAGTCCTGGTCTATGGCGACCAGCGGCTGCAAACCACAGCGAGCGAGCTCGGACTGGCCCATCGCTCGACTACTCCGGTGCACCACACCGGCTATGTCGCGCCGGCCATGCCGGGGCCGACAACCGGCCAGCCGTTCCTGCTCGTCACCGCCGGTGGAGGCGGCGATGGACAAGCCATGCTTCGGGCCTACCTTGATGCCGTAGAGCACGGGGCGACCGAAGGCCTGAAGTCGGTCGTGGTCACCGGTCCCCTTCTGTCTCCGGGCAGGCGGGCGGAGTTGATGACTCGGGCGTCGCTGCTCCCCACGGTCGAAATCGTGGAGTTCACCGATCAACTTCGTCCACTCATCAGCTCGGCGGTCGGGGTGATCTCGATGGCCGGTTACAACACCGTTGTCGAGCTACTCGCTGCGAATACACCGGCACTGCTCGTGCCCCGCTGCGCGCCGCGATTGGAGCAGCATCTTCGGTCGGCCCGACTCGCCGCTGTCGTGCCACAGCTGCAGCACTGCCCGATCGAGATGCTCGACCGTGACCGGATCCGAGACTTCGTCACGAGCCGCTCAGCCAGCGCCGTCGAACCGCCGACGGTCAATCTCGCAGGTGTGGAGCGATCCGTGGAGCTGTTGTTGGGCGGCCTGTGTGCCGAACCCTCGAAGCTCGAACGCTCACCAGCGACAGAGACAAAGAGATCGGCCCTGATGGAAGGAGCCAACCATGGCTGAAGGTATGCACGTCGGCTACATCCTGAAGCAGTATCCGCGGCTGTCGGAAACCTTTGTTCTGAACGAGATCCTGGGGTTGGAAGAGCAGGGTATAAAGACCTCAATCCACTCGTTGCGTCACGCTACGGAAGGACGTTTCCACCCTGCAATTGGCAGGGTCAGGGGCCAGGTTCGCTATGTGTCCGATGTGAACAAGGCCAGTTTCCTCGATGCCATTCGTGCCCTGCCGAGGCTCCAGCAGCATCGACTGCCCGAGATCCTGGAGTTCCTCGATCATCTCCCTGAGGAACGTCGGGCCCGGCTTCTGCTGAACGCGATTGACGTCGCCGAGTCCGCACTCGACGCCGGGGTCAACCATCTGCACGCCCATTTCCTCACCGTCGCAGCACAGACCGCGTACCTCGTATCGCTGTTGACCGGGCTGCCGTATTCGATCACCGCCCATGCCAAGGACATCTATCGCACATCGGTCGACTGGGAGTTGGCGGGACGCCTGGCCGGAGCGGCCTCAACTGTTGTCACCGTTTGTGATGCCAACCTGCGATTCCTGGCCCATCGTCTCGATGGCGCAAATGCACGATTGGTCCGTATCTACAACGGGCTTGGATCACAGCGGTCGAGCGAGCTGCAGCCGCCGGCCGAGTCCGCGGTTCGGCAATCCGACCTGGTGCTGGGGGTTGGGCGAATGGTTGAGAAGAAGGGCTTCGACCTACTCATCGAATCGATCGCTCTGCTGTCGGAGCACCAGGACGTGCGCTGCGTTCTTGTGGGTGATGGCGAGCGGCGGGCCGCCCTGGAAGCCCAGGCCACCATGCTCGGTATCGCCGACCGCGTCACCTTTGCCGGTGCCCTGGGACAGGACGAGGTCGCCCGCTGGCTCGATCGGGCTAGCCTGCTCGCCGCCCCGTGCCGGGTCGGGGGCGATGGAAATCAGGATGCTCTACCGACGGTGCTGCTTGAGGCCCTCCAGGCCGGAGTTCCCGCCATCTCGACACCGGTCGGCGGTATCGAGGAGATCGTCACCCACGGTCAAGAAGGACTGATCGTTCCGACCGAGGATCCGCAGGCACTGGCCGATGCGATCGGTTCGCTCCTGGCCAACCCACAGCAGCGGGTGCGCTTCGGGATCGCCGGGCAGGCGAAGGTGGCCAAAACGTTCGACCAACGGGTCACGATCGAAGAGCTGATAGATGTCTTCTATCAGCGCGAGCCGGTGCGATGATCGGGCTCGACATCGTTCAGGTCAACGCCGATCGGGGCATTGCTCCCGGGGCCACGAAGGGAGCGGCACTGCACCTTCGAGGTGTCGCCGCCGGCCTCGCAGCCTGTGGCCACTCATTGCAGACCTATTCAGCTCGGTTGGCGGAGGGACCGTTCCCTGTTCCCGTGAAACCGTTGCACGAACTTGAAACCGTGACCGAGGCGGCGGTCGTCTATGAACGGTATTCACTAGGTCATCTCGGCGGCTTGGAGCTTGCTCGATCGCTCGATGTGCCGTTCGTCCTGGAGGTAAACGCACCGCTGGTCGATGAAGCGATCGCCCATCGGCCGGGCACGCTGCCACCGAACGCCGCTGACGTAGAAGAGAAGTTGCTCGCCGAGGCCGACCTGGTGATCACCGTTTCCACCGCTCTGTCGGAATGGGTGAGCACCAAACGGGACGGGCTGATCGAAACCATTGCGAACGGCTTCGAACCGAGCTGGTTTCCACCACCCAATCGAGCGGCGGCCGAGGCCGGTGGGGCCGATCAGCACATCGTGTTCCTGGGGCACCCAAAACCGTGGCACGGCGCTGAGCTCTTGGTCGACCTGCTGATCGATATGGCAGAGCTCGGCTACCGGCCACAACTGCTGGTGGTCGGTGGCGGTCCGGGAGCCGACACCCTCGTGGCTCGCGCTACCGAGCTCGGAGTCGGACAGCAGATCGTGGTCACCGGGCCCACCGAACCGCATCGGGTGGCCGTTCATCTGGCAACCGCCGCAATTGGGCTGGCGCCCTACCCACGGCAAGACCCGTTCTACTTCTGCCCGCTCAAGATCGTCGACTATCTGGCTGCGGGGCTGCCGATAGTGGCCACCCGGCAAGGAGACATCGCCGAACTGGTGCAGGATGCTGGCCTGCTGGTTGAGCCCGACGATCGAGCGGCGCTGGCAACCGCGGTGGCCGAATTGTTGGGCGACCGGCAACGGGCACGCACGATGGGCATCTCGGGACGGCGGCGGGCACTCACGGAGATGACGTGGCGACGTGTTGCCGAGATGACCGAGCAGGCGATCCTTCAGCTTCGCCACGAGTCGCTGCAGGCGGCATCCGGGCGGTGAGGTTACGCAGGCGGTCTCCCATCGACCTGGATCAATCCGAGCTGCGCCACGCGTTTACCGTGTTCCGACCGGCGCTGCGCGGGCAGTCACATCGTATGGCCGCCGCCCTCGGGTTGGCCCTCGGTGTGACCACGCTCGAGTTGCTGAAACCCTGGCCGATCACCCTGGCGCTCGACCACCTGATCGGCCAGGACGGAGCCTCCGTAGCCTTCACCCCCATTGTGCTGTTCGCCGCGGCGGCGTTTGCCATCCCTGGATTTCTCGGGCTGCTAGGCGAACGGCTCCAGATCGTCATCGCTCAGATCAGCCGCAAGGCAACCGTGCGGATCAGGGCTGACGTCTTCGATCACATCCAGCGACTGGAGTTGGCAGAGCATCAAAAGCACTATTCCGGTGACCTCCTCATCCGCCTCATGGGTGACGTCAACATGATCCGAGATCTGCTGTTCCCCAGCTGGGTCACCCTACTGTCGAGAGGTTCGGTACTGATCGGTGGGGCGGTGGTGTTTGCCGTCGTCGAGTGGCGGCTGTTCGTCGTGGCGCTGGTTCCGCTGCCGCTGCTCTGGGTAAGCGTCGATCGCGGCTCGGCGGCGGTCAAGGCCGCGGCGGGCAAGCAACGTCGCAAGGAGGGGGCAATCGCCGCCCAGGCCGCTGAGACTCTGACAAGAGTCAGTCTTATCAAGGCCTTCAACGCTGAGGATCGGATCTCGCACCGATTCCGCAGCCAGGCTCGCAGCGCCGAACGGGCCTCGATGGCCTCAACCAGGAAGTCGGCCCGTATGGCTAGCTTGAGCGAGCTCCTCACCGGAGCCGGTGTTGCCCTCGTGCTGCTCTTGGGCGCCCGCCGGGTCCAGGCTGGGCTGCTAACCCCGGGGCAGCTGATATTGGCCGTTTCGTACACCAGAATGATCTACAAGCCCATTCGCAAGTTGACCGGCGAAGGCGCTCGACTAGCCAAGGCCACCGCCTGTGCGCTGCGGGTCATCGAGCTACTCGAGCGACCGGTCGAGGCTGGCGATCGAGGCAAACCGACATCGTCACTTGGCGGTGATATCGAATTCGTTGGCGTATCCCACCGCTACCCCGACGGCCGCCAGTCGCTCGACAAGCTCGACGCGGTCATCCCGGCTGATTCAATGACCGCAGTCGTCGGGCGAAACGGGAGCGGCAAGTCAACGATGATCGGACTACTGCTGCGGCTCCTCCGCCCCTCGGGTGGCAACGTCCATATCGGTGGTGTCGATGTCAGTACCTACCGACTCGACCAGTACCGCCAGCAGCTGGCCTACGTGCCTCAAGAGCTGACCCTGTTCGGCGGGACCATCCGGGAGAACATTGCGTTCGGCAAACCCGACGCCACTGACGCCGAGCTAACGATCGCAGCCGAGCTAGCGATGCTCGGCCCGGTGCTTGAGCGGTTGCCCAACGGCTTAGACACCGAGCTCGACGAGGGTGGCACCTCGCTCTCCGGTGGCGAGGCACGTCGGGTCATGCTGGCCAGGGCGGCGGTCCGCGATTCGTCGGTCATGCTGCTCGACGAGCCGCTGGTCGGCCTCGATCCGGCCGCTCGAACCACGGTGGCTCGGGCGATCAGCAGGGTGGCGCATGGCCGAACAACCGTAGTCATACACCATGGAGACCTCACCGACTTGGCCCCCGACTCCATCATCGAGTTGGACCCCGAAGACGCTGGTGGCCCTGAACTGAAGGTGGTTGCGACATGATTCATGATGCGCTTCGATCGCTGCTCGACGAGCAGCAGGCCACGCAGCAGCTGACCGATGCGGGCCTAGACCTCGCCATCGCAACGCCCGACTACGTTCGGTACAAGCCTAAACAGCCAACGATGATCGGCTATCGGTTCCTCAGCAGAGACGGTAGCGAAACAAGAGGCTACGCCGTGTGGTGCCCCGACCCGCCACGAGCCTCAGCCATCTACGACAAGGCGCTGTCGCTGCGGCCCCGCCGATCAGTCTTTGGGCCCGGCGTCATACGGCTAAACGACAACGCCGTGGTCTACGGTTTTCCAAACGATGCTCGCCTGCGCCGCCTTCGGTGGTACTCCCAGCCGCGAAAGATAAAGCGTTCGCTACACGGACTGCCGGGTCTGCTCGACGACATCTCATCGCACAGAACCAACGTCGAAGTTCTGAGGTACAAACCCGAGCGGCGAGTGGTTGTGCGCATCGACCTCGTTTCCCGGACTAGGCTCAAGATCCCGGTGGTCCTGCGATACACCACCGGACGGGATGCACCCTTGCTGGCGAAGACCGCCGAAGCGTTACGCCGTAACGGGGTGGCTACCCCTGCTCCGCTCGCGCAGATTGAGAACGGTCGGGTCGGGATCGACGAGTTTGCCGCAGGGGAGCAGTTGCGGTCAATCATCGATCGAGGTTTGGCCTCGCCTGCAGCAACAGCCGATGCGATCCAACACTTCCACCGCACCACCCCTCCATCAGGGACCGCCAAGCGCCTCATCGACGATGATCTGTTCCAGGCCCGGAAGGCTCTCTCCGGTCTCGCAGAGTTACATCCGTCGCTCGCCGGTCCGCTGGCGGCGCTGGCTCAGCGCCTCTCAAGAACCGCTCCCCACAACCCCGGCCCGTTGCGGCTCATCCATGGCGATCTTCATCCGAAGAACATCCTGGGAGATCCAACCGGGCACGACGACACCATCACATTCGTCGACCTTGAACGGGCTGCGGTGGGGCAGCCGGCAAGCGACCTTGGACGCTTACTAGGACACGCCAAGGCGCTTGAGATCCGGGACCCCGGCTCGTATGCGACGGCCACGGAGTTCGCCCAAACCGTGATCGATCGCTATCGGGTCGGGGTTCCGATTCCCGACGCCGAACTCAGTTGGTACACCGCCATCGCGCTCATCGACCAAGCCACCCTCGTGGCCCGCCACCTCGAAGGCGACTGGCGCTGGTCGAGCGCATACCTGGCCGCAGCAGCATTTCGAGAACTGGCCACGACCTCCACTCGAAAGGAACTGGTGTGAGCCGAAACGCAGGGAGGCCTGCGATAGCGGTAGTCGGCGTGGGATACGTCGGGCTGACTTCGGCGGCATGTCTCGCCCACCTTGGCCTTGACGTGACCGCAATCGACATCGACGAGAACAAAATTCGCCAGCTCAACGGCGGCTCTTCGCCGATCATGGAACTCGGCCTCAACCAACTTCTGGTCGCAGGACTTGCGTCGGGTCGATTACGTTTCACCAGCGACTACGCGGCCACCGCCAACACCGACATCGTGCTGCTCTGCCTGCCAACACCGCACAGTGAACGCGAGAACGGGCCCGACCTTTCGGCGGTACGGGCGGCGGTGATGCGGCTACGGGAGCAACTCCCACTCGACGCCATCATCGTCACAAAGTCGACCGTGCCGGTAGGCACTCAGCGAGCGCTGCAGGAGCTCATAGAACGGCCCGATATTTCCGTGGCCTCGAATCCGGAATTCCTCCGGGAAGGCACCGCGGTCTCTGACTTTCTGGAACCGGATCGCATCGTGATTGGCGCCGATCACCAACCGGTCGCCGACCGGGTGGCCGGTATCTACCGCGGGATTACCGCGCCGATTACCTTCTGCGACCCGCTGTCGGCGGAGCTGATCAAGTATTCGGCCAACAGCTTCCTGGCCACCAAGCTCTCGTACATCAACGAGCTAACCCGCCTCTGTGACCGCATCGGTGCCGACATCGAATCGGTGGCCGAGGGCATTGGTTCCGACCCTCGGATCGGGACGTCGTTCCTCGCCCCCGGGCCGGGATGGGGTGGCTCCTGTTTCCCAAAGGACACCCGGGCGCTCATGCACCTGGCCAGACGAACCGGGCAGTACCTGCCGGTTATCGAGTCGGCATACCAGAGCAACCTCGACCAGCTGGATCACATCGCCGACCGGATCCAGCAACTGTGCCCGACGCGACTCGATCGGGCCCGTATCGCAGTGTGGGGTGCCACGTTCAAGGCCGGCACCGACGACACTAGGCAATCTCCGGCGCTGCAGGTCATCGACCGCCTAATCGATCGTGATGCCACAGTCGTGGTCTACGATCCGGCGGCCAAAACCGATGACCTCCCAGTCGTTGCGGCCCCAGACATCTATGCCGCCTGTGACGAGGCCGACCTGCTCGTAGTGCTGACCGAGTGGCCGGAGTTCGCCGACGCCGACCTAACCACGGTCGCTCAACGGCTCGCAGGCAAGACGATCTACGACACGCGGCAAATCGTCGACCCGGTGAAGGCCGCCGACGCCGGGTTGTATCTCGTGCAGCTCGGACGTCTTCCGGCGGCCTGATGACCACTCTGTCGGGACCGGATGGAACGCAATCATCTGTGGGGTCGGGCCCTGCGTGGCTGGCGGCCTGGCCGATCGCTTACCCACACGTGCATCGGTCGTGGACCGTTCGCTCCCCCAACGGGGCGGCATGGGCGACGCTGACCCCCGAGACGGGCGAGGTCGAACCGGTAGAACCAGCTGGCGATCGGCGGTTGCCCGGCCTTGCGGTGGCCTTGAGATCCGGCCGCCTTGTGGCATACCGGGCGGGGCGACGAGCCGTCGTCAGATCCCAGCCCAGCCAGACGAAACCGGGCAGCTTTATCAAGGTGGTGCGACCCTCCCGGGTCGATGGCGTGGTCCGAACTCACCAACGACTTTTTGCCGCCAACCTGCCGGCCATGATCCCACGAGTCCTGCAGTTCGACGACGACGGCCGGATCGGGTTGGAGGCACTGCCAGGGCCGTCGGTCCACGATCTGTTCCGATCGACGAGCCACCGGGAACCGTCGATTCCAGTCGAACAGATCGCCGAAGCCCTGTCGTGCGTTCACCGGATCGAGCCCGAGGGCAACCCGCGACCCGATGACCCACCGGAGAAGTGGGTCGCCATGGTCGGCCGAGCCGAACCGAACATGATCGAGCCGCTACAGGAGGTGGCATCACAGCTGCCATCGCTCCCGGCAGCGGAGCCAGCGGTGATCCACGGTGATCTACACGACAAGAACATCCTGCTGGGCGAGCGATCGATCGCCCTGATCGACCTGGACGGCGTGAAGACCGGCGCCGCCGAAGATGAGCTGGCCAATCTTGGCGTGCACCTTCAGCTGCGCTGCCTACAATCCGGACGCCCGATTGCCTACGGGCAGTCGTTGGCGGCTCGCCTCTATCGGCGCTACGGCGAGATTCGAACGGTTTCACCTTCCAGGATCGATGCCGCGGAACGTCACGTTTGGTTCCGCTTGGCTTGCCTTTATCGATTTCGGGTGAGCAGCAGACCGTTGGTGCCAGACCTTCTTCACCTGGCAGCAGGCGGCAGCCAGGCCAGCAGTCGCTAGCCGGAGCCGTTACCGGCTGTGCTGCCGGAGCCGTTACCGGCTGTGCTGCCGAAGTCATAGCCGGCTGTACCGTCGGCCAGCGGGAGTACGAGGGTGACTAGCGAGCCGCCAAGCTCGCCACTCCCGATCTCCAACTCGCCGCCCACGGCCTCAACGGTGCGCTTAGCGATCGACAATCCCAGGCCGGTCGAGCCGCCGGTCGACGAACCGGTCGCCAGTTCCTCCGCTCGGATTCCGGTGCCACCATCCTCCACCCAGATCCGAGCCTGATCGCCCCAGCGGCCGAACCCGATGGCCAGCGGAATGCCTTCTTCGGTGTGGGCAAAGACGTTTTCCAGCAGCGTGTCGACCGCAGCCGCCAACTCCTGTTCAAGCACCGCGACCGGCAGGTGGCCAACACTCTGCACGAATCGCCACGGCCGAGCTTGATCTTCGGCTAGTACCCGCCAGAACTCCGCTCTGTTAATGGTGACCGCGGCGGCGTCACAAACCGATTTGCCGCCGAGCGCTCCCCTGGCCTCGGCGATCAGCTCGTTGACCACAAGGGTCACATCGTCGAGATCGGCGGCTAACTCCTGAGCCAGCGCTGGATCGTCGACGTGCTCTATACGCATACGAAGCTTGGTCAAAGGAGTCCGCAGCCGGTGAGAGAGCTCGGCCACCAACTCACGTTCGCGGTTCAACATCTGGGTGATACGAGAGCCGAGGTCGTTGAACGACCCGCCGAGCTCAAGGAGTTCCGGCGGCCCATCGGGCACAACGGTGACGTCGAGGTGTCCGTCGCCGAGCCGGCGGGCGGCGGCAGCCAATTCTTCGGCGGGCCGCACGATGGTTCGAGCCAGGCGGTCGGCGACGATGACCGAGATGCCGACCAGCACCGCACCGACCGCCGCCAGTGTCAACCAGGCCCGCCATTGCCCCCGCCAGAGAGCGTCGTTGTCGACGAACACCCGGATTGCCGAAATGGTCTCCGGCCCGGTAGCGACCGCCACCACCACCTCCGCTCCACCCGGCACCGGCCCGATCGCCGAGACCCCTTCCATCCGGGCTCGCTCAAGCCGAGCCGAGTCGCTGTCGGATCCGATGGACCACCCCTGCGAAGTCTCTATCGACATCCGGGCTTCACGCCCGGCGTTTGTGGTATTCATGGCCGACTCGATCTGGGCCCTGGTCCCGTCGGCAACCAGCGCAGGCACAACTGCTGAAGCGTCGGCGGTTGCGGCATCGATTGCCCGATCTTCGGCGGTCCGTCTGACCAAGAACCCCAGTGGCACGACGAAGGCCACAACAATCAGCATTGATATTGCCACGAATACCGCAATCAGCTGACGCCTCATGTCGGATCGACCAGCTTGATGCCAACTCCTCGCACGGTGTGCAGATAGCGCGGCTCAGCTGCGGTCTCGCCCAGCTTGCGTCGCAACCAAGAAAGGTGGACATCGATCGTCTTGTCGGCCCCACCGTATGGCTCCCGCCAGACTTCGGCGTACAGCTCTTCTCGGGCTACGACCCGGCCGGCGTTGGCCACCAGATAGGCGAGAAGATCGAACTCCTTTCGATTGCACACCACATCGGCCCCATCGACTGTCAGGGTGCGAGATCGGGTGTCGACCGTCAGGCCACCGACCGTCAATACCCGGGCCCCTCCGCTGGCGGCGATTCGCCGCAGGATGGCCCGAAGGCGGGCTTCGAGTTCCGCTCCGGAGAACGGCTTGACCACATAGTCGTCGGCCCCTGCATCGAGCAGGCGGACGATCTCCGCATCATCATCCCTCGCGGTGGCGATGATGACCGGCACATCCGAAACGGCCCGAATCATGCGAAGAACATCTGACCCGTCGACATCGGGCAAACCCAGATCGAGAACAACAACATCGGGGCTCACATCGATGACCGACTGCAGCCCGGCCATGCCCGTCGATTCGGCACGAACGGCGTGCCCGGCGCCAGCCATAGCGCGGATCGCCAGCTCACGAATTGTCAGATCATCTTCGATCACGAGCACCGATGCCATTGCTCACGACACTACGGCTTGGACGACAATCTCACAGCGGTTTAGGAGTAATTTAGGGGTTGCTTCAGCCTGGTCTGCTTCCTCTTCCAGCACACTGAAAGCATGTTGAAGGTCGCTGGGTATGTGCTGCTCTGGCTGATAGGGAGCACCGCCGCGGTTGCCGTGGCATGGACCGGCGTTGCAGTGGTCGATGATGACATTATCCCCGCTTCTGCCCTTCCAGAGGTAGTAACCGATGGCCCGCAGTTGGCAAGCGCGGCGCAGCAGACCGATCAGTCAGGCGTCACGGCAGTCCAGGCCTCCGTCTCCTCTGTTTCACCGACAGCCAGCTCATCGGCGGCCAGCGCGTCCAGTCCGTCATCGGCTACAGCTCGGACTCCAGCCACAACATCTTCAGCAGCTGCGACATCTTCAGTATCTGCAGCGTCTGCAGCATCTGCGGGCTCATCGACCGAGGCACCGACGACCGCGGCCACCACCAGCGCTTCGACAACATCGACAAGCGAGTCGACCTCGACGACGAGAGTGACTACAACACCGACGACGAGCGCGACCACCAGCACCACGGCGCCAACCACCTCGACGACTACCGCGACGTCAGCGCCGACCAGCGCTCCCAGCCAGACGAAGACCTTCAACCTCATTGGAGGGTCGACGTCAATATCGTTCGCTCCGGGAGCGGTGAAGATTCTGTGGGCGTCACCGAAACCGGGGTTTGAGGTCAAGGTCGGATCGAGCGGCCCCGGCGTGAGCGTGGAGTTCGAAAGCGACGAGCAAGAATCAGAGATCAGAGCGTGGTGGGACAACGGTCCTGCAACCGATATCCGCGAGCGTTAGCGAGGCGGCTACGACGCCTCGGCCGCTGGCTCGCCGAGTAACTGCTTCGCTGCGTTCCCGGCTCGGTTGTTCAGGTTGGCCTGCCCGGCAACCAGGATCAACTCAGATAGCTGTTCCTCGGTGAAGTGACTTCGCAACTCGGCCACAAGTTCGGGGTCGAGTTCGTGACTCTCACCGCACATGGCGTCTGCGAGGTGCAGCACCGCCCGGGATCGATCGTCGAAGACGTCGTCCCAGGTTGCTGGCGCCTCGAGCGCGTTGATCTCGTCTTCGGTAACCCCTCGTCGTCTCGCCGAGACAACATGACCGGTGATTCAAGTGGGGCATTGGTTGACGATCGAGCTGCGCAGGAACACCAGTTCCTTCAGCTGGGCCGGAGCCGCTCCCCCGTCTGCCCACAGGGTTTTTCCAAAGGCGTTGTACGGATCGGTGGTTCCATCCACCTTGGCCAATACATAGGCCAACGGTGCACCGGATAGCTTCGGTCGACTCTTCACGAGACCCAGTATGTCTTACGCAGCTAGAAGTGCGCTCAAAACCCCTGAGACCGGAACCGACGGGAACCCACAGCCTGTGAATAACACTGTTGAAATTACAGCGTTGGCACTAATCCAGGGCCCTGGGAGCCTGTGGTTTACCTGGCGAAATCCACAGTGTGTTTCTCAGCCTCAGTCGATTTTGGCTGCACCGCCGAGGAAGAGGTGTCCGATCTGGGGATGATCGAGCACTTCTTGGGCGGTGCCCGCCAAGGCGACCCGACCCTGTTGCATAACGATGCAGTTGTCGCTGATCTCCAGCGCTTTCTTGGCGTTCTGCTCGATCATCAACACGCTCACCCCATCGTCGGTCAACGAGCGAAGCAAGCCGAAGACTTGCTCGACCAAGATCGGGGAAAGGCCGATCGATGGCTCATCGATGAGCAGCAGCTTCGGTTCAAGCAACATGGCCCGGCCAACTTCCAGCATCTTCTGTTCGCCGCCGCTGAGCGTGCCTGCCTGATCGTTGGCCTTCTGCCTAAGAATCGGAAACTGGGTGAAGGCGATCGACTCGATCCGCTCCCGACACAGTGACAGGTTGCCGAGGCTTACCCCGCCAAGCTCGAGATTGCTGCGGACCGTCATGCTGGGAAAGATGTTTCGACCCTGAGGCACAAAGGCGATTCCGCGGGCGAGCAGTTGGGGCTGGCTGAGCCCAACAACATCGTCGGCACCAAAAAGAATGCGCCCGGAACGAACCTTGACCAATCCGAAGACGGCCTTGAGCGCCGTCGACTTTCCGGCGCCGTTGGGGCCGATGATCGTCGTGAGCTTGCCCTGTTCCACATCGAAGGTGGTCTCGTGGAGGATCGTGGTCGAGCCGTAGCCACCGACCACATCGATGAGTTGGAGCGTCGGGTCAGCTGCCACCAAGATATGCCTCCACAACTCTTGAGTCGTTCCGGACCTCGTCCGGGGTGCCTTCCATGAGCACCGCGCCCTCGGCCATCACGATGATGCGATGAGCGAGGTTGAAGATGAATTCCATGTTGTGCTCAACGATTACCATCGTCGCCCCGTCGGTCTCGTTCATGTCGCGTATCTGTCGCTCGACATCGGCCAGCATCGTGAGGTTGACGCCTCCGGCCGGTTCGTCGAGAAATGCCACCGCAGGATTCGAGACCAATGCCATGGCGGTATCCAACAGTTTCTGTTGGCCGTAGCTCAGGTTCCCAGCCAGCTCGTCGGCCAGGTGGGCGAGCCGGAATCGCTCGATGAGCCGGTCGACATCGGCATCCAAGCCCATCCCCGGGCTTCGGAACAGTCGACTAGCTACCGAGCCGATGTGCTCCTGGGCCGCAGCCTTTAGGTTGTCGCGAACCGACATCGATTCGAAGACCTGAAGCAGTTGAAAGGTGCGAGCTAAGCCATGCTTGGCTCGCCGCGGTGGCGACCAGCGGCTGACGTCGACGCCGTTCAATTCGACCGAGCCGGAGTCTGGCTTGTACTGGCCGAGGATGCAGTTGAACAGGGTGGTTTTGCCGCAGCCGTTCGGGCCGATGACCCCCAGAATCTCGCCGTCATAAACGTCGAAAGAGACGTCGGATACCGCCTGGTTCCCACCAAACCGCTTTGAGATATTGCGGACCCGGACCACCGACTCCCGTCCATCAAGCGAAGTTGCATCGAGCTGCGAGACCATCAGGCAGACCTCCGACGTTGCAGCAGCCAGGCTCGGAACCGGTTGAACGATCCGGCCATACCTTCAGGGGCGATCAGCATCATGATGATCACGAAGAGCCCGAACCAAACGCGATACCAATCGCCGGTGAAACGCAGGTAGTCGGCCAGCAGCGTGATGGTAGAGGTACCCAGCAGAGGGCCGACGAAGGTTCCGAGTCCCCCAACCACCGTTGCGAGGAGAAAGTCGAACGACTGGTTGATGTAGAAGCTCCGCGGCTCGATGAACTCGACCTGCCGGGCATAGATGGCGCCAGCACCTCCCGCCATGCCGGATCCGATGGCGAATGCCAGCAGGGTGTATGCCCTGACGTCGACGCCGAGGCTGCTGGCCCGTGCCGGGTTGTCTCGAATCGACTTCAACGCCCGACCCCAGGGGCAACGAATGATCCACCACACGAGGATCAAGCAGATGAGCAGGTAGACGAAACCGACGTAGTAGAAGTTGTTCGTCGGCAACATGTCGATACCGAACAATTCGAAGTCGCTGCGCAGCACCCGGATGCCTCGTGATCCCCGTGTGAGCTCGGTCTCGTTGTTGAGCACCAAGAAGACCAGCAGGTTGAAGGCCAGGGTTACGAACGCCAGCCAGGGACCCTGCACCCGCAACGCCGGGAAACCGATCAGGACACTTAGGAGCATGCTCATCCCGATAGCGATTGGAATCGTGGCCAGGAACGGAAGATCTGGCAGATCGACCCGCAGCCCCCACAGAGATATCTCCTCGCCGAAATCGAGCAGCACCGACGTGTACGCCCCAATTCCCAGGAACGCCGCCTGAGCCAGCGATATCTGGCCCGCGAAACCCTGGGTCAGATTCATACCGACGACGACCGCACCGAAGATGGCGAACAGGCCGAGGTCGGTCATCGTCGAACCGGCCCGGCCGATCGGGATCAGCAGCATAAAGCCGAGAAAGGCAGCGATCGATACCCACTTGACCATCACGCCGTTCCGGCTGGCGACCGGCACAAGAAGGTTGGCAGCGATGAGACCGAGCAAGGCGAACAGCCAAACCCACATCAGACCGGCAATACCGGAGCGGCCTACCGGCACGATGGCGACCAGGGCAGCGCACGTCGCGATACCAACGGTCAGCGGAATCGAGAGTCGGCCACGCTCGACGACGGCGATCTTGTCCTGCCGGTTCTGCAGCTCAGAGTCGGGCATGAGGCTCATATGCGCCGCTCCTCAGCCCGGCCAAACAAGCCCTGGGGACGGACCAGAATCACCAGGATGAGCAACAGCAGTGGCCCAGCCTCTCGATACAGATTCGAGACGTACGCTCCGGACCAGTTCTGAAGCACCCCAACCAGGAAGCCTCCATACAGCGCACCTCGGACCTGATTGAAGCCGCCGATGATGGCTGCGGTGAAGGCCAGCAGCCCCAGGTTGATACCAGCATCCCACCGCGCGTTGACGCTCGGTGAGACCAACAGGGCAGCGATCGTCACCAGCACTGCGTTGATGGCGAAGGTCAGCAGGATCATCCTGCCGACGGGGATGCCAAGTACCTTCGCGGTCTCGGCATTCTGGGCCGCGGCCTCCATCTGTCTTCCGAGGTAGGTCTTCCTCAGGAAGACCTGGAGCGACAGGATGACCAAGGTACAGACGACGATCACGCCGACATCATCGGCGGTGATGGCAACGCCGCCGGGCCGCCAGACGTCGTTTCCGAAGACCGAGGGAAACGGTTGCGGGGTGGCGAACCAGGCCTCGTGAACGTATTCCCGCATCAGCAAGCCGAGTCCGATGGTGGCAATCACCAGCGGGATGTCGTTCCCGCCCGGCTCCAGGAGGCGATCAACCAGAGAAACCTTAAACAGATAGCCGAGCAGGAAGATGGCGATCGGTATAGCCAACGCGAAGCCAGCGATGAGACCGACCGCTGGAAAGGCGAAGCCCACGTTCGCACCGCCGATGAGCGGGACGTAGTCTGGGACGCCAAAGGTTGGCTCACCCTGCCCGAGCAGGAGGATGATGACGGCTGGCAGCATGATGAACTCGCCATGGGCAAAGTTGATGGCGCCCGCGGTTTGCCACAGCAGCGCGAAACCCACGGCGGCGATGGCAAAGATGGCACCGGTAGCGAGGCCGGAGATCGTGACCTGCAGGAATTGCTCCATTTACGACTTCCCCCGACAGCCGAAGAGGCCGGCCCAACCAGGCGCCGGCCCCTCGGATTCTACGTCGGTTTACTCAGGACACCCGGAGGTGTTTCAGCAGCCTCGCTCGGACAGGTTGCCGAGAGCGGGTACGTTCGCGCTGACCTTGCCAACACCATCGACGACCTCGACGATGAAGCTTTCACGATCAACGTCGCCGTTGCCGTCGTAGGTTACGTCGAGGAGCACGCCCGGCTCGTCAGCGGTGGTGATCGTGGCGCAGTGCAGCTCGTCGGTGAACGCAACCTGATCGAAACTACCCAACCGCTCGGTGATCTCCTTCAGCACATGGATACCGATGTACCCCTTGATGTTGTTGTGATC
>JBOEHD010000064.1:0-14218 GCA_050633745.1 Acidimicrobiales bacterium
TGAACACCACGCCGAAGGTGGCGTCTGGTCGGCGAAGTGGGATGGCTCTCGAGTTGTCCGTCACGCTCCCGACGGCTCAACCACTTTGGTTGTCCAATCGCCCGCGAACCGCCCGACCAGCTGCGCGTTCGGTGGCCCGAACCTGGACATCCTCTACGTCACAACCGCCAGAGCCGGGCTCTCCGATGCTGAGCTCAGCAAGACTCCGGCCGGTTCGGTTCTCGCTACACAACCCGGAGTGCGAGGCCTGCCCGAGATCCCCGCAATCGGGTTCGACTAGCTGCAATGCCAGGCGCCCCCAAGCAACGGTCACCCGACCCCGGTTCATGCCATACGCTGGCATCGTGCACGAGGATTCGCTCGAGGGAGGAATAACCAACGTCGGCGCGGTTGTCCGTGCAGGCGAACATGTACTCCGCCCCGCCAGCCCATACGCGACCTCGATCCATACGTTTCTCCGGGCGATAAGGGTCGCAGGCTTCGACGGTGCCCCGATGCCGATAGGGATAGATTCCGACAGGCGTGAGCGACTCGAATTCATCGATGGTGACGTCCCGACATCGCCGTATCCGGGCTGGAGCCAGACCGACGCGGCGCTGGCTTCGATCGCCAAACTGTTGCGTCGTCTGCACACTGGGTCGCTGCAGTTCGACCCGACTGGCCTCGAATGGTCCGAGGATCTTGCCGACCCGGCAGGCGGCAAGCTGGTTTGCCACAACGACGTGGAGCTGTCGAACATCGTCTTCGAGGACGGGGTCGCCATAGCGTTCATCGATTTCGAGTTCGCCGCTCCCGGGCGTGCCATCTACGACCTGGCCCAGTTCGCCCGACTCTGCGTGCCGCTCGAAGCTGACCTCGACCGGGCCCGGATGGGATGGCAGCCCGCCGACCGGCCACGAAGACTCCGGCTCATCGCAGACGAGTACGGACTCGACCAGGCTGGCCGGACCGCCTTACTCGCCGCCATCGAGGACGCTCTCGACCAGATCGAGAGACTCGCCAAACACAACTTCGAGCTCGGCGAGCCTGCCGCCTTAACGATGTTGAGCAAGACCGGAGGCCTCGAGAAGTACGACCGCCGGCGTGAGTGGTGGCAACGTCATCGAGACGAGTTTGAAATGGCTCTCGACTGACGCTCTGGTTTCGACGATCAGCTAGAGAACCAGATCGTGCTGTTTGCGGGGATAATGCCAGGGGTTTGCATCTCTTCTGGCTCGCTCGCAAAGACAGGCTGAGCGTTCGAGAATTCAGGATGCTTCGCATCGAGCTCGATGGCATCCATGGTGGTGTTTACGACTACCAACAGACTCCCCCGGCGGACTCCGACAAGCCCGGCACCCAGCTCAACCGGCTTTGCACCGAGCGGCTGACTGCTGGCATGCAGTGCGCGTGCCTCCCCGAGCTTGCGATAGATGTCGAGCGTTGAAAACTCGATGTCGTTAAGCGTTGCCAGCGAACGATCGCCCCAGCCAGCGGGCTGAGGAAGCCACGGCTCTTCGACCCTTCCCTCTGCGTTCGGGATTGAAAACCCATACGAGGACGCGGCATCGTTGGTCCACGGCAGCGGAACCCGACAGCCGTCACGGCCGATTTCGGCACCGCCGGTTCGTTCGAATACCGGGTCCTCGCGGCGGTCGTCCGGGATGGCGAAGACCTCGGGGAGGCCGAACTCTTCGCCCTGGTACAGATAGAGGCTGCCGGGCATGGCGAAGCTGAGCGAGGCCATAGCCCGTGCTCGCCGTTCACCAAGGACAATGTCCACATCGGCCCGTGAGAGCGCCAGATTGTTGTTGGTCCACGACTCCGAGAGGTGAGCATCGACACGGCCTAGGCGGGTGACGATCCGCTGGATGTCGTGATTGTTCAGTGTCCACGCCGGAGCGACTCCGGTCTCGTCGAGAATCGCTAGTGGGTCCTGCATCGCTCGCTCGATCGAGCTCTTCTCCCATGGCGACAGCATTAGATCGAAGGAGAACATTTGGTGGAACTGGTCGGGTTCGGTGAAGGCCTTGATGATCTCAGGGCGGCGGACGGCGTAGGCCTCAGCAACCATCATCAGCTCTCGACCCGGATGCCGCTCCATGTAGCCGTCGACCGAAGAGCGGAAACGACGCCATACCGCGTGACCCTCCGGACGGAAGACCAGGTAGGGGTTGAGCCAAGTGATGTCGAGCACACCGGCGTCTGGGCCAACCGGAGGCTGCTCAGGAAGATCGGGGTGTTTCCCGACTCCGCTAACCGCGTCGACGCGGAACCCTTCGACGCCCCGGTCAAACCAGAACTCGAAGATCTCGCCGAACAACTGTTGAACATCGGCATTGGTGTGATCGAGATCGGGCTGTTCGCGGGTGAAGGTGTGGAGGTACCACTGACCGTCGTTGGGGTCTTCGTTGATCCGAGTCCACGCCGGGCCGCCGAAGGCCGATTGCCAGTTGTTTGGCGGCTCCACTCCCCCTTCGCCCTTACCGTCGCGGAAGTAGAAGCGGGCCCGCTCGGCGCTGCCAGGGCCAGCGGCCAGTGCCGCGGTGAACCAGCGATGCTCTTCGCTGCAGTGACCGGGCACGAGGTCCATCAGTATCTTGATGTCGTGCTCGCGGGCTTCTGCGACCAACCGGTCGAAATCGTCGAGCGTGCCGTACTCGTCATGGATGTCGAAGTAGTTGGCGATGTCGTACCCGTGATCGCTCTGGGGCGACGGGTAACACGGGTTCAGCCAGATCGCAGCGACACCCAGGCTGGCGATGTGATCGAGTCGTGAGCGAATGCCGTCAATGTCGCCGATGCCGTCGCCGTTGGAGTCGGCGAAAGATCTGATGTAGACCTGATAGATGAGGGCGTCTTGCCACCAGGGCCGTTGCGTCGGTTGAGTCATGGAACGCAACAATATATAGCTGCGTTTTGGGTTCGACGGCCATGCTCGGCCGCACCGCCGACCGCCGTGGCCCACAGTGCCGAGCTGCGCTGTCCGATTTCCGCCAGCGGAGCACGGTGAACAGGGTCAAACTCACCAGCATGGACACAGAGCCGAACCCCCGCACCACCAAGCTGGCATGGCTAGTTGCCTGCGCTGTCGTCCTTGGCTGGGGTATCAACTTCGTGCTCGCAAAACACGCACTCAACCAGTTCAGCGTCGGTGCCTTCAACTTCGTCAGATTCGGCGGCATGGCCGCTCTCGGATGGGCGGTGATCGCCATCACCGGGCAGCGAACACCGCTCGCGTCCAAAGACCGCCGCTGGCTGGTGCTCGTCGCCATCGTCGGATTCTGCGGCTACGTCTTCGGATTCAGCGTCGGCCTCTCATACACCAGCGCCTTCTCCGCTTCACTGCTTCTGGCACTCGTACCTCTCTGGGTCGCCGTCTTCACTGCTGCATTGGCCCGGAAATCGCCTCCGGCGAGCTCACTACTGGCTCTCGGGCTCGCAGCCGGAGGTACAGCCCTCTTCGTTGGCACTCGAACATCGATCTCACTCGGCTGGGGTGATGCCATCGCCCTCGTCGTCTCCGCTCTTTACGCGACCTACCTGCTCCTCAACCGTCGGCTGGTCGATCGCTACCCTCCATTCACCCTGACCACCTACGCCGCATCGATTGCCGCCATCCCCATCCTGGCGCTGACCGCCCGATCGCTCCCCCGGCAAGACTGGAGTGCGGTAACCATCGGAGGCTGGCTGGCCATGGTCTGGGTCGTTATCGGCCCGGTCTTCGTGGCCTGGTCTCTATGGAACTGGGTCCTTCGCCACCTGTCGCCGCTCCAGGTTGCGCCGCTGCTGTTCACCGTCCCGGTAACTAGCGGCCTCACCGCGTGGATCTTCCTCAACGAACAGATCGCCCTCGGCCAAATAGTCGGAACCGCCGCGGTGATCGCGGGGCTCATCCTCAACCAGCGCGCATCATCTCAACAGCCCGTGCCGAGCCCCGCACAACCGGCCAAATCAGTCACCACTCCATGAGGCGTCGAACCGCCTAACTGACAGCCCGAGCCGGTCAGGGCTAGGTTTCTGTACATGGAGTTTGGCTACTTGCACGTCAACCATCTTGGCAGTCGTCCCCCGGCGGAAATGGCCACAGAGCTAGAGGATCGCGGCTTCGACTCGATGTGGGTGCCGGAGCACAGCCACATACCAACGCCGATTACATCCGCCTATCCCGGCGGCGACGAGCTGCCCTCCGGCTACTGGCACATGATGGACCCCTTCGTCTCTCTGGCCATGGCGGCCCAGGCAACGTCGACCATCAAGCTGGCAACGGGGATCTGCCTCGTGCTCGAGCACGAGGTTCTTGACCTGGCGAAGACGGTGGCCACTCTCGATGCTCTTTCCGGCGGCCGGGTCCTCCTCGGGATCGGTGTGGGCTGGAATGAAGAGGAGTTGGCAAACGCTCGACCCGATGTGCCATTCAAGAAGCGGTTCTCGGCCACCCGCGATCGAGTTGCTGCGCTCCGGGCAGCTTGGACCGAGGAAGTGTCCAGCTATGAGGGAACCTACGACCGATACTCGCCATCGCTGGTCTTCCCGAAGCCAGCGCAGGGGTCGGTGCCGATCGCCATGGGCCAGGCCGGACCGGTCGGCATCAAGCACGCCGCCGAATACGCCGACGAGTGGTGCCCTATCGACATGTCGCTTGTCGGGGTCAGCGGCGAACAGTCGGTTGAAGGCGGAGTCGAGCTATTCCGTCGGCTGGTGGCCGACGGTGGCCGAGACCCTGACAGCATTCCGATCTCGATGTTCACTTGGCGCCGTCCGAAGGCAGAGCGAATCGAAAAGCTGATCGAGCTTGGAGTCTCCCGGCTCGTGCTCACACCAGCGTCAATGCGCATTGAGGACCCGGACATGAGCCTGACCTTCCTCGACGAGTGCCAGCCGGTGATCGCTCAGTTCCAATGACCCTCGCCTCCCAGCGAAGATAACGTGAAAGCGACTGCCTCTGAGGGGCCACGACGTATCCGGCCGCTGGAGTCTCTAGCGGTCCCCTCCTTCGGTCGGCTCTGGGGAGCGGGAGCGCTCTGGAACCTGACCCGATGGATGGCCCTGTTTGTGGGGTCCTATCTCGTCAATCAACTGACGGACTCGCCTCTGCTGGTGCAGCTCGTTGGCACATCGATGTTCTTGCCGATGTTTCTTGGTGGGCTGGCCGCAGGAGCGATCTCTGACCGTTTCGACCGGCGCCGAACGGTCATGCGACAACTTGCCGCTCTTATGCCGCTGGCCATTCTGATGGCCGCCCTCGTCAGGACTGGAGCGATTCGCTTCTGGATGGTCTACATCTTTGCCGTCGCAGTTGGTATCGGACAGGTCGTCGACCTCACGAACAGGCGGACACTGGTTCATGACATCGTCGGCGAGCGCCTGGTCGGCAATGCCATGGCGATCGAGTCGCTCTCGATGTCGAGTGGCAACATGCTGGGCTCGCTCACCGCAGGCACAGTCATCGGGTTACTGGCCGAGGATGGCGCCTACGCCCTCATCGCCGTTTTCTACGGCATCTGCTTTCTTCTAATGCGCCGGGTCGCTAAACGCTCGGACCGAGAGAGTCCCTCAGCGACTGACAGCGCCAACACGAATGCCACAGCGACGAACACATCGTTGGCCGAAATCCGGACCGACCTGATCGCTGGGGCCCGGTCGCTCCCTGCCAATCGAGAACTCGTCTCGCTGCTCGGCATCACCGTGATCATGAACTTCATGTTCTTCTCGTTTATGCCTCTCGTTCCGGTCATGGCCGAACGCTTCGACGCAGGCCCGTTCGCCACCGGTCTGCTCGCCAGCGGACTCGGCCTCGGCATGCTGCTCGGCGCTGCGGTCGTGGTTATGACAAGTCCCACCAGGCGAGGTTGGCTGTACGTCGCTGGGCCATTCTGGGGTATGGCGGCACTCATCGGGTTCGCTCTGATGGACGTCTACGCCATCGCCCTGCTGATGCTGGTCCTAACGGGGATCGGATCGGCGGGCTTCGCTTCAGTGCAAAGCGCTCTGGTAATGACGGTTTCCCCAGACGAGATGCGAGGCAGAGCGATGGGCTTGCTATCGATGTCGATCGGCTCGCTGCCGTTTGGCATGTTGAGCCTGGGACTACTGGCCGAGCAGGTCGGTCCACAGACTGCCGTCATCTGCTCTGCCTCGGCAGGGATTGTTCTTCTTACGCTCTGGCTCGTGACACACCCCGAGATAACCCGGGTGGCCTGAGCTGGCCCTCGCCGCTCACCACGGGCCGCCCCTAGTCGCTGCTAGCACTCGTTCGAAGAGCGCCCCAGGCGCCGGTCGACCAGAGCGCCCACATAACCAGGACCGGCTGGAACAGCAGCCTGACGGCGCGTGAGGTGTCGGAATTCAACCCGAACGCGTCTGTTCCCTCGACGAGCTGCGCAATGTTGCCTGGGAAGATCGCAATGAAGAATGCGGCGGCGATGATTCCGACGATGACCCGGTACTTCGCTGCGACTAGCAGCGCGACGCCAATGAGGATCTCGACAACTCCCGAGGCCAGAACAACAAGGTCGGCATCTACCGGAAACCAGTCAGGAACCTGGGCCAGAAACTCACTCCGAGACCACCAAAGATGACTCAAGCCGGCGTAGGCCAGCGCCGCCCCTAGCAAGAGCCGCAATGCTGTCTGGATGCGGCCGACCTTCGTCTTCGCACTAGCCGCCAATAACCGATCGATGAACCCACGCATTCTCGAACCCTACGCCGCTGGACTGGCTTGGCGCCTTCCGCATGTCAGAATGCATCGGTGTTCATGGCACTCGATGTCAACTACAACAACCAGGGAGTGGTCGCCGCGGCGATTCTGTTCCGACCTCGCGGACGCCAAAGCCATTGTCATGTCGATGCACGGCGATCACCGCATTCCCACGCTACTCAGACGAGTAGACCCGCTAGCCCGCAGAACGAACGCAGCGACTTAGCTTCACCAAGCTGAGCGAGCTCTCGCGTCCCGACACGATTCTCACGAGCCGGGGAATACTGACGCGACGAGTGCGGTTGTTAACCTTACCTAACAATATCTATCATGGAAAGTGAACTCACATGACTTCAAACCAAACAGCAATTCTCCCCTCCCCCAACGACTCAGTCGATCAACGTCCGCGGTTCGGGATCGGCCACATGGCCTTCCCCGCCACTGATGTCACCAAATTGGTCGACTTCTATAGCTCGATCGGTATGCGGCTCATAGTGAACATGGGCCAGGCCGCCATCCTCGAGCTTCGAGGCGGTACCCATCTCATCCTGCAGCAGTCCAGCGATGCCAACGGCACGCTTGACCTCATCGTCGACGACATCGACGAGACCTGGTCTGTGCTTGACGCAGCAGGTGCCAAGCCGAGCTCCATCAAACGGGGCAACCCTCATGACCGGTTCGTCGCCACCGACCCGCAGGGAAACACCCTCGTTGTGAACTCCAATCACGCCATGGGTCCCGTTTGACCGGCCGGCTATCACATCAACCGACACAACGATTTTCCCACGACCCCAAGGAGACCTATGTACGCAGAAGTTCATGAAGTAATCGAGCTCAGCCCGACCCTGCTCCGGGTTGTCCTCACCGGAGGAACTCTCGACGAGTTCGAGGCATCGGATGCCACCGATGCCTATATCAATGCTCAATTCCTGCCGGAGAACTCGCCGGTCGTCGTGCCCTTCGAGCCTGAAGATCTTGAGGGCCTCGACCCAAGCCTGCGCCCACGCCCTCGGCGTTTCACGATTCGAGGATGGGACCCTAAACAACGCAGGCTCTCGATCGACTTCGTATCCCATGGTGAAGAGGGCTACGCCGGCAGTTGGGCGAGCCGGACCAAACCGGGCGATCGGCTGCAGTTCAAAGGCCCGGGCGGAAACTATCGACCCTCCCCCGACGTCGACTGGCACCTGTTCGTTGGCGACGAGAGCGCATTGGGCGCTATCGGAGCAAGCCTTGAAAGCCTGCCCTCTGAGGCTCGCTCGCTGGTGTTCGCCCTCGTCGACAGCGCAGATCATGAGATCGATCTACCGTCCGATGCCGATGTCACCGTAAATTGGCTTCACCGGAACACGGCGGCTGATCCAGAGACCGTGCTGCCCGAGGCAGTGGCGGGGGCTGCGTTCCTCGACGGAAGTTTCGATGTCTTCGTACACGGCGAAGCGGCCGAAGTCCGTGCCGTGCGCCAACATCTCGTCGCCGACCGTGGAGTCGACCCAGACACAGCGTCGATTTCGCCTTACTGGCGGCGCCAGCACAGCGACGAAGATTGGCGCCGGATCAAGCGAAGCTGGATGACAGAGCAGTTAAGCAATGCCTGATCGACCGACGGCCGTCACGCCATTGACGAGCTAGTAACAATCCCCGCGAGAGGCATGCAATACAACCTGCGTACCGATCCTTCAGTCGTGGTTGAGCACAATGACTGGACGTGCGCTCTTGCGTAACATCCACGACGCGGTGTGACCCAGCAAGCGGCCGCCAAGGTTTCGATCTTGTCGTTGGCCAATGATGATGGCCGACGCATCGATCTCGGCCGCCCTCGAGATCAGTTCGGGTCCCGGATCACCAACAACCCGGGTGAAGGTCACCGCCGACCCGAACTGTCCGGCCAGCGACGCCACCAGCTGGTCGGCGGGCATCAAGTCTCCGCGGGGCCGTTCGGCGGTGACAGCCTCGAGGCGGACACCGAGCCTCGTCGCAAATCGCTCGGCCCAAGCTGTCACTTTCGAATTCGCATCGGCCGCGTCGAAACCGACGAGAAGGGGTGCCGATGACACAGCGCCGCCAAGGCCATGTACGACTGCTACCGGACAGCGCGAGCGGAACGTTACGTGTTGAGCCACTCGTCCGAGGGCGCTCGAGGCCATCAGCCTTCCATGGCCACCGAGTACAACGAGAACTGCATCTTCCGATCCGGCCAAACGGACCAGGCCCGGGCCCGCCGGACCGGTCTGCACCGTCTGTTCAACCCGGTCGACTGTCAGCCCGCCGAGATCGAGCCCAGCTAGCCAGCCATCCAGTTTCGCAATAGCGCCGACCGCAGCGGTATCTGGTCCGCCGACGTAGTCATCGAGCGAGTAGGTGTGGGCCACTATGAGCGGGCAATCGAGGGCAACAGCGACCGACGCGGCCCACGAACAGGCAAGACCTGCTTCAGCGGAGCCGTCGAGTCCAACCAGTACCGGGCCATTCAATGCCATTGCGCTTCCTTCGTTATCAGCGATCTCACTCGTTGGCACCACAGCACGGGAGCGGGCTCGGCTCCAGAGGCCTAGGTCCCTTGTAATGTCAGCTACGGGGCCTTGGGCTCCTGCTGCTTGAGCGTTACTGTCTAGTCTTCGGCATCGGTCTGCTCAAGGAGCAGCAGTTGCCCGTCTTCGAAGTAGCCGCCAATCACTACTTCGTTATCTGTCCAGCGCACCCCGAGTTCTTCTTCGAGCTGTAGCTCCGAATCCAGCTGAATCGGATCGACGATAACGACAGACAGACCACCGCATTGGGGCGGGAACGATTCGAGCAATACCTCACACAGTCGAGCATTGACGTCATCCCACAGCACATAGCCGGAGATCGAGACGTATCGACCATCACGACCAGCGACCACCTCGGGCACGCTGATCGCTCGGTTTGGCTGGCTCGTGGCACCCGACACGTCTGGCGTTTGAGATCCACATCCTGCGAGAACGAGCAGAAGCGGAAAGGTTGAAAGCAGTTTCCTCATAGACCAAACCTCGACGTCGGCCACCGCCAGTGGTAGATCCAAACGTCACTACTTCCGTATTGCCGGTCCCATCCTCTGCGGGCCGGGTGATCGCCGATCGGGGACCTTGGGCCCTTCTGCCGTCCCGGTTTTGCGATGAAAATTCAGGCAATAGCCGAAGCCGCCAGCGACCGGAAAGAAGCTCAAATGAACGATTCAATACTCAAACTTGGGCCACCGTCAACGACGATCGAAGCTGACTGGGGAAAACCGCTCGAAGTCAAGGCCTTCGATTTCGCCGAGTTGACCGAGTTTCTGGCCGACCCAATTTCCTACGGCGACTTCGATTGGTCAGATCCAATCGCCCTAGACGAGTTCGAGACGACCCGACCGTTCAAGGGGCGCTACGTTGCTCCCCTGAGTTTCTGACCAGTGTCGAGCCAATGTCCACCCAACAGCGACTCTGGCCCCTCCAGCCCACCGATACCACGGGCACACCGGGTCAACGTGACCCGGCACCGTGGCAGATGGACGAGGCCACTAGGAGATGCGGACGCCGAGGGTTGGCTAGGGCTCGGCGCACGCTGGCCCACGCCGAGCCGGAACAGTTGACGATATGGGCGACGAGTTGATTGGCGCCGAGCCACGACGTGGCGAACCTAACCCCCTGTTGCTTCGAGACCGGGGAGCCTGTGTTCGCCATGAAAACCGCAGGCGATGAAACGGTCGATTCGGCATGCGACCTCTGTGGCCCGGAGATCGAGCTGACAAGAGGTGGACGTCTTCGACTCCGTCACACTCAACGAGACGATGTGCCCGGGCTGCGGGCGCTCTACGGCCAGCTGACGCTTCGCGACCTGCGCCGCCGGTTCTTTACCGCCGGTAGCCCGTCAGACCACTTCCTCGAATACTGGGTAGGACTGGAGGATCAGGGCGGCTGTGGGCTGGTGGCCGAGGTGATCGAGGATGGGCAGAACGACATTGTCGGCGAAGCGGGCTATGCCAAGCTCGCCGATCATGGATCCGATGGGGAACTCGGCATCACCGTTGCGCCGAAGAGTCGAGGCTGGCTTGGTGCTTGGCTCCTCGACCGGCTGCTAGCCCACGCCCACCAGCGGGGCATCGAGAATCTGCAGGCTGTAGTGCTGGTCGACAATCGGACCATGATGGGACTTGCCGCCAAGCGAGGGTATGCAGTTCTTGGCCACCTCGACTGGGGAACGGTTCGCATTACGATGGCAACCGAAGGGTCGGTTCCGAGCTGGCCCGGAGGCCACGAGAAGCCAAGGGTTCTGATTGAGACCAATCACAGCCGATGGCTCGGCGAGGAGGCCCTAACCGATGCCGGGTTCGACATCGCCCTCTGTGGGGAATGGTGTCGATCAGGCCGTGCGTGCCCGGTGTTCGACGGCGACGCGTGCCCCCTTCTTGCGGGCGCCGATGCCGTGGTGATCGACCTGCCGGACGCGGAACGTATTCAGGACCTGCTAAACCGCGAGGAGATGATTCACCCTGGCATCCGATACGTATCGGGGCTCGACGAGGACGGAGTCCGCCATCGCCTGAGCCCAGAAACCGTCTTGGAACAGCTTCGCGACCTTCTGGCAGAACAGGCCGACGACGACTGAAAGCAAATTCAAGAACTGCCGCTCGAATCGTGTCGACGTCTGAGCCATGCGCCGATGGACCTTGGACCCTGCCAGGAGGTTGTCTAGTTCGTTCAAACTGTAGTTGGGGACAACATCAGGTCTTTGGGACCGGAAGGGTGGGCACCATGGGCAACGAAGTCACATCCGATGAAGACCGTGTGGCCGACGATTGGGCCGATCAGATTCGGCGGTGGAAGTTCGTCCGGGTTTTTGGACTGGGAGCGCTGGTTGCCGGCGCTGCTGCGCTGGCGGCCTGGCTCATCGTGGCAGCGGTACTGATCGGTCCGCTGATCTTTTGGCTGGCATGGAATGTGCTGGACTTTGGGCCAGCGATCGGCCTACCCGAGTTGGGTGTGATGGCGATCCTACTTGCCACCATATTCCTAGTGGTCGGCTGGTTCGGCAAGGTCGTGATAGCAGGAATCCTCCTGCTAGCCAATCCGTCCTGGTTGCAAGCCGAGGCCGTGGTGCATTGGCCCGAGCCGACGTGGCGGAACTTCTTAGCCATCGCCCTACTGGCGCTCCTGGCCGCCACCCCTCACGCTAGCGAGCACCGAGGCTCCGGGTAGAAGCTATCGAGCTGCTACCCGTCCTGACCCTGGGCGAAATCAGAACCCATCCGACTCCGAAAGGTACACCGACATGAACTTCCTCGACATCGAAGATACACAACGGCTTAGCCGGGAAGAAGCAGCTGCCTGGCTACGAAGCCTCGCGGATTCACTGGCCAGGCACAACAGCCTCGAATTCAGACGCGAAGGCCTTCCCTACGTCGTGAAAGTTGCGGACGAGGTCGAACTTGAGATCGAACTCGAAATCGGGGACGACGGAGCCAGTCTCGAAATAGAGATCAACTGGTGATGCCGCTCCCGAGTCTCGTCCGCTCACTTGAACCACCTCAGCCATACCGTTCCAGTCTCTTCCACGATGGCCCGCCATCTCGAGGAACGCCACCTTCCTGACTTCTCGTCTGTCGCCGTCGGGACGATGGACCCTAGTCGCTCCGTCGGTTCTGGCATTGAGTGTGATAGATCCAAGCCCTTTGGGAGGAGCCCCTCGATGGAGACGATGCATGCGATCCGAACACGGCGAGCAGTCCGCTCATTCGATCCCAACCCCCCGACAAAAGAACAGATCGAGACAGTGATCGGCGCAGCCAGCTACGCACCGTCTGATCTAAATCGGCAGCCGTGGTCGTTCCTGGTCATCCAGGGTTCAGACAAGCTCGCTGATCTGGAGCAGCAGGTGCAAGCGTCTTGGCTCGGCACGGGCGACCGTCGGGTAGCCATCGCCCATGACTCCGAAGTATCGGCATCGATCCGAGAGTTGATCGATTCGGGATTCGCTATGTTCCACGGCGCATCTACCGCAATCGTGCTACTAGCACCGGACGGCGACGAGATGGCCTACCTCGACACGAGTCTGGCCGCCCAGAACCTCATGTTGGCAGCGCATGATATTGGACTGGCCACCTGTCCGGTCGCCCTGACCCACCCCTACTTCGATCACTCCGGAACCAAGAGCGAGTTCGCCATCCCCGATCGGCTACGAGTGGTTCTCGCCATAGTCATCGGCACCCAAGCCAACGCCGACAGATCAAAGCCGGCCCGGAAAGACCCATCTATCTACTGGCGTTGAAACCAGTTCAGATCGAGGGGGCAAAACCACCGGCGGGGTCAAGAGCGATCCGTCATGACGTGATGCCCTTTTCGAGCGACGCTTGGCCTGCGTGGCCTTCCAGCGTGTAGGTGTAGGTCAGGGGTGGGCCATACGGGCTGTAACCCAATTGGCTGCTCTGTTCCGCATCGTCGAATGCCGGGCGATTCTCGCCGTCCGGATGCAGCCCGCCGGATTGGAAGTGCCACATCTTCCACTCTGGTCGGCCGTCACCGTCGTCACGGTGGTAGATCTCGGTCGCCTTGCTGCCGAACACCTCGTCGGTGTTTGCCGGCTCCCAATGATCCTCGGACGTGACCGGAGAAACGCGGCGGTACTTCAGCTCACAGATCAGCCAGGCGATGTCGCTGCTGACGACCAGTCGGAGCACGGCAACCGTTTGGATGAGTCGCGGTGGCCCCTCGGAATAGTGCTCCCACAGCTTCGTCAGCTCATCGACTCCGAAGTACGTGAACCCGTTGCGGTTGAACATCGAGAAGTTGTTGCCCGAGGGGAAACACTCCTGCATCGCCTCCATGTCGAGGCCGACGTTTGCCTTCCACCACTGCTTATGGACTCGCAGGATCTCTCGACTGTCGTGGTCCAGCGAGGTGATGTTCGATCGTTGCACAGGGGGCATCCTTTGAGTTGGAGGGAGGTTGTCGGGACTGTTAATCATCGGGGATTCATGATGTTGGAGCTTCGGCCTTCACTGCAGATCTTCTGGCAGCTGGCGTTCGTGCCAGCNNGTGTATCGCTGTGGGTCGGTAGGGCGATGGCTGGCAGGCCGATGACGTTTACCCAGTCGACGAACCCTCTGATGGCGTCGCTCACCGGCCGGGCGTCAGGTGGCCCTGCGGACTCATCCAACATCACACCGTGATCGGGGAACGGGCAGCCGGTGAGAGGGGTCAGCATCACATCGAAGTCACTTTGCCAGCGCCGAACCACCGCTCTGGTACCGGTTCGCAGTGCAGCAGCTGCCCGAACGTACTCCGTCGCCGTGGCACCGTCGATCGAGCGGAGTCGGGCCACGACCGAGGGGTGTGCTGGCTGCGTGAGGTCGTAGTCGAGCAGATGACTCCACGCTGGAGCGACGACGCGCCGGTAACCGTCGATGCCGTCAATCTGCAGGTGATCAGGGTCGACGTCGACCAGTGTGTGACCGGCCCGAGCCATGAAGCCCGCCACCTCATCCAGAGCGGCAGCTTGAGGGTCGGCAACCGCGGCACCGTTTGGTGGCTGGCGCAGCAC
>JBOEHD010000065.1:0-8370 GCA_050633745.1 Acidimicrobiales bacterium
CAGGACGTGCACTCCAACATCGACATCCCAGACGAGGTCCTCGAGTCGATCGAGTAGGGCTGCGCTCGCCGTCTGCCGCGCTTGCTGTGACTGGAGCGTTTGCCATCAGCCATCGGCAGCGTTGGCCATCAGCAGCGTTAGCCATCGGCAGCGTTAGCCATCAGCAGCGCTAGCCATCAGCAATGCCGAGTAGTCGGGACCGCGTCACGCTGCGTACCCCGCCTGCCAGGCTGAGTCCGGCCAGAAGCCAAGCCACGGCGCCAACGACTAGAGGCAGCGAACCGGATCCGAACAGGATGCCGGTGGCTTGGCTGTAGGCGATCATGATCAGCGGCAGGCTGATCAGCCCCGAAGCCTGCTGAGCGGCGGCGGTCGAGTTGACCCGGGCCGAGAGGCGCAGCACAAACGATAGGCAGATGGCTAGGAACGGTGGCAGGACCCACAGGATCATGATCCACCATTGGCGAGTTGGGAAGAACCAGCCGCCAACGCTTGGGCCAACGGTCACGTTGACCAGGAGCGAATACAGGGTGAAACCCACAACCACAGTTAGATAGCCGGGCACCAGGCTGGCGATGAGCTTGCCGACGTAGATTTCGCGGGCCCCAGCGGGGGAGTGAGCCAGAAACTCACCGGTGCCTTTTTCTCGTTCGCCGACGATGGTCGATGCTCCGACTGCGGTGGAGATGGTGAGCGGCACGATGACCGCAACCGGGGCGAACAGGAACACCGCCAGCGCGTAGCCAGTCTGCCCCTGAGGGCTGGTGCCCTGAATCTGGGACTTGGCTGTGGCGGGTAGCACTTCGAGGGTCTCGGCGATCTTGCTCACCGCGTCGATGTTGCTGATACGGGTCACCGTCAGCAGCAGCATGGCCGGGATGATCACAAAGAAGAACGCCCCCAGACCGGCCATCGGCATCCAGAAGTCGCGAGCCTGAGCCAGCTGGCGCAGGTCGGTTCGGGCCACAGTGGCAACCTGTTTCCAGTTCATACGGCAATCCTTCGACCGCTGGATTGTTTGGCACGGCCATTAGTGCTGTTTTCAACAGCGTTGTTTTCACTGGCGCTGTTTTCACTGCCACTGTCCGCGGAACCGCTGGGGTCGCCGAGCTCCTGCGGATTGCCGGCCAGGTCGGCGGCACGGTCAAACTCATGCTCTCGACGGACTGCGAAGTACAGGTCTTCCAGGCTTGGACGTTGGGGCACCACCGAAATCAGGTGGATCCCGGCTGCGCTTAGCCGGTGGATGACCAGGCCGATGGCGGCTGCGTCGACCAACTCCACCGTCGCACTGACGCCTCCGGTGCTGGTGTCATCGACTCTGGAGACATTGACCACCTCGGGCAGGTGCACCATGTTTTCAAGATCCGCACCGGCGACGGCGGTGATCGCTACCGCCGGCCGTGGCCAGTAGCGGCGAGACAACTCGCTCGGATCGCCCCACATCAGCGATGTTCCATCCTGAACGATCACAACTTCGTCGGCCAAACCCTCGGCCTCGAGTAAAAGGTGGGTGCACATCAGCACCGAGCGGCCCTCACTGGTCATGTTTCGCACCATGGCCAAGACCGCCTGGGCGGACTCCGGGTCAAGCCCCGAGGTCGGCTCATCCAGAAGCAGCAGCTGAGGCTCGTGGAGAATCGAGCGGGCCAGCGCCAGACGGGTTTTCATACCGGTGGAGTATCCGCCGACGCGCTGATCGAGGGCGTCGGCGATTCCGAAACGGTCGGCGGCCTCGGTGATTCGTTTGTCGACCGCCCGACCACGGCCGAGGGCGTATAGCTCGGCGGCGTAGCGTAGATTGTCGAGCCCGCTGAGGCGGTCGTAGAGCGACGGTTTGGCCGAGACGACCCCGCAGCGTTGGCGGACACTCTCGCCTTCTGGCCCTGTTGGGTCGGCGCCGAACACCGAAACCTGGCCTGCATCGGGACTCATCGCCCCGGTGATCATGCGAATCGCTGTCGTTTTGCCGGCCCCGTTTGGTCCAAGCAATACGGTGATCTTCGATTTTGGCACGTCGATATTGAGCCTTCGTAGCGCCTGGACCGACCCGAATCGTTTGTCGACGGCGCTGACACGGGCCACCATCTCGGCCGCCGCATTAGGCGGCGGAGGCTGGGCGGCGAAACCCGGAGCGGTCGCTGAAGGCCGGATACCCGGCGCCCCGATGCCGGCCACGCCTATACCGGCTACTTCTGCGCTTGGCGCTGGTTGTGCAGCTTGGCTCGCCGAGTGATCCACCACGCTGGTATCGGCAGGTTGAGGGTCCTCCTCAAGCCGGGTTTTCCAAGCTAGCGTCGTACGCATGTTCGTATTGGGGATCGACCCCGGCCTCTCCCGCTGCGGCTACGCGGTTGTCGAGCCGGAGCGCCGCGGCCGAGGGCGGGCAATTGCCATGGGAACACTGCGAACTTCGCCCGACGACGAGATCCCAATCAGGCTGGCACAGCTCTATACCGACATCGTCGAGCTACTCGATGAGTTTCGGCCCGCAGTGGTGTCGGTCGAACGGATTTTCTTCCAAAACAACATCAGCACTGCGGTCGGAGTGGCTCAGGCATCCGGTTTGGCTCTGGCTCTGGCCGCTAAGCGCGGTATCCCGGTCGTGCAATACTCGCCGTCGGCCGTAAAATCGGTGGTCACCGGCGATGGTCGAGCAGACAAACAGCAGGTGCAGAAGATGGTGCAGCTGCTACTGGGGCTGGCCGAGCTACCTCGCCCGGCCGATGCCGCCGACGCTGCAGCGCTGGCCCTTTGTCACCTAGCTCACGACCCCGGCCTGCGGCAGGCCCACAAGGAATTAGAGGCAAAAACGTGATTGGCTCGCTGCGAGGCATAGTCATCGATAGAGACGTAGTGCTCGACCGGACCGCAGTCGCGGTCGAGCTGACCATCGAGGTTGCAGGTGTCGGCTATCGGGTCACTGCCAGCGCCGACACCCTGTCATACCTGCCTGCCGATGAGCCGGTGCTGCTGTTCATTCACCATCACATTTGGGAAGCCGACCAGAAGCTGTTCGGCTTCCGCAGTAAACAGGAACGAACCGCTTTCGAAGGTTTGCTTTCGGCCCATGGCGTTGGGCCGTCGCTAGCTTTAGCGGTGATGGCCACCCATCCTGTCGATCAGCTGGCTCGAATCCTGGCCGAGGATGATCTGCCTGCTTTGTGCGAGGTGCCCGGGGTCGGCAAAAAAACTGCGCAGCGTTTGCTGGTTGAGCTGAAATCGACGTTGGTCCTCCCGGTACTTGAAGGTGTCGACGGCGACTCGATCAATCTCAACGGTGCAGGCGGAGCGGGCGGTGCCTCATCGGCGCTGGTCGACGTTCGCGAAGCGCTCATTAACCTGGGATACTCAAGCGAAGAAATTCGCCGGGCCGTGGCGGGGCTTGCCGATCAGGCCGATGATTCGGCCGACTCCGGCAAGCTGTTAAAGCTGGCCCTTCGTAACCTGTCGATTGGTTGAACATGGCCCGAGACGAACTGCTTGACCCCAACCCAAACTTCGACGAACAGACGGAGGCTCCGCTGACCGGCCGTCGCGCTCGTCGCGGTTCCGGTGGCGATATCGATATCTCGGTCGACATGAGCATGGGTGGCGGCGCGAACAGCGACCCCGGTTCCAGCGACACAGATATCGACCTGGACGACAATGGTCTACGGCCAAAAACCCTCGAAGACTTTGTTGGTCAGGCCGAACTAAAGGAGCGGCTATCGATCATTCTTGAGGCGGCCCGAGGTCGCCAGCAGGCCGCCGACCACCTGCTGTTCGCCGGTCCTCCGGGACTGGGCAAAACCACGCTGGCAGGCATCGTGGCCAACGAACTCAATGCCCAGTTGCAGATCACCTCTGGCCCGGCCATCGAGCGAGCCGGCGACCTAGCGTCGATCCTCACCAACCTTGAGCCGGGCGGCGTGCTGTTCATCGACGAAATCCATCGTCTGCCTCGGGTGGTCGAAGAGGTTCTCTACCCGGCGATGGAAGATCTGCAGATCGACGTGATCGTCGGCAAGGGGCCGGTCGCACGGTCGATCCGCTTCGATCTCGAACCGTTTACCCTGGTCGGGGCCACCACCAGAACCGGCCTAATCACCGGCCCACTGCGAGATCGCTTCGGCTTCGACTTCCGCCTCGACTTCTACGATGTGGCCGACCTTGAACGCATCGTGCTGCGAGCCGGTGCGGTCATGGGAATCGACGTTGAGCCAGACGGTGCATCCGAAATTGCCGGCCGCAGCCGTGGCACTCCGCGTATCGCCAACCGGTTGCTGCGGCGGGTGCGAGACTACTCCGAGGTCCGTGGCCACGGGGTCATCAACCGGGAGACAGCGGCCGACGGCCTGGCCCTATTTGGGGTCGACGAGCGGGGCCTTGGCAAAGTCGATCGCACCCTGCTCAGCAACCTCTGTGAACGGTTCTCCGGCGGCCCAGTCGGGCTTTCGACGTTGGCCATCAGCGTGGCTGAACCGACTGAAACCGTCGAAGACGTCATCGAACCGTTCTTGATTCAACAGGGTCTTCTGATCCGTACCCCACGGGGCAGGGTGGCAACCGCCGCCGCTTGGCGCCACATCGGCCTGGAAGCTCCCGACGAGTCGCTCGTCGCCCCCGACGTCACCACGCTGTTCGACTAGGACCGCAGCCATGTCCGAACCCCAGCGAGCCGATGAGTTCGACTACCCCCTGCCCGACGAGGCCATCGCCCAGAAGCCGATCGAGCCCCGTGACCAGGCTCGGCTTCTAGTCGCCGCCGATTCGGCGGCCAACGTACAGCATCGCACCGTGGCAGAGCTCGACGAGATCTTGCAGCCCGGCGATCTTCTGGTGGTCAACGACACCCGGGTGCTGGCGGCCAGGCTCAACCTGTTCAAGCCGACCGGGGGAGCGGTCGAGGTGCTGCTTCTAGCGCCGACCGGTGAACAGTTCGGCTCGGCCAGCCGCTGGCAGGCACTGGTTAGGCCGAGCAAGCGAGTGGCTCCCGGTACCGTCCTTGAGCTCGACGGCGTGCCGATGGCGACAGTCGGTGAGGTTCTGCCAGACGGTCGCCGCATCGTCGACATCGAGCCGCCGGCCATCGAAACCGCAGGCCAGGTGCCGCTGCCGCCGTACATATCCGAGCCTCTAGCCGACCCCGAGCGATACCAGACGGTGTTCGCCAATCGCCTCGGCTCCGTCGCCGCACCGACCGCAGGGCTGCACATCACCGATGAGCTGTTGGCCCGGCTGGAGCAAAAGGGTGTCGGTGTCGAGCGAGTCGAGCTGCGGGTAGGTCTTGGCACCTTCCGCCCGATCACCGCCGAACTGATCGAAGAACACGACATGCACGCCGAGCAGTACTCGGTAACCCCCGAGGCGTGGCAGCGAATCGAGGCTGCGGAGCGGGTGGTGGCCGTCGGCACCACCGTGGTCCGGACCTTGGAGTCTGTGGCAAAACTCGGTCAGCTCGAGGGCGATACGTCGCTGTTCATCCGACGAGGATTCGATTGGCAGGTCGTCGATGTGTTGATGACCAACTTCCACGTGCCCCGTTCCTCGCTGCTGGTCCTGGTCGAAGCGTTCGCCGGCCCCCGGTGGCGTGAGCTGTACGACACCGCCCTGGCCGACGGCTATCGCTTCCTGTCCTTCGGCGACGCGATGCTGTTGGAGCGCTCTTCCGGAGACGCTGTGTTATTGGAGCGTTCCTCCGGAGACGCTGTTCTGTTGGAGCGTGCCTCAAGTAACGATAGGAATCCATCGTGAAGCTAACGATGAGTGTGGACGCCACCGACGGTCGGGCCAGAGCGGGCACCATGACTACCGGACGGGGCGAGATTGCCACCCCGGTGTTCATGCCGGTCGGAACGCGGGCCGCGGTCAAGACCCTCGACACCATGGATTTGGAGCGGCTCGGCCCTCCCATCGTGCTCGGTAACACCTATCACCTGATGGAGCGGCCTGGTGCCGAACTGATCGCCGAGATGGGGGGCCTGCACACCTTCATGGACTGGAGCGGGCATCTGCTCACCGACTCGGGCGGCTATCAGATCTTTTCGCTCAACCCCAAGGTGACCGAACAGTGCGCCACGTTCCGTTCGGTCTACGACGGGGCGTACGTTGAACTTTCCCCGGAACGTTCGGTTGAGGTCCAGCAGTTACTTGGGGCCGACATCGCCATGGTGCTCGATGTTTGCTCGGCGCTCCCGGCCACCAGGGAGGCGCTGAAAGAGTCTTTGGAGCTGACGCTGCGCTGGGCCGAACGTTCGAAGCAGGCCCACAACCGGGCCGATCAAGCCCAATTCGGCATCGTGCAGGGCGGTGTTGAAGTCGACCTCAGGCAGGAGTCAGCCGAACGCACTGTGGCCATCGGCTTCGACGGCTACGCGGTTGGTGGGCTGTCGGTCGGCGAGAGCCGCGACACGATGGTGCCTGCGCTGCGGGCCGCAACCGAGTTGCTCCCGGTCGATCGGCCCCGCTACTTCATGGGGCTTGGCGACCCCGTCGGTCTTGTCGAAGCGGTCCACAACGGCATCGACATGTTCGACTGTGTGCTGCCGACCCGTCTGGCTCGCCATGGCACCGCGCTCAGCAGCGAGGGTCGGTTGAATCTCAAGAACCTGCGGTTCGCCCGAGATGATCAGCCGATCGACCCGGCGTTCGACCATCCACTGTCGCGTCGATATTCGCGGGCCTACATCCGGCATCTTCTGGTCACAGGGGAGCCGACGGCGGGTCGGATCATCACCCTGCATAACCTGGCATGGCTTGCCGATTTGACCGCCAAGATGCGGGAATCGATCAAGACTGGCCAATTTGAGCAGCTTCGAGCCGAAATCTGGGCAACATGGGCGCCGGAAGAATCTCTTCCAGAGGCATGACAGCCCGGCGGGTGGTGCTGCATCCGCCCCCTGAACCGCTAACGTCAACCGGCTGGAGGTAGACCATGGAAGCCGTGGCAAATTTTCTCCCGATCATTCTTATCGGAGCCGTAATGTACGCCGTCCTTATTCTGCCGCAGCAGCGGCGGGCTAAGGAACACAAAGCACTCTTGGCGTCACTCGAAGAGGGCGACGAGGTGTTGACCAGCGCGGGCATTTATGGCTTTATCGCTGCAGTCGATGGCGACATCATCTGGCTTGAGGTGGCTGACGGAGTCGAGCTGAAAGTCTCTAGGTCATCTGTCGGGAACAAGGTGGTTTTGAAAGATCAGCCAGACGAGGCCGACGCAAGCGCCGACGAGGACAGCTGACGATGCCAACGAATCAAAAGGTCTCCGCGCTGCTGGTGATCGCGCTGGCGGTTTTTGGCGCGATCTATACCTTGGTGTCCGGAAATGAGCCGTTGCTCGGCCTCGACCTTCAGGGCGGGGTTTCGGTCGTGCTTGAGCCAACCGGTACCACCGAGGGCGAAAGCAGTCGCGAGGTGACCGACGAGTCTCTCGACCTGACGGTCGAACTCCTGCGGGCCCGCATCGATGAGATCGGTGTCGCTGAGCCGGAGATTTCTCGCCAGGGTGGCAACATCGTGGTCGGTCTACCCGGCCTGGTGGAAGAACAGGAAGAAGCGCTTAACCGTCTCCGTCAGACCGCCGAGTTGCGGTTCCGGCCGGTGCTGTTCAATCTTGGGCCGAGCACCCTCAGCCTTGAAGATCTACAAGAGTCGGTCGATCCGACCGACGAGTTGACCGAAGACGACGCCGATCCAGATGCAGACGCCGACGCCGAGAGCGACGCTAATGCGGACGATGAAGAGTCGCTGGCAGCAACGACCGGCCGCTTCGGACCGGTGCTGCTGGCCCAGGACGACTCCGCAGAAGAGCCAGAGACCACCACCGAAGACGGCGATGTTTCTGTCACCGAAGACGGTGACGAACCGACTGACGAAGATGCTGTCGACACCGAACTCCTCAACAACGTCCTTGGCGGGCTCGAAGACTGTTTCGCCGAGGAAGACACCGCCGACGAGGACGACCTGCTCGGCTCGACCGTGATCCTGACCGACACCGACGGCCTTCGTTACTGCCTCGGACCGGCTTTGGTCGACGACGTTCCCCTCACCGGCGACATGATCGAGACCGCCGCAGTGAGCCTCACCACCGGAATCGGTTGGGAAGTAAACCCCACGTTCAACAGCGGCGAGAGCGGCATCGACCTGTTCAACCGGATCGCCACGGTCTGCTTCCTGGCCAACCAGGAACTGTGCCCCACCGGCCAGCTGGCTGTGGTGCTCGACCACCAGGTGATCTCGGCTCCGTCGATTAACGCCGCGACGTTCGCGAGAGATCGCATCGTCATCTCCGGCGGACAGCAGAATCCGTTCGAAGAGGAAGAGGCCCGGCGCCTCGCCGAAGCCCTGCGCTTCGGCGCTCTGCCCCTCGAACTGGTAGCCCAGGAGACC
>JBOEHD010000065.1:8413-19698 GCA_050633745.1 Acidimicrobiales bacterium
ACATCGTCTACTTCGAGAACGTGAAGGACTCCTACCGAGCCGGTAGACGGGTACCGACCGCCATCGAACGGGCCTACGAGTCGGCGATCTCGACGATCGTAAAAGCCGACGTTGTCAGCTTGATCGCCGCGGTTCTGCTGTACCTGTTGACGGTCGGCGCGGTACGAGGCTTTGCCTTCTACCTCGGCCTGGCCACCATTCTCGACCTGATCATTTCCTGGATGTTCATGCGTCCCGCCCTGTCGTGGCTAGCACGCCGTTCGGCAGTGGAAGAGAATCCCCGATTGCTTGGTCTATACAACGCAGGAGGCAGCCAATGAGCGTCATGAGAGAGATTTTCAGCGGCCGGTCCACCATCGACTTCCGACCGAAGTGGCGCATCACGCTCATGGTGTCGACGCTGCTGCTGCTCGGCTCGATTGTGCTTCTGCTAACCCGTGGCCTCAACCTCAGCATCGACTTTGAGGGTGGAGCGGTTTGGGAAGTCCCGGTGAGTGCTGATGTGACCGTGGCAGGCACCAGAGATGCCCTCCCGGATCTGGCCGACGCAAAGATTCAGCTGATCGAAGGTTCAAGCGGAAAGATCCTGCGGGTGCAATCCGGCACGGTGACCGTGGACCGGGCATCGGAGATCTCCGCCGAGCTGGCCGATCTGGCTGCGGTGGATGGCGACCAGGTCAGCACCTCGACCATCGGACCGACCTGGGGTGATCGAATCACCGCCAGCGCCCTATGGGCTCTCGGCTGGTTCTTCCTCGCGGTGGCGATCTACCTGGCGTGGCGACTGGAATGGCGCATGGCCATCGGCGCGCTTGCGGCCGTTGTCCACGACCTTGTCGTTACCGCCGGGCTGTATTCTCTGTTCGGCTTCGAGGTCAGCCCGGCAACGGTTATCGCCTTGCTGACCATCCTCGGTTATTCGCTGTACGACACCGTCGTTGTGTTCGACAAAGTGCTTGAGAACCAGAGGGGTCCTGTCGGCGAGAGACTGGAAGATTACGACCTGGTCAATCAATCGATGAACCAGGTCCTGATGCGGTCGATCAACACCACGATCACCACGGTTCTCCCGGTGTTGTCGATGCTGGTTATCGGCGGGATCTTCCTCGGCGGCGCCTCGCTGCGCGACTTTGCGCTGGCGCTGTTTGTCGGCTTGATCCTCGGCACGTACTCGTCGATCTTTATCGCCGCTCCGATTCTCGTTTGGCTACGGTCGATGCGCCCTGAGGCTCGTCGGGCGGCACAGATCGGTGCCAAGCGTGATGCACGTTCCGGTGTCGAGCGAGACCGCTCTGCCAAGTTCATCGATGACCGCGATGGTTCGCTTGTCACCCCCGGAGGTTCGGCTCCCCGTCCTCGGAAACAGGGCAAGCGACGCTAAGGCTGACAGCAGGGGTTCGGGACACGTCGCTGGCGGGCCCAGCCGTGTGGCTATAATCATCGATAGCGCACGGACGAACGGAGTGGTTTCCGAACGTGGTAACTGTCGAACGGGTACTGCCCTGGCGTAGAAAACGCCGGACTTTAGAGGCCCAGGTCGAGCCACTAGTGGCGCGCTTCGTCGGCGAAGATCGCGATAACAAGATCGAAATCGTGACCCGGGCCTATCAAATGGCCGCTCGGGCCCACGCTTCGCAGCGCCGCAAGTCCGGCGAGCCGTACATCGTGCATCCGCTGGCGGTAGCCAGAATCGTGGCCGACCTCGGACTCGACGAGGTGGCGATCGCCGCCGCTCTGCTTCACGACGCGGTGGAAGATACCCGCATCGAGCTCGACGATATTCGCCGAGCGTTCGGCTCCGAAGTGGCGGCCATCGTCGATGGCGTAACCAAGCTCGATCGCATCCGCTTCGACACAAAGGAAGCTCAGCAGTCGGCGACGTTCCGCAAGATGCTCATCTCGATGTCAAAGGACCTGCGGGTTCTGATCATCAAGTTGTGCGACCGGCTTCACAATCTGCGAACCATCGCTGCGCTGCCCGACTGGAAACGGGAGCGCAGCGCTCTCGAAACGCTGCACATCTACGCGCCGTTGGCCCACAGGCTCGGCATGCAGGAAACCAAGATGCAGCTTGAAGACCTGAGCTTCGCCGCACTGCACCCCAAGCGTTACGCCGAGATCGAAAGCATGGTGGCCGAGCGGGCCCCCGAGCGCGATTTCTACCTCACCCAGGTGCTGGAGGATGTTCGATCCCGCATCCAGGAGCTGGGCATCGATGCCGACGTCATCGGCCGAGAGAAGCATCTCTACTCGATCTACGAGAAGATGCAGCTCAAGAACAAGGCATTCGACGAGATCAACGACTTGGTCGGCATCCGGGTCATCGTGCAGAGCGTGCGCGATTGCTACGCCGCCCTCGGCTCGATCCACGCCACCTGGAAGCCGGTGCAAGGCCGCTTCAAGGATTACGTGGCCATGCCAAAGTTCAACCTCTACCAGTCGCTGCACACCACCGTGGTCGGCCCCCAGGGCAAGGCGATCGAGGTGCAGATCCGCACCATCGAAATGCATGAGCGGGCCGAATCTGGTGTGGCCGCCCACTATCTCTACAAAGACAAGTCCGATGCCGAGGCAAACGTCGATCTGCCGTGGCTGACCAGAATCATCGACTGGGAGAAGGAAACTTCCGATCCCACCGAGTTCATGGAGAACCTCAAGGTCGACCTTGAGGATGAAGAGGTCTTTGTCTTCACCCCTCAGGGAGCGGTCACCACGCTGCCAAACGGTTCGACTCCGATCGACTTTGCATACGCCATCCACACCGATGTTGGTCACCGCTGTGTTGGCGCCAAGGTCGACGGACGGCTCGTTTCGCTCTCCGAACCGCTGCACTCCGGCGAGACCGTCGAGATCTTCACCTCGAAGGTCGTCGGCGCCGGCCCGTCGCGGGATTGGCTGAACTTCGTTTCTTCTCATCGGGCCGCTTCCAAAATCAAGCAGTGGTTCTCTCGTGAACGCCGTGAAGACGCCATCGCCATCGGCGAGGCCGAACTCAAGCGGGCCCTGAAGCGCGAGGGTGTCAGCTGGTCCGACTTTGGGCCGAACCCCGGTGTGGCGATCAGAGAGATCGCGGTCGAGATGAGCTACGGCGACGCCGACCAGCTCTACGCGGCCATCGGCGAACGTCACATCTCAAGCCAGTCCGTAGCCGCCCGGTTGATCAAATCCCGTGGCGGCGAGACCGAGGAAGAACCAGAACCCAAGCTGCTCGGCCCGACCGGTCGAGGCGATCAACCTCACCGTCGCGAACCGCCGGGCGCGACCGGCGTTCGGATCGAAGGACTCGACGACGTTCTTGTCCGGCTCTCACGATGCTGCACCCCGGTACCCGGCGACGAGATCATGGGCTTTGTCACCCGCGGCCGCGGTGTGTCGGTTCACCGCACCGACTGTGCAAACGCAGAGTCGTTGGCATCGACCCAAAACGACAGGCTCATCGAGGCCGAGTGGGACACCGATTACGAGGCCGAACACTTCGTGGCCTCGGTCGAGCTCAAGGCCTACGACCGTTCGCACCTGCTAGCCGACGTTTCAAGGGCCTTCGCCGAACAGCACGTCAACATCATCGGCTCGACCACCACTACGTCGGAGGAGCGGATCGCCAAGCTGACCTTCGACTTCGAAATCGCCGACCCATCGCACCTGCATTCGCTGATGCGAAGCGTAAGAGCGGTAGACGGTGTCTACGACGTCTACCGGGTTGTGCCCGGAGGGCGCACCTGACCACTTGCCCGGAGGGCGCACCTGACCACCTGCCCGGAGGGCGCAGCTGACCCGTTTGGGCCAAAAAGGCCCGTAACGAAGGCGGAAAAGACCTGTGGTCGTCGGCTCTGGCCAGTACGATCAGCTGGTCATGGCACGAGCTGAGTTCCAAACCCTTCCAGGTACCAGAGATATCCTCGAACCGGAGTCCGGTCGCTTCCGCCGGTTGGTTGAAGTGTTCGCCAACGAGGCAGCGCTGGCCGGGTTCGGGCAGATTGTGCCACCGATGTTTGAAGATGTCGGCGTGTTCGTTCGACTAGGCGAAGCCTCCGATGTGGTGGCAAAGGAGCTGTACGCCTTCGAAGACAAGGGTGGCCGGGAGATCGCTCTGCGCCCCGAGTTCACCGCCTCGGTCTGTCGGGCCTTCGCCGAGCAGCGCCCGCTGCTGCCGTGGAAGACTTGGTACAGCGGCTCCAACTTCCGCTACGACAAACCACAGAAGGGCCGCTTCCGGCAGTTCGACCAGGTCGGAGCCGAAGTAATCGGCAGCAACGACCCAGACGTCGACATCGAATTGATCGCCATGGCCTGGCGGTTCTTTGAACGCCTCGGACTGACCGACGTGGTCTTGATGCTCAACACGCTCGGCGACTTCGCCGAACGCCCGGCCTACATCGAAGCCCTCCGTAGTTATCTGCAGGCCAACGCCGCCGACCTGTCGGAACAGGCCAGGGCGACGATGGAGATAAACCCCCTCCGGGTGCTCGACTCCAAGCGGCCCCAGGATGGGCCAATCGTGGCCGAGGCGCCGGTCATCGTCGACTACCTCTCAGCCGATGCCGAGGCCGCCTTCGAGCGGGTCCAGCAGGGTCTTAAGGCTCTCGGGGTTCCCTTCGAGCTGACCCCTCGGCTGGTCCGAGGCCTCGACTACTACTCAAGAACCACTTTCGAATTTGTGTCCGCAGGTCTCGACGCGGCGCAGGTCGCAATCGGTGGTGGCGGCCGCTACGACGGTCTGATCGAAGCACTCGGCGGTCCGCCTGAGCCGGGGGTCGGCTTCGCCCTTGGGGTCGACAGGACCTTGCTGGCCTGCGATGCCGCCGACGTGTTCGGCCCAGGCGACGATGCGGTCGATGTCTGGGTTGTTGCCACAACCCCGGGGACCGAAGCGTTGGAGTTGGCAGAAGAACTGCGGGCCGCTGGAATTAGAGCCGACCGCAGCTATGACGGTCGCTCGATGAAGGCCCAGATGAAGGCGGCCAACCGCTCAGGCGCAACCCTCGCTCTGATCGTGGGTGAGGATGAGGCTGCAGCCGGTACGGTTTCTGTGCGAACGCTTCGGGGTGAGGGCAATCAGGCCCCCGTCGACCGAAGCGAAGTAGTCGAAAGTGTCAAGTCCCTGTTATAAGCAAGATGTTGCGGGGGACTGCCGCAACACCGCTGTGAGGAAACAACTGCCATGATGCGAACCCACCTGTGCGGTGAACTCCGCCAAGCCCATATCGGTGAGACCGTTTCGGTCACCGGTTGGGTGAATAAGCGCCGCGAGCACAGCCAACACCTAGCTTTTGTCGACCTTCGGGATCACAGCGGCCTCGTGCAGTGCGTGGTCGATAATTCGGTAGACGTTCGCAGCGAGTACGTGGTCAAGATCACCGGGCAGGTCACCCAGCGCCCCGAGGGCACGGTAAACGACGCCCTTGATACCGGCCAGATCGAAATCACCGATGCGGTCGTCGAGGTGCTCTCGGCCGCCGAGCCGCCACCGTTCCCCATGGACGAGCGGGCCGACGACGTAGACGAGATGGTGCGGCTACGGCACCGCTATCTCGACCTGCGCCGCGATCGTATGCAGCGCAACCTGCGCATCCGCTCAAAGGTAAACGCCGCGCTGCGCTCGGCGATGGTTAAGCAGGACTTCGTCGAGGTCGAAACCCCGATGCTTATGCCGACCACCCCCGAGGGTGCTCGCGAGTTCGTCGTTCCATCGCGGCAGCGGCCCGGTTCGTTCTACGCTCTGCCGCAGTCGCCGCAGCTCTACAAGCAGCTCCTGATGGTCGGCGGCCTAGACCGCTACTTCCAGATCGCCCGTTGCCTGCGAGACGAAGACCTGCGGGCAGATCGCCAATACGAGTTCATGCAGCTCGACGTCGAGATGAGCTTTGTCGACGTCGACGATGTGCTGGCCGCGGTTGAGGTTGCAGTGCTCGATGCCGCCGAGGCGGTTACCGGCGTACGTCCAGACGCCATCCCTCGTATGACCTGGCTCGACGCCATGAACCGCTACGGCTCGGACAAGCCGGACATCCGCTTCGAGATGGAGCTGGTCGAGCTGACCGACGTGTTTGCCGAGACCGAGTTCAAGGCGTTCTCGACCGCTGGGGCGATCAAGGGCATCAACGCCAAGGGCGCAGCCGGCGACTGGGGTCGCAACAAGCTCGACGGCCTTACCGACACGGCGAAGTCCTTCGGAGCTAAGGGCATGGTGTGGATGAAGGTTGGCGACGACCTCTCCCTCGATTCCCCGGTTGCCAAGTTCCTGTCCGATACCGAGCAGAAGGCCCTGGTCGAACGGACCTCGGCCGAAGCAGGCGATCTTCTATTGCTGATCGCCGATGAGTGGCACACCACCTGCGAGGTGCTCGGTGAGCTGCGTAACCGGCTGGGCCGCCCGCCGGTCAGCGAGGGCCCATACAAGTACCTGTGGGTCATCGACTTCCCGCTGTTTGTTGGCGTCGATGCCGCTACCGGAAACCCGAAGCCGGGCCACCACGCCTTCTGTCATCCTCACACCGAAGACATTCCCAAGCTGGAGACCGCGCCGATGGAGGTCCGAGCATGGGCCTACGATCTGGTGCTCAACGGCTGGGAACTGGGCTCCGGCAGCATCAGGATCCACGAGCATGCGCTACAGCAGCGGGTATTTGAGCTGCTCGGCATCAGCGAAGCCGAGGCCGAAGCACGATTCGGCTTCTTCCTCAACCCGTTCAAGTACGGCGCACCGCCCCATGGTGGCTTCGCCGTTGGTATCGAACGGCTGGTGGCCATCCTGGCAGGCGAGGACAACATTCGCGAAGTTATCGCCTTCCCCAAGCCTCAGTCCGGGCTTGACCCGATGACCGGGGCGCCAACCGAAATCGAGCAGGGCCAGTTGGCCGAGCTCGGTGTTCGAGTACTGCCTCCAAGCGACTGAGGCGGGCTAGCTGTTTGCTAGCTCTGACCTGAACCTGGTCTAACTGTGATTCAGCCCTGATCTAGCTCTTGGCTAGCTTCGGTGGTGAGCCGCTGCCTGTCCAGACTTCGATGGCCACGTCGGTGTCGCTGGCGGTTGGGTAGCGGCGGTATTTGCCGCTGCCCCGTGTGCCTGCGTTTGGGCTGATCCGCAGCGAGAGGACCTCGTCGCCTCGCACCGCCTTGGCCTGGTCGTCGCCGTCGGGTTCGATCTCATAACCCAGCTTGACCAGCTCATCGGCGAAGGCGGTGCCGACCGCTTCAGCGTCGCTGTTGGTCGACAGCAAGATCACATGTCGATCTGGCTCGGTAACCCTCTCATTGGCCGTTGTCAGGTCATAGGGGAGTGAGATCCCATCGAGCAACCGGCCGTCGAGCAGCCCGCCCGCCACCGACTCGGCTGGTTCTTCAGCTGTCGTCTCGGGTTCAGGCGACTCTGCAGCGGTCGTTTCCTCAGGGCTATTGGAGCCCTGGGCTTTGTTGGCTGCAGCTTTGGCCGCGGACTTTCGTTTCTTGCGTCGAGATTTGCTGGTTGTCGCAGGCTCGGCCTGTTCGGTGATGGCTTCTTCGACCTGAGCGGGTTCTTCATCGGCAGGAGGGAGTGCCTCGGCAGGCGGCGCGTCTACCACGGTCTCGGGAGTCGATTCTTCGACCGTCTCGACGGGATCAGGTTCAGCCTCCGCCGGCTCCACCGGCGCTGATTCAGCACTGTCGGATTCAGGGTCGCGGTAGAGCAGGTCGTCTTCCTCTTCACCTTTGATGAGGTCCTGGCGTCGCAGGAACCACATGGCGACGAGCAGGATCGTGATTACCAGCCAGAGGTAAAACAGGGCGGTCAGCAGGGTAATCATCAGCTGGGACTCCCGCTCGGCCAACTGGGTAGCGCGGCATGACCGACCTGGAGAGCGGCGGGGGGAGCGGCGTATTCGGCTACCCTCGATTGACTCCGGACTGGTCTGCTACTCGGTCGGGGAAGCGCATGATCCATGGGAGGTTCGGTGGCTTCAGACGATCTGTTCGCCGCTGCGGCACGCGAGCGCCTCGAGGCGAGGTCTCCGCTGGCCAGCAGGCTCAGGCCGCGGGCGCTAGACGATGTCGTTGGCCAGGGCCACCTGTTGGGCACTGATGGTCCGCTGCGTCGGTTGGTCGAGGCTGATCGTTTGTCATCGGTCATTTTTTGGGGTCCTGCAGGCACGGGAAAGACGACCGTGGCCAGGCTGGTGGCCATCGCATCCTCCAAGGAGTTCGTTCAGCTATCGGCAGTCAATGCGTCGGTAAAAGACGTTCGGGAGGTTATTTCCAAGGCCGAGGAGCGGCTTGGGGCCCACGGGCGGGGCACGATTCTGTTTCTCGACGAGGTCCATCGGTTCAACAAAGCCCAGCAGGATGCGTTGCTCCCGGCGGTGGAGTCCGGAGTGCTGACCCTGATCGGCGCCACCACAGAAAACCCCTTCTTCGAGGTCAACGCCCCGCTGCGAAGCCGGTCGACGCTGTTTCGTTTGCAGCCTCTCGAGGAGGAGGAGCTTGCCGAGCTGGTGGTCCGAGGCCTCGAGGCCGAGGGTGCCACCGCCGACGATGAGGCCATTGCCTATCTGGCGGCCCGGGCAGCGGGCGATGGCAGGCAGGTCCTGACGACACTTGAGGTAGCGGTTGCCTTAGCCGCAGCCCGCCCAGCCGAAGAGGGAGCAGCAGGCGACACGCTCGGCCTTTCAAAGCCACGTGTCGTCCTGGCCGATGCCGAGGCCGCAACCGACCTAAAGGCGCTTCGGTATGGACGCGATGAGCATTACGACATCATCAGCGCCTTCATCAAGAGCATTCGGGGAAGCGACCCGGACGCAGCGCTCTACTGGCTCGCTCGCATGTTGACCGCGGGAGAAGACCCCCGGTTCATCGCTCGACGCCTGGTCATTGCCGCTTCCGAGGACATCGGCTTAGCCGATCACACCTCGCTGCTGGTAGCTAATGCCGCGGCTGCTGCGGTTGAATTTGTCGGTTTGCCAGAAGCCCGAATCAACCTGGCCCACGCCACTGCCCATCTGGCCACCGCCCCAAAGTCGAGCTCGGCGTACGCTGGCCTAAACCGGGCCATGGCCGATGTCCAGGAGCTGCCAGCGGGGGAGGTGCCCATGCATCTGCGAGACGGGTCATACAGGGGAGCGAAGACTCTCGGTCATGGCGAGGGCTACCGCTATCCTCATGATTACGCCGAAGGTTACGTCGACCAGCAGTACAAGCCGGACGAGGTTGCTGATCGGCGCTACTTCCAACCGACAAATCATGGCGAAGAACGCCGGATAGCCGAACGAATGACCGCACTCGAGCAGGACCTATGACCATCACCGAACTGGCGGCGATTATTGTGGCCATTGCGGTCGTTGTGGCTGCAGTGTTCCTCATCACCGCCGTAAACAACCTCAACAACACCTTGGCCAAGCTCGAAGACACCGCCCACCAGCTTCGAGATGAAGGTATCTCAGCGTTCAGGGAACTCCGCCAGCTGGTGGCCGACGCTGACGCCGAACTGGACAAGGTCGACATCGTGCTCGATCGAGCAGATCACGCCACAACGGTGATGAGCGAAACCACCAGACGAACCCACGAAGCGGTGCAGGATCCGTTGATCCGGTCCTTGGCCATTGCCTCGGGCAGCGGCAAGGTTGCTCGGTCCTGGTTGTTCGGCAAACGTCGCCGGGCCGAGAAGAACGCCGGGAAGAACGCCGAGATCTCGGCAGGCCTATGAAACGTATTCTGAAGTGGCGTCGGTTGCGGTGGTTTGCCATTGGTGCTGCGGTGCGTTTTGTGCTCCGTCGGTCGGCCAGCCGTTCGGTCGACCGTGCCACCGCCGACATCGAAGATCGTCTACCGGAGCCGGTGCGCAAAGCCCTCGACTTGGTTCCCGCCGATGCGGCTCGGGTTGGCGGGTCGGCCATCGTGGCCGCCAAGACCGCCAAACGGGTGGCCACCGGCGGCAGGCGAGCGTCCCAGCTGGCAAACGATCGTCGCAGGCAGGTCACCGACGGGATACAGCGGGTTCGATCGATCGGCGACGAGATCACCAGGGAAGCCGACATCAAGACCCGCGAACTCAAAGCCCAGTATCTGCGGGCGACCGACGGGAACGCCGCCGCCGATGATGCCCTGCTCGATGTGCGGATGCATCGGCGAGACGACGAAGACCTGCCGCTACCAAAGACTGCGGTCCGCAGCGGACGTTGGCGAGCAAATACAGGGCGAGCTGAGCCCCCGGTCAATCGGGTGAGGCGGAGCTACCGTCCTCAGACCAGACCATGGGATCGCTGAATCGGCGATTCCTGCCCGGTGTCTCGATCCTGGCTTCATCGCCACCAAAACATTACGAGTCGCTGGAAATCCGTCACCCAAAACCGGCTCGGCGGGTAGTGTGGGGCCGTGAAGGCCAAAGAACTACGTAAGAGTTTCACCGACTTTTTTGTCGAGCGAGACCACCAACGCATCCCGTCGGCCAGCCTGATCCCTCACGATCAAACGCTGCTGTTCGTCAACTCGGGCATGGTGCCGTTCAAGCCATATTTTGTAGGCGAAGAAAAGCCTGAACATAACCGGGCGGTCACCGTCCAGAAATGTGTTCGAGCCGGCGGCAAGCACAACGACCTTGACGAGGTTGGTCGCACCACCCGTCACCTCACCTTCTTTGAGATGATGGGGAATTTCAGCTTCGGCGACTACTTCAAGGAAGAGGCCATTCCCATGGCCTGGGAGCTGGTCACCGAGGTCTTCGGCCTCGATCCCAAGCGGCTTTGGGTGACCGTTCACCTCAGCGATGACGAAGCGGCCGAGATCTGGGAGAAGAAGGTCGGCGTGCCCGCCGATCGTATTCAGCGTCTCGACGAGGACAACTGGTGGCGCATGGCCGACACCGGCCCCAACGGTCCNNTGCTCGGAGATCTTCGTCGACATGGGCCCGGAGTTCGGTGAAGATGGCGGCCCCGAATTTGGGAGCGAAGACCGTTTCATCGAGATCTGGAACCTCGTGTTCATGCAGTTCGAGACCGATGAGGACGGCAACTCGCACCCGCTGCCGAAACCGTCGATCGACACCGGAGCCGGTCTTGAGCGGATCCTGATGATCCTGCAAAACAAGAAGACGGTTTTCGAGATCGATGAGATGGCCGATCTCATCACCGCGGCCGAGCAGATCACTGGCTACACCCTTGGCCAGGACGACAACTCCGACCTGGCGCTGCGAGTTTTGGCCGAGCACGCCAGGACCATGGCCTTCCTGATCAGCGACGGTGTTTTTCCGTCGAACGAAGACCGAGGCTTTGTGCTGCGCCGCATCATGCGTCGAGCCATCCGCTTCGCCTACCTGC
>JBOEHD010000066.1:0-4522 GCA_050633745.1 Acidimicrobiales bacterium
CACCTCTCGCATGGCGCTGCACTACGTACATGACCTGGCCGCGGTCTGTAAGGCCGCTCACCGAGCGCTCGTTCCCGGCGGTCGGTTGCTGTTCAGCGTGGTCCACCCGGTGCTGAGCGCAAGCGATCAGCCGATCGAGGGACCTCGGACCGATCAGCTGGTCGACGACTACTTCGTACCGGGACCACGGGAGCGGCAGTGGTTCAACCGGCCGGTGACTTGGTACCACCGGACCGTCGAGCAGTACATCACTACGCTGATCAAAAACTCCTTCGCCATCGATGGTCTCCGGGAAGGCGAGCCGGTCGAGGCCCTATTCGACGGTGACCGGGCCGAGTTCCAGCGACGGCAGCGAGTTCCGGTCTTCCTGATAATCAACGCCCGCCGTGTGGCTTGACCATGTCGTCGAACGCACTGACAGGCTCAGCAATCGTGCCGCGACCGCAGACGGCAACTAGCGTGACCAAGACCAACAGGAGGCATGTCGGCTATGAAATCAACGGTGCGCGGGGTTGAGCTCGACTATCAGCTAGACGGCGAGCCAACCGGCTCCCAGCTGCGGTTCGTTTGGGGCCACGGTCTGACGTCGAGCAGGGCTGACGAGGGCGTCGATCCGGTGTTGCTCGACTGGAGCCGGGTCAATGCCGCCACGCCAAGCCTGCGCTACGACGCCCGAGGACACGGACTCTCGGGATTCACCAGCGAACCAAGCGCATACGGTTGGTACGAAATGGCGCTCGACCAGCTGGAGTTGATCGACACGGTGGGCATCGACACAGTTGGCATCGACCGGTTTGTGCTCGGTGGCGCATCCATGGGAGCGGGCACTGCGCTGCACACCGCGCTGCTGGCGCCCGATCGGGTCGAATCCCTGGTCCTGGTGATTCCGCCGACCGGCTGGGAAACCCGAGCCGAGCAGACCGGCATGTATATCAAGATGGCCGAGATCGTCGAGGCGGGAAAGATCGAGGCGTTGATCCAAGCGGGAGCGGCGACCCCTGCTCCCGGTCCGTTCGCCGAAGATGAACAAGACGCCGAACGACACGCTGAACGGCGGGCTGCTCGGATGCGGGCAGCCGACCCGGTTCGGTTGGCCGGCACCTTCCGAGGCGCGGCCACCGCCAATCTCCCATCGAAGGCCGACGTGGCCACGATCGATGTGCCGACCCTCATCCTGGCTTGGTCCGGCGATCCTGCTCATCCGGTCAGCTCCGCTGAGCTGCTTGGCGAGCTCATGCCCCAGGCCACCGTGTCGGTGGCCGCGACGATGGCCGAGTACAACACCTGGACCGATCAGGTTCTCGCATTCCTCAACCGGTAAACGGCTACCGTCTGCTGGATGGCCACCAAGTACTTCACCCCTGAGCTGTTCAAATTTCTGAACGAGCTGAAGGACAACAACGATCGTGTCTGGTTCAAAGCGAACCAGCAGCGATTCGAAGATGTTGTGCGCCAGCCGGCACTGGATTTCATCACCGACTTCGCCGGCCCGCTGGCTGGGATCTCCGATCACTTTGTCGCCGATTCACGGACCGTTGGCGGCTCGCTGTTTCGTATCCAGCGAGACACCCGGTTCGCCAAGGACAAAACGCCATACAAGCTCAACACCGGCATGCATTTCCGGCACGAGCGGGCGAAAGACGCCCACGCTCCCGGGTTCTACCTCCACCTGGCACCTGGCGCCTGCTTCGTCGGCGTTGGGCTGTGGCGCCCGGAATCAAAGGTTGCCTACAAGATTCGTGATCACATTGGCGAGAACCCTGAGCAGTGGAAGAAGGCCACCAGGTCAAAGAAGTTCAGCGAACGTTTCGAGCTCGGTGGCGACTCGCTCAAGCGACCGCCGAAGGGCTTCGATCCCGATCACCCGTTGATCGACGACCTCAAGCGCAAGGACTTCATGGCTACTTGCAACCTGACCCAGGGGCAGATCACAAACGCCAAGCTGATGCCATCGTTCGAGGAGCACTGCAAACGAGCTGTGCCGCTGATGCGGTTTCTGTGCGAAGCGGTCGGCGTCGACTTCTGAGCCGCATTGGTAACTCTGGGTAACCACATGCCTGGGTAACCACACCTTCGGTGACCTGGGTCTGTGACCTCCCGTTCGGCGGTGAGATCGACCCTTCACGGGCTCGGTCTCGCTTCGTACCATGGACTTTGTGGCGTTGGGTTGGTGAACCCAGCGCTAATAAATCGAAGCCCCATCTCGTGGCGGGGCCCAAGGTCAATGGTGAAGGTCAACGTGGAGGAAGCATGCGGCGGCAGGAGACGATGAGTGCAGCCCCGGTATTGGCGGCCATCGGTCTCCTGTCGGCCGTAGCGCTCGGTTCGTGGTGGACCGCACAGGCGGTGGTTGACGGCTCGACCTTAGGCGTTTTGGTGCGGCTCCCGCTGTCGGCTGCGGCTGGCTTCTACTACCTGGTCATGTATCGCGTAGCCACCGGGCGTTCGCTAGCTCTCAGGTAGCTCCGCTAACGAGCGAGCCCGAGCAGTCTGAACTCGCAACGGTGTGAAACCGCTTGAGATCTGCTGTACTGGCGGCCGTGAGTGCCGAACTACGAGAAACCGCGCTGGCGCGCGGTGAGCGCAAGTCGTCGATGGTCTTCTACCGAACGCTGCGGCGGTTTCTGCGCGGGGTGGTGAATCCTTGGCTTCGTGTCCGAGGCGAAAACACCGAGGTGCTCAACCTGCCAGGGCCCACCATTCTGGCTCCGGTCCACCGGTCAAACCTCGACAGTATTTTGCTGGCGACACAGAGCAGCAGGCGGATTCGAGCGCTTGGAAAAGAGTCGTTGTTCACCACACCGGGCGTGAGCTATCTGTGCGCAGCTTTGGGAGCCATCCCCGTGCGCCGAGGCGAAGCGGATCGAGATGCGCTCAAAGCGGCGAAGGCGCTGCTCGACCGGGGAGAATCGATGATCGTGTTCCCCGAGGGCGGACGTCAGTCGGGCCCGAAGATCACCGAACTGTTCGACGGGGCGGCTTGGTTGGCCGCCAAAACCGGTGCTCGGGTCATTCCTGTCGGCATCGCAGGCACCGAAGCGGCTATGCCAGAGGGTTCCAAGTCGCTACATCGCTCGAACGTTGTGATCGTCGCTGGCGACCCCATGGAAGCTCCGGTTGGTATCGATGGTAAGCGGGTCCACCGAGACCAGCTTGCCGAGTTCACTGCCGAGCTAGCCGTTCAACTACAGAAGGCTCAGGATCGGGCTGAAGCTCTAGCCGCAGCTTGAGCTAATCTTTCCACTATGAGTAGTGGGACGCGCACCAAAAACAACGATGGCCTCAGCAGCGCCACGGGACCTTTGACCCCGCCGCTGATCGAGGAAACGATCGGGGCCAACCTGGCTAGAACGGTCGCCGCATACCCGGACAACGAAGCGCTGGTGGTGGCCCACCAGAACATCCGCTGGACCTACACCGAACTGGCTGCCGAGGTTGACCGGCTGGCCCGCGCATTGCTGGCCAGCGGCTTTGGCAAGGGCGACCGCATCGGGATCTGGGCCCCGAACTGCGCTGAATGGGTGCTGGTGCAGTTCGCCACCGCACAGATCGGGGTCATCCTGGTCAACATCAACCCGGCTTATCGAACCCATGAGGTGCAGTACGCCCTCGAACAATCGGGTTGCCGTGGCCTAGTAGCCACCGAGCGGTTCAAGACCAGCGATTACGTTTCCATGGTCGCCGAAGTTCGGCCATCACTACCGGGCCTTGAGCACGTCTACTTCATCGGCGCCGATAGCTGGCATGAGTTGCTGGCCCGGGCTGACGAGGCCACCACCGATCAGGTCACCGAAATCGGAGCCACTCTCGATCGCAACGAGCCGATTAACATCCAGTACACGTCGGGAACGACCGGCTACCCCAAGGGAGCCACCCTCAGCCACCGCAACATCTTGAATAACGCCTTCTTTGTGGCCGAGGGTTGCGCCTACACCGACCAGGATCGAGTCTGTGTGCCGGTGCCGTTCTATCACTGCTTCGGCATGGTGATGGGCGTGCTCGGCTGCACCACCCACGGGGCGACCATCGTGGTGCCTGCCGACGCCTTCGACCCGGTTGAAACGCTTCGGGTCACCGCAGACGAGAACTGCACCAGCCTTTATGGCGTGCCGACGATGTTCATTGCCATGTTGGCCCTGGACAACTTCGAGAGCTTCAGCCTCGACTCGCTTCGCACCGGCATCATGGCCGGGTCGCCGTGCCCGGTTGAGGTCATGAAGCAGTGCGTCGAGCGCATGAACATGGACGAGGTCACTATTGCTTACGGCATGACCGAGACCTCACCGGTGTCGACCCAAACCGCGGTCGACGATCCGATCGACAAGCGAGTCGGAACCGTTGGCCGGGTTCATCCTCACGTGGAGATCAAGGTCGTCGATCCCGAAACCGGTGAAACGGTCGCCAGGGGAGAATCGGGCGAGTTCTGCACCAGGGGCTACTCGGTAATGGTCGGCTACTGGAACGACGAAGCCCGCACCACCGAGGCCATCGACGCCGACGGTTGGATGCACACCGGCGACCT
>JBOEHD010000066.1:4589-20744 GCA_050633745.1 Acidimicrobiales bacterium
ATCGTCGGCCGGATTAAGGACATGATCATCCGCGGTGGCGAGAACGTTTACCCCCGGGAGATCGAGGAGTTTCTCTACGCCCACCCGGCCATCAAAGATGTGCAGGTAGTTGGGGTGCCCGACCTGAAGTACGGGGAGGAGATCATGGCCTGGATCCAAACCGAGGATGGGGCCGAGATCAACCTGGACGACGTGCGAGAGTTCTGCCAGGGAAAGATCGCTCACTACAAGGTGCCCCGTTACGTGGCTACGACAGCGGAGTTTCCGATGACCGTGACCGGCAAGATCCAGAAGTTCAAACTGCGAGACGACGCCATCGACAAGTTCGAGCTCGGTGAAGCGGCCGGAGTTGAGACGGCCTGATGATCGTAGAGATTTGGTCAGACGTCGTTTGCCCGTGGTGCTACATCGGTAAGCGCCGCTTTGAGGCTGCGCTTGGTGACTACGAAAGAGAGACCGGCGAAAAGGTCGAAGTTCGATATCGGCCCTTCATGCTCGATCCGAACGCCCCTACCGAAGCCCAACCCGTACGCCAGGCCTACGAAAAGAAGTTCGGCGGACCGCAGGCTGCGGCGAAGATCCTCAACACGGTGACGACCGAAGCGGCGGGGGAGGGCCTCGAGTTCAACATGGACATCGCCCAGCGGGCCAACACGCTCTCGGCCCACCGGCTGCTGGTATTCGCCGAACAGCAGGGTCGACAGGTCGAGCTGAAGGAACTGTTGATGCAGGCCTATTTCACCGACGGTGTCGACGTTGGCGATCAGCAAAGCCTTCTGGCCTGCGCGGTTGAAGCTGGCCTCGACGGCGATGCAGCTAAGGCGTGGCTCGACCAGGACTCCGGCCGAGCTGAGGTGGCGGCCAGCCTTGAGTTCTGCGCCGAGAACGGCATCACTAGCGTGCCGACCTATGTCTTCGATAGGCGGGTGGCGGTACCGGGAGCGCAGCCGGTCGAGACCTTTGCTCGACTCCTGCAGCGGGTAGCAACCACCGACGGGCCAGCCCAGCTATACGATCCGACCTAGCGGTCAGGCTAGCTACAGGCCAGCGAGTTAGCCTTTTGTCGACCCGAGGGTCAGCCCGGCGATGAAGTGACGCTGCAGGGCGAGGAACACCAGGATCGTCGGCGCCGCGACCATGACCGAAGCGGCGGCGATCAGGTTGTCATCGGTGAAGAACTCGCCGCCCAGGTTGGCCAACGACGAGGTGATTGGTCGGTCGGCGCCCTGCTGTTCCAGGACCACAGCCCAGAAGAAATCGTTGTAGATCCAGGTGAATTCGAGGGTTGCCAGGGCGGCGATAGCCGGGCGGGTCAGCGGCAGGATGACCGACCAGTACTGGCGCCACACGCTGGCACCGTCGACCATGGCGGCCTCGTTCAGTTCCTTTGGCAGCAGCTTCATGTAGTTGCTGAGTACGAAGGTGCAAAAGCCGCTCTGGAACGCAACGTGGATGAGGATCAAGCCCCAGTTGCTGCCGAGAAGCTGGCCGGAGTTCGACATGAAGTCGGGGAGCGGGATGCGCTTGTACATCTGGAACAGCGGCTGGATGACGATCTGCTGGGGCAGCAGGTTGCCCGAGGTGAACAGCACCAGCAGCGCGATGTTGAACCGCCAGCTGAAGCGGCTGGCGGTGAACGCCACCATGCTGGAGAAGAACAATGTCAGCAGCAGCGCCGGGAACAGCACCAGCGATGTGTTCCAGTACTTATCGAGGATGTCGCCCTGCGACCAGGCGTTGCGGTAGTTGTCGAGGGTGAATGTGTCGGGCAGCGAAAGGTAGCCGTCGCGCTGGGTTTCGATGAACGGTCGGAACGACGAGTAGAGGCCGCCGACGAGCGGCACAAGCCACACGATCGCCAGGGTGATCAGGAAGAGGTGAAGTACCCCTCGTTGCCAGGTGAGACCCTTTGCTCTGTTTATGCCTGTGGTCATAGATCGGATCCGGTCATAGCTCAGACTGCTTGAAATGGTTGGTCACGTACCAGATGACAAAGGCCAGACACAGCAGGAACAGCAGCACCGCGTATGCCGACCCACGACCGACGTTGCCGCCACCTTCGCCGAGAAGGTTGTTGGTGACCAGGATTGAAAGCACTTCGGTTTTGCGAGGCTTGTTGAGGGCGAAGATGATGTCGAAGGCTCGAAGGGCTTCGATGACGGTGATAACCGCAACCACCACGTTGATCGGCTTCAGCGTGGGAAACAGCACGTGGCGGAACGACTGCCACTCGTTGCAACCATCGAGGGCCGCCGACTCTCGCAGCGATTGGTCGACGCTCTTCATCCCGGCCAGGTAGAGCACCATGATGTAGCCGGTGTGACGCCAAGCGATAGCCACCAGGATGGCCACGAAGTTCTTGGAGACGCCATACTCCGGTTCGGCATTTGTGGTTAGCGAGAACAGCAGCAGCAGAATGCCGATCCCGCCGACGATGGCGGTAGGGACCGCGTTGTGCCAGAACAGGTGCACCGCCGCAGCGATGATTAGGAACAGGATGGCCAGGACCGTCATGGTCCCAGCGAAGGGGAAGAACGCCTGATTGCCGATCCAGTCGATCTCACCCTCGCCGCCACCAACGCCGTTCACCAATTCGGTGGCGAATCCCTGCTTTGGTGAGTAGATAACGCTCTTCCAAATGAAGCCGACGACGGCCAGCGATAGCACAACGGGGGTGTAGAACAGGCTTTGGTAGATCCTGGTGCCCTTCAACTCCTTGTCGAGTAGATAGGCGATGAACATTCCAAGCGATGTCGGCCCGACAAATAGAAACAACATCAGGACCGCGTTGTTGATAAGCGCCTGGTAGAAGTCCTGCTCGAAGACGGTGAAGATCTGCTGGTAGTTGGTGAAACCGACGAACTCCAGGTCGGAGAACCTGATGCCCTTCCAGTTGGTGAACGACAGCAGGATCGAAGCCAGCGTGGGAATCCATACGAACAGTATGTGGATCGCCGTTGGCACCCCGACCATAAGGCCGAAGACCAGGCGGTCCCGGCCTGAAAAACGCAGACCTCCACCGCTCCCGCGATTCGACTTGGGGCTTTTGCCAGTCGTCGGTTCGTCGGTCACGGTGGAGGTCATAGGATCCGTTACTTACTAGTAGCTCAGTGGCTCAGCATCAAGCCGTACGGCCAATTAGGCCCGTTGGATGGAGATGCAGCCAGTGGGATGTGCAACTTACTTGCTAGCCCCGAAGGATTACCTCAGCCTGCTCTTCCATGTCATCAAGGATGGAATCGAGCTTGGTCGGGTCGGCTAGGAAGTCAGCGATCCGAGGACCGGCGACGTTCGAAGCGAACTCGGGGCTGGTGTCACGATCGAGGAACTGCGTGACGCTCTTGGCGCTGGCCACAGCGGCTTGAACCTTGCGCTGCAGGTCGTTGTAGACGCTGGTGTCGGCGCTTGACGACGTCGCTACGACGCTCGGGTCTTCTGCCAGGTATGCGTCCTGGGCAACGCCGGTGCCGAAGTGGGCCAGCATTTCCTTTGCCGCGGCCTCGTTCTTCGGTGCCTTGGCCATCATCCAGCCGTCGATCGGGGCTTCGATGGTGTCGATGCCGTGCTCGTCGCTCAGTGCCGGGAACGGGAAGAAGTCGATGTCGTCGAAGTCTTCCTCAGGGAACTGGGAGCCGATGAAGGTGCCGATGGTCATCATGCCGGCTTCCTTGTTCACGATCGCTGCCGCTGCTTCTTCCCACTCGCGCCCATTGGGGTTCTCCTGGTGAAGCGGGAGCAGCTCGGCGAAGGTGTTGAAGGTCTCCTTGACCTTGTCACCGTTCCACGGCTCCTTGCCTGCCATGAGGTCGACGTGGAACTGATAGCCATGCAGGCGGAAGTTGATCTGGTCGAAGGTACCCATCGCTGGCCAGTTGCCACCGTTGGCGAAGGCGAACGGCGTGATGCCATCGGCAGCCATGGCTTCACCGAGGCTGGTCAGGCCAGCCAGGTCGGTCGGGATCTCGTAGCCGTTGTCGGCAAAGAGGCTCTTGCGGTAGTAGATGCCCCAGGCGTAGTAGGCCCATGGGACGAAGTACTGGTTGCCGTCGTCGCCGGTAGAGGCCTGCTTGAAGCCGTCGGACTGCTCCGAGCCGATCTGGCCCCAAACGTCGCTGATGTCGCCAAGAAGATCCTGTTCGGCGAAGAACCGCATCCGGTATCCAGCGAACCACGGGATGATGTCATCCGGCTGCTGGAGGTAGGTCTGGATGTTCTCCTGGAAGGTGTTGTGATCAACTTCGTTGATCAGACCGTTGATGTTCTCGTTCGGAACAGCTGCTACCGCAGCGGCCAAACCGGCCTGCGGGAGTTCGTTCGAGTAGTTCGAGCCGATGGTCAGGTCGCCACTGGCTTCACCGAGCGTTAGGCCAGCGGTGTCGCTGCCAGCATCGGTCGTGGCGTCATCGCTGCCACAGGCTGCCAGAAGGCCGCCGACAGAAACGGCGCCCGCTGCGCCAGCTGCACCCTTGATGAAGCCACGGCGGCCGATTGGCATACCGACCTTCGATGGGCTCGGCGATTTAGGCAGGATCAATTTAGACATTAGGAATCTCTCATTTCCCTATGCGTCAGTTGCTGACGACTTCGATCATGCGCTCTCCCCGAGGCATGATGCTCCGCTGAGCATAGCCGTGACGCTGTGAACAGGTTCGATTCAGCGGAATTCGTAGCAAAAGACCACTGAAACAGGCGGATCTATGTCTACGGTCTTTCCGGCTGTGCCCGCATTCAGTACTGCGTAGCCAGTAATGAATACAGGGCAGTAACGAGTACAGGCAGTAACGAATACATAGCCAGCAACTAGCCCGGAGATAGGAGGCCCTGTGCACGACAGCGTCGAGGATAACGATTTACAGCGCCCCCAGGTGGTCCACCTGTCGTCGGACCGAACCAGCGTGGTGCTGGTGGCACACCAGGCTGAGATGCCGATCATGGCGTACTGGGGCACACCACTGACCGATGGCGAGGCAGCCATGGTCGACCTGGCCCGATCTCGCCCCGTCGCTAGAGCTTCCCTCGACGCTGAGACCCCACTAGGGCTTGTAACCGAGCCGGGTCGTGGCTTCGCTGGTATGCCGGGAATCGACGGACATCGGGTCGGGCTTACAGGTGACGCTGCCGCCGAAGCTACGGGGTTTGGCGATGGCTACAACCCTCGATTCGGCGCCGGTCAGGTCGAACAAACCACGTCTCAGGCGCAGAGCGCTGTGCATTGGCGGCTCACCGACGACGTGGCCGAACTATCCCTCGAATTGTCGGTACGTCTGTGCCGCGTCACCGAGGTTCTGCAGCTGGCAGTTGCGGTCACCAACACCGGACGGTCCCCGTACGTTGTTGATCGGCTGGCCCCCAGCGTGGCTTTGCCGCCGTGGGCCGCCGAACTGCTCACCTTCAGCGGGCGGTGGACAATGGAGTTCCAGCCCCAACGTCAGCAGTGGCAGGCGGGAGCCTGGGTAAGCGAAAATCGACGAGGTCGAACTTCGCACGATCGAGTGCCCGCTGTCTTCGCCGGCACCGAGGGTTTCGACGAAACCACGGGCCAGGTCTGGGGACTGAACCTCGGCTGGAGCGGCAACAGCAGGATCGTGGCCGAGCGGCTATCCGATGGCCGCCGTCACCTGCAGCTTGGTGAGTTGTTGCACAGCGCCGAAGCGGTTCTTGAACCGGGCCAGACGCTCAGCGCCCCCGTTGTGTACGGTGCCTACAGCGCTGCCGGGTTGGGCGATGTTTCGCTGGCCTTCCACCGATTCTTACGTTCTCGGCCTCACCATCCGGGGCCCGACCGTCCTCGCCCGGTCATGCTCAATACCTGGGAGGCGGTCTACTTCGATCACGATCTGCCGACCCTGCGAGATCTGGCATCCCGGGCTGCTGAGGTTGGCGTCGAACGGTTTGTGCTCGACGACGGTTGGTTCCTCGGTCGCAACGACGACACTTCGGCCCTCGGCGATTGGATCGTCGACCCCGACAAATACCCCGATGGGCTCGACCCGCTGATCAAACACGTCACCGCTCTGGGCATGGAGTTCGGACTGTGGTTCGAGCCGGAGATGGTCAACCCTGATTCCGAGCTGTTCCGCGCTCACCCGGAGTGGGTGTTGCACGATGATCGTTATCCGCAGCAACTGGCAAGGAATCAGCTGGTGCTGGATCTGGCCAATCCCCAAGCCTGGCAGTACATACTCGACCTGATCGACGGGATCTTGGGCCAGCACGAGATCGGCTACCTCAAATGGGACATGAACCGCGATCATGTGCAGCCAACCCACGACGGCCGAGCCGGGAGCCGTTTACAGACCTTGGCGATGTACGAGCTCTTCGACGAACTGCGTCGCCGCCATCCGAGCGTCGAGTTCGAGAGCTGTTCCTCCGGCGGAGCCCGAGCCGATTTTGAGATCTTGGCTCGAACGGAACGCATCTGGACCTCCGACAGCAACGATGCTCTCGATCGTCAGAGCATCCAGCGGGGCTTCTCGATGCTGTTCCCGCCGGAGATCATGGGGGCCCATATCGGTCCGCCGGTGTCCCACACCACCGGACGCAGCCACGACCTTGGGTTACGAGCGGCCTCGGCGTTCCTGGGGCACCTCGGCATCGAGTGGAACCTGCTGACCACATCGCCCGAAGACCGAGCCGAGATCGCCGCCTTCATCGCCCAATACAAACAGCATCGGGCCTTGCTCCACGGCGGCGACTTGCGCCGCCTCGATTCGCCGGACCATTCGGTCAACACCATGGGCGTCGTGGCTAGCGACCGCAGCGAAGCGCTGTTCGTATACGCCAGGGTTGCCAGCACACTGGAAACACTGCAGGGCCCGATCCGTTTCAATGGGCTCGACCCCGACCGGGTTTACCGGCTCTCAACCATTCCGCTGCCCGGCCCAGTGCACGACCGCAGCCTGCGGCCACCCCGCTGGGTCGAAGAACTGAAAGCGGGTAGCGAAGTGGCCCTCAGCGGCCGAGTATTGATGGCTGCGGGTCTGCAGCCACCGATTCTCGATCCGGAGTCGGCGCTGATCCTGCATCTGAAATCGGTATGAGACGAACCTCTAGAGGGAAGGTGGCGGCATGACTAGCCCACTTTGGCAGCCAACAGTCGATCGTGCACGGTCGACCCAGATGGATGGGTTCCGCCGTCGGTACCTGCCCGATTCAACAGACTCCGACGACCTTTGGCGATGGTCGATAGATGAGCCGGGAGCCTTCTGGCGAGCGGTCTGGGACTGGTGCGAGATCATCGGCGATCCCGGCGCCATCGATATGGACCTCGGCTCCCGTTTCCAAGACGCACGATTTTTGCCGGACTCGACACTGAACTTCGCTGAGAACCTGCTGGCAGAGCGCCCCGGTGCGCTCGACCCGGCCATCGTTGCGGTGAGCGAGGCCGACGGCGGGGTCGCTACCGAAACAACCACTTGGGACGAGCTACGAGGCCAGGTGGCGGCGATGGCCGCCGCCCTCCGCTCGTACGGTGTCGAACGAGGCGACCGGGTTGCGGCGTGGATGCCCCATCGCAGCGAAACCATCGTGATGTTCCTGGCCGCGGCATCGATCGGGGCGGTCTTCACCTCGACCTCATCCGACTTCGGCGTCGACGGTGTCGTCGATCGATTTGGACAAACCGAACCCAAGGTCCTGTTGGCCGCCGACGGCTATCGCTACGGCGGACGGGAGTTCCCGCTACTCGACCGACTCGACACCATTACAGAGGCGCTCGGTTCGTTGCAGCGGGTCGTGGTTGTCGGCGTACTGAGCACCGAGCCAGACCTCAGCGGTATCGGTACTGGAAGCGGCTCCGCATCGATCGAGCTGTGGAGAGAAGTGCTGGCCGAGCACGATGGTGCGCCATTGCACTTCGAGCAGTTGCCCGGCGACCATGCGATCTACATTCTCTATTCGTCAGGCACCACCGGCAAACCAAAGTGCATCGTGCACCGGGCCGGGGGAGTGCTGCTCAAGCACCTCAGCGAGCAACGGCTTCACGGCGACATCGGTGCCGGTGACCGGGCGTTCTTCTTCACCACCTGTGGCTGGATGATGTGGAACTGGCTTGTCAGCTGCCTCGGTGTCGGAGCAACCATCGTGCTCTACGACGGCAACCCCGCCTACCCGTCTACCGCAAGCTTGTTCGAGTTGGCCGAGCAGGAAAGCCTCACCCTGTTCGGGGTGTCGGCCAAGTACATCGACAGCATCATGAAGTCGGGGTATCGGCCGTCGGAAAATCATGACCTGTCGTCGATCCGGTCGGTCAGCTCCACCGGATCGCCGCTAAGCCACGAAGGGTTCGCATGGGTCTACGATGCGATCTCGCCCGATGTGCATCTGGCATCGATCGCCGGTGGCACCGACCTTTGCGGCTGCCTGGTGCTCGGCGATCCAACCAAGCCCGTGTTTGCCGGTGAAATCCAAGGCAAGGCACTGGGCCTGGACATCGAGGTTTTCGCCGACGACGGCGCACCCTCAAGTGTTGGAGAAAAGGGCGAACTGGTGTGCCGGACCCCGTTCCCGTCGATGCCGCTGGAGTTCTGGGGCGACAGCGACGGCCAGCGTTATCAGAGCGCCTACTTCGATCGTTTCCCTGGGGTCTGGGCTCATGGCGACTACGCGTCGTGGACCGAACAGGGCGGCATGGTCATTCACGGTCGCTCAGACGCCACCCTAAATGCCTCCGGCGTAAGGATCGGGACCGCTGAGATCTACCGGGTGGTGGAACAGCTGCCGGAGATCGCGGAGGCAATCGCCGTGGCTCAAGAGTGGGATGGTGACACTCGGATCGTTCTGTTCGTACGTCTGGTCGATGGGCAAAGCCTGACCGAGCAGTTGATCGGCACCATCCGCTCGGAGCTTCGCTCCAAGTGTTCGCCCCGCCACGTGCCGGGCGTGGTGGCCGAAGTGTCTGACATTCCTCGTACCAGGTCGGGAAAGATCGTGGAGCTTGCGGTTACCGAGACGATCCACGGCAGGCCGGTGCTCAATATCGAGGCGCTGGCTAACCCGGAGGCTCTTGAGGAGTTCGTCGATCGCTCGGAGCTCGGTTGAGCCTGTTGGCCAATCCGCTGCCAGACTGACCCGATGGATCTGCAGCAAATAGAAGATGCCGTGCGCGAAATTCTGAAATCGGTCGGTGAGGACCCCGACCGTGACGGCCTCCTCGATACGCCTTCGCGGGTTGCCAAGTCCTATACCGAACTACTCGGCGGCTACGCCGAGAACCCTGCCGACCATCTCGACAAACAGTTCGAGGTCGACCACGACGAGATGGTCATCGTGAAAGACATACCGTTCAGCTCGATGTGTGAGCATCACATGTTGCCGTTCATCGGTCAGGCCCATGTGGCCTACCTGCCAGGTCCCGGCGGACGGGTCTGCGGCCTCTCCAAACTGGCCCGAGTCGTCGATGGGTTTGCCCGCCGACTTCAGGTCCAGGAGCGACTGACCGGCCAGGTCGCAGACGCCATCGTCGAACGGCTGAGCGCGGCCGGAGTGCTGGTGGTTATCGAGGCCGAGCACCTGTGTATGTCGATGCGCGGCGTACACAAGCCCGGATCGAGCACCACCACCTCGGCTGTTCGCGGTCTACTCAAGGAAAACTCGTCGACCCGGGCCGAAGCGCTCGGACTGATCAAGAGCTGACCCTAGATTGCCAATGGCTGACCGCCGCCATCGGCGTATCGTTCAGCCATAACCAGCAGCACCGTCCAGTAGCCGTCGCTTGGCTTGATGAGGTCGGCCCCGGTGATGGTGCTCGAGGTGACCGCTGAACCGGGCCGCCACTCCGAGGCCGCTATCGACCTCGAATCGGCATGTGCGGGCTTGGCAGCAGTGGGCGCCGAATTGAGCCCGGCGATCAGGTCGAGCAGGTCGTCGGCTGCTACCTCGACCAGACTCTCGACCTCGGTCGGTTCGGGGTTGTAGCGGTCGAGCGGTCGATCATCGGTCATGAAGTAGAGGTGTACCCGCTCGCGGTTCTGGCCCTCGCCGCCATCATCGGCCAGTAGTCGGACGCCGACAGGATGTAGGTCGGCGGCGGTGGCATCGATGCCCAGCTCCTCGTTCAGTTCCCGCACCCCGTCAGCGGGACTCTCTCCGGCCATCAGGTGACCGGTCGCAGACAGATCGAGCAGTCCGGGAAACGCCGCTTTGGAATGGTGCCGACGCTGCAGCACGACTCGGGCAGGTGTTCCCGGCCGTATCACCAGGCAATGAAAGACCTGGTGCCAGTGGCCGCCGTTGTGTACCTCGGATCGTTCAGCCGCTCGCAGGTGCACCCCGGTCGGCGTCACGACATCTAGCTGCTCGGGCTGTCGCTGGATGTCTTCAGGCTCGGTCATCGCTGTGAGCCTACGGGGCCAGCGGGCGCACTTCGATCGGCAGCGACTTGATACCGGCGATGAAGTTTGAGCGCAGGTACTTCTCCTGGCCGACCTGCTCGACGGTTGCCACCCGTTTGATGAACTCCTGCATCGTCACCCGGATCTCCATCCTGGCCAACCAGGCTCCCAGACAAAGATGAGGCCCGCCCCGTCCGAATGCCATGTGGTCGTTGGGATCTCTGGTGATGTCGAAGGTGAAGGGGTCTTCGAACTGTTCTTCGTCGTAGTCGCCGGAGACGAAGTACATCACAACTTTGTCGCCGGCCTTGATGGACCGGCCACCCATTTCGGTGTCGACGGTGGCGGTGCGACGGAAATGAGTGGTTACCGAAGTCCAGCGCAGGATCTCATCGACGGTTGTGGTCCACAGCGCATCGTCACCGTTCCGCAGTCGTTCGATCAGCTCGGGTCGTTCGAGAAGCGCTTTGAGGCCGCCGGTCATCGTGTAGCGGGTGGTGTCGTTACCGGCGGCGACCAGCAGCGTGAAGAAGTTGTTGAACTCGTGGTCGGTCAGCGGGTTGCCGTCGGTGGTTTCGGCTAGCAGCTGGCTGATGATGTCATCTGTTGGGTTCTCCCGGCGCAGCGCGGCCTGCTGGCGTGCGTAGTCGAACAGATGCAGCCCGGCAGGGGAGCGGAACGGGATCAGCCGAAACTCGTCGGTGTCGGCCTGATCGATGACGTGGTCGGTGAAGTCCGGATCGCTGTTACCAAGTAGAGCATCGCCCTGCTCGACTAGAAACTCGCCGTCGGAATCAGGGGTGCCGAGCAACCGGCCCAACATCTTCATCGGCAACTGGGTCGCCACATCGGTGACGAAATCGAATCGTTCCTTAGCCACCGCCTGGTCGACTACCTCGGCTGCCAGCTCTCGGATCTGATCCTCATAGGCTTCGACCGTTCTACGGGTGAAGCCACGACTGACCAGCCGGCGGAGTCGAGTGTGGCTCGGCGGATCGTGCTCCATCATCGTTTGGCGGGCCAGTGTTTCTTCTTCCGACATCTCCTCAAGGCGGATGCCCAGACGGGAGGTGAAGGTTTCGACGTCGCGACTTACATCGATGATGTCGCGATACTTGGTGATGGCCCAGAACCCCGAGCCGTCCGCTTCGTCTACCCATGAAACCGGCTCGGTCTGTCGCAGCCGGGTGAACGTCGCGTGCGGCACCCCCGAGGTGTAGGTGTCATGCGATGTGAGGTCGGCGTGGCTGTTATCCATGATCGTCCCTAGGCGTTGAGGCGCTTGTTGGCCTGGCTGATCAGCCAGTCGAACACCGGTTCAGGTTCCAGCAGCATCTCGGGATGCCACTGCACGGCCAGTAGGTCCTGGCCTGGTAACTCCAAACCCTCGATGACCCCGTCGTCCCCACGGGCGCTGACTTTGAGGCCGTGGCCGAGTTCATCGATGGTTTGATGATGCAGCGAGTTAACCATCCTGGCCGACGGTGAGCTGTCGGTGCTTCCGCCGTACAGCAGCGACAGCCGAGTCTCGGACTCGAAGGTGACCTCGTGGGTTTTGGCGTGAGGGGCGACGTCGTAGCGGGCGTGCTCTGGCACGTGCTGATGGAGCGTGCCACCAGCGTGCACGTTGATCATTTGCAAACCTCTGCAGATGCCGAGCACCGGCAGATCTTGATCGATGGCACCGGCCAACAGCGTTAGCTCAAGGGCATCTCGCTCGGGCTCGTAACCGCCCTGTCCATCCGGTTCCTGACCGTACATCTCCGGGGCGATATCGGCGCCACCGCTCAGCAATACCCCGTGGATCTGACCGAGATAGTCGGTCGGATCGGCGTCCATGGGCAGATGCACGGGCAGCCCGCCTGCGGCCAGTACGGCGCGAGCATAATCGGCGATGTACAGGTCGATCTCCAGGCCGCTAAGGCTGTCGGGGAAACCGGCGACGTCCTTCGCCGACTTGCGGCGGCCGCTCAGACCGATGAGCGGCTTTGCACTAGCGCCGCGGGTGTCGGCCGACTGACCGTTTGTCATGAGGGTGACTCGCTCTTTGCTGCACTGCTGAGGTTTGCACTGCTGGGATCTGGGTTGGGGTGATCGAAGCCGGCGATGTCGTCTAGGAACCAGTCGACAAGTCGATCGGTCCTGGCCTTTGCCTGGGGTGCCAGCCATTCCGTGTCGGCGCGGATCTTACCGATGTCGATGTGTGGCTTGTCGAGCTCCTCGGCTGGGGCGCCGGTCAACCAAGAATTGACGATGTCGACGGTGACCTCGGGATGGAACTGCACGCCGAGGCTTCGTCCCATTGTGAACGCCTGTGGTCCGACGGAGTTTCGGGCCAGTTCGGTGCCCGCCGTTGGGACCGTGAATCGGTCATAGTGCCACTGCATCCAGGGACCTTCTGCCAGATCGTCGGGACGGTCCGAGTCGACCGTCAGCCAGCCGACCTCGGGCTCCGGCGACTGTTCCACCGTGCCGCCAAGCGCTGCGGCCAGAGCCTGCCCACCGAAACAGATGCCGAGTATCGGAATGTCTTGGGCGTAGGCGCGGGCCAGAAAGTCGAGCTCGGCACCGATCCAGTTGCCAATGCGGTCGGTGTCGTACACCGAATAGATCGAGCCGAGCGGAACGATGACATCGAACTCGCCGGGGTCGCCGAACTCCATCTGTGGGTTGCTATTGGCATGGGTCGCGGCGATGGTCACCGTGGTGGTTTCGAAACCTCGTTCAGCCATTCTGGCGCCGACATATCCAGGCGTAGCTTCCCAGTCGTGCTGGATAAACAACACGGTCCCGGGCGTGGTTTTTGATGCGGATGACCCGGTCATAGGGGAACCCTAGCCGATTGTACGGTCCCTAACTATCTCCGTCGGAGCGCTAGTCGCCATGTTGGATTTTGCCCATTCGACCGAACTCCGGGAGTGCAATCGGCCTCTGGTAGTGTGACCGCTCTATGGAGTGGATCACCGATCGGCAGCGGGACCTGGTAGCGAGAGCAGCGGCGCTCGGTCCGGCGATGGAGGAGCGGGCGTCGCAGTACGATCGAGACGCCTCGTTCCCATACGAGAATTTCGCCGATCTGCGTGACGCTGGCTTCCTGGCGCTGTGCATTCCGGAGTCGTACGGCGGGCTCGGGGGAGACTACGCCACCTACGGTCTGGTGGCCGAAGAACTAGGACGCCACTGCGGTTCGACCGCGCTGGCGTTCAACATGCACACTGCGACCTGCCTGCTGGCAGGCCAGATAGCCGATGAACTCGACCTGGACGCAGAAGACTTAGCGTTACTCAACCGACGCCGCGAGAGGCTGTTTAGCGACATCGTCGAGAACCACACCGTTCACTCGCAGCCGTTCTCCGAGGGTGTCGCTCCCGGAGCAGTCCAGGGTTTCGCCACCATGGCCGCCCCGGTCGATGGCGGCTACCGGGTCACCGGACGCAAGATCTTCGCTTCGCTCTCAACGTCGGCCGACATCCACAACGTCGCCTGCATGGTCGAAGGAGATCGCCAGGTTCGGCTGCTCGGCGTGCCAGCCGACGCCGAAGGGCTGACCGTCACCGGTGACTGGGACCCACTAGGTATGCGGGGCACCATCTCTCGGACCCTCGAACTGAACGACGTGTTCGTCCCGGCCGACAACGAGTGGATACCGGCAGGTACCTTCAACAAGATGGCCAAGCGCTGGCCGCACTTCTACATGACGCTGTCGTTTGCCTACCTCGGGGTGATGGGGGCTATCGCCGATTTCACCGAGGCGTACCTCTCGGGGACTATCGATGGCACAAGTCGGGCCGGCCATCCCCAGAAAGAACATCACTGGACCGAAATTCAGGTCCGTCACACCCAGGCAAAAGCCCTGGCATACGCGGTGATGCAGGACGGGGGCGTCGACCCCGACCCTGAGGCCCTCCGCCGAGCTTGGGTTTCGATGATCACCACGATGGAGGGTGCACCGGCTATGGCGTCGATGGCCATCCAGGCTTGTGGCGGACGCTCACTGTTGCGTTCCCTGCCACTGGAACGGCTTTATCGTGACGCCCGATGCGGGGCAACGATGCTGCCCTGGAGCGTTGAAGTGGTACGAGGGCGCCTCGGGGCCTTCGGGCTCGAGGAATAACTCTCATCGGATCGAAGCCGAATGGGATCAAAAGGCGAAACGAGCAAAAAGCTCGAAAGAGAGGAGCGGCTCCAATGACCGAAACCGAATTCCGCAGGTACCGGGTGCTGTGGCCCGATCATCTAGGCCTCGCCCGGGGCAAATATCTACCGGCTCGTTCGGCAGCTAACGGCACCTCGTTCTGTATCGGGGTATTCCTCCAGGGATACGACAAAGGCATCTACGAGGTCGAAACCGGGGTCGACCCGACCGGGTTCCCGGATCTCGAAGCCGAGTTCGACATCGCTACAGCCCGACCATGCTGGGAGCCGAACACCGGTGTTGTGGTGGCCGACCTCATGTTCGACCACCAACCGTTCGCCGCGTCTGCTCGCAACACCCTGCGTCGAGCCGTTGCCGACTGGGAAGCGCTCGGTTACTCACCAAAGATTGGCATCGAGTTGGAGGCGTACCTGCTTGAGCCGGACGGCTCTGGCGGCTGGCAGCCATACGAGACCCCATCGGCCTACGTCTATGGCACCGGAAGGCTGACCGACCCAACCGGCCTCATCAGCGAGATCATGGACCGAGCCGAGAGCTCGGGGATCCCCATCGAATCGCTCAACACCGAGTTCGACAGCCCACAGTTCGAGCTGACCCTGGAGTACGGCGACGCTCTCGAAGCGGTCGACAACATCTTCCTCTTCAAGGAACTGGCCCGCGAGGTGGCGAACGAGCACGGGCTCATGATGACGTTCCTCGGCCGTCCCTTGGCCGACCGAACCGGGTCTGGCCTGCACGTCAACATGAGCTTGGCCACCAATGCGGCCGGGAGCGGCTCCGTTGGCGAGAATGCGCTCTATGACCGCGACCAGCCCGATGGACTGTCGAGCCTGGCCCGCCAGGCCATCGCCGGATTGATCGCCCACCATGAAGGGCTGACGGCGCTGTGCGCCCCTACGGTGAACGCCTACCGTCGCCTCGTACCTGGAGAACTGGTCGGGCAGTGGGCAAATTGGGGCTTCGACCATCGTTGCGCCGCGGTGCGGATCCCGCCCCAGCGTGGCGGCGGAACCAGGATCGAACATCGCATGGCCGATGGCAGCGCCAACCCATACACCGCTGCTGCTGCGGTGCTCCAGGCTGCCCGGCTGGGCGTGGTCAACCAACTCAGCGCACCAGACCCGGAGACCGGTGACGGCATGGACTCGATCAATACCGAGCGACGCTGTGCCGCCGACCTGGGGTCGGCGCTGGCAGACCTGGAAGCCGATCAGGAGCTGGTTGACGCCATCGGGCCGGATCTGGTGGCCAACTTTGTCGACATCAAGAAAATCGAGTGGGCCAGCTTCCTGGCCGCCGAGCCCGGCGGTCTCGATGCCACCCAGCCGATCACCGACTGGGAGCGGGCTAACTACTTGCCGTTCCACTAGCGCTCTGCCGCTTCGGTAGCTATTTGCGGAGTCGCTAGCTATTGCCGCTTCGCTAGCTATTGCCGCTTCGCGGGGAACGTCACTCGACTGTCACCTTTCCTTTGGCGCAAACGGCCGGGGATTGTGCGGTTGAGGCTCTACTATCGAACTGTGACGCGTGTGCAGGCTCCTGGATCGTCGGCCAATCTTGGCCCCGGCTTCGACGTGCTTGGAATCGCCGTCGCGCGGTACGTCTGGGCTAACGACGAGGGCCAGGGCGATGCCTGTGGCCCCGACCACATCGCCAGGATCGCCTACG